>DAONXX010000013.1:0-31885 GCA_035414025.1 Bacteroidales bacterium | reverse complement strand
TCAGCCATCTTCTCTTTTCAATACCTGCAATCAAGGGTGTCGAGTTTGGATCAGGGTTTGAATCAGCCTCGATGAGAGGATCAAGGCATAACGATCCTTTCATCGACATTAATGGCAGGACAGCTACGAATAATGCCGGAGGGATAAATGGAGGAATAACGAATGGGAATGATATAATATTCAGGGTAGTTGTTAAACCTACTTCATCAATGGGGATTGAACAGAGTACACTCAATTTTTCGACAGGCAAAATGGAGAAACTGCTTGTAAAAGGACGCCATGATTCATGCATAGCCCTGAGAATGCCGGTCATAGTTGAATCCGTTGCTTCAATAACTATTGCCGATCTTTTGTTGATAGACAGAGGGATTTATGGAATCCGCGAAAACAATTACCCCGGGATATTACACCCTGATAAGTAAAACCTGCTTGGTTTCAGGTGTTATCCTGTATCTGTTGTCAATTCTTTCTCCAATTATCCAGACAATTTTTTCATTGCATTCCAGAACCAATATATGTTCTTTGTCTTGTCTTGACAATTTCCTGTCAATAAGATAGTCACTGAGCTTTTTCTTCCTGTTCATCCCAAGCGGATAGAAAAAATCCCCGGATCTCCATTTCCTGATGATAATGGGGAAGGAGATCTTCTCAAAATCAATGCATGCGGTCAGGTTATCTGCAGGTATTTTGTAATCAGACGAATATTTCTTTCTTACAACAGATTTTATAAAGGGTATAGCGCGTAATTCCTTCAGATTGTTTATTTCATAGGAGATATTTTCCTGATTGCTTATTTCAGACACAAGTATTTTTTCTCTGTCTTTTACAAGCCAGTGTGTTTGCGTGAAAACCTGTTTACCAGTATCCCCGGAAATTATTTTCTTCAGGCTCTTCAGTGTGGAACTGTTGATGCCGTAAGGCCTGAACAGTTCAAATAACACTCCGTCATTTTTAATAAACTGTTTCAGCCTGTTTGCATAAAAGAAGATTTTGTTTCCGTTAACTGAAGCTGTTTTTTTTCGAATTTCATCAATGTATTCATTTACAGCTTCGTATGTGAGTGAGAGCCGTTCCGCTGTCTCACTTATTGCAAATTCAGCTGCCGGATTGATCTCTTTTAATACAGGTAAAACGCGATGTCTGATTTTATTTCTTGCATATTTTGTTTCACTGTTTGACTTGTCTTCCCTGTAGCTTATATTATTTAAACTGCAATATTCTTCAATGGAGTTCCTTGTTGCAAATAATAAAGGTCTTATTATTTTTTTGAATGAAGGTTTGATACCTGCTAGTCCTGCAATACCTGTCCCTCTTGTCAGATTTATCAGAAGAGTCTCTGCGCTGTCATTAAGGTTATGTGCGACTGCGACATAATCATATCCATTATTTATCCGTATCTCTTCAAACCATTCATATCTTAACTTTCTGGCAGCCATCTGTATTGAAATACCATTTTTTTCAGCATAGGCGGCAGTATTGAATTTTTTTGTAAAGAAAGGAAGATTATTTTCGGTTGCCAGTGTTCTAACAAGTTCTTCATCCATATCAGATTCATTGCCGCGAAGAGTGAAATTACAATGGATTATTCCGATATTGTAGCCGGATCTTATGAACAGGTCGGCCATTACCATTGAATCGATACCACCACTTACAGCAATCAGGATCCTGTCATCCTTGCGTGCCAACCGGTTATCTTCAATGTATTTCAGGAATTTTCCAAGCATATAATTATTTTCTGAATTTATTCATATACTAGTATTGATGGAGGTCCGGATTCAAAATTTTCAGGTTTTAGCAACTCTTCACCGGAAAAGCGTAAATAGTTGACATTTGATTTTTCAGGAAGCTTGGGGAAAAATCCGATCCTTAACTGGAAAGTGTTAAAAACCAGGTTGTTGTTTCGGATCCTTATTCCAAGGCCTATGCTTGATACCAGGTCGCCTTCGCTTATGTTCTGGTTGCTTCCGAAGAGAACAGCCATATCGGCATATGTGAAGAAGGCAAACCTGAAGCCTGACAGGCTCAGGGGGCTGAAAAAGACTGATTCGAGATTTAATGATAATCGCTGATTGCCGGAAGTTGAATCATTGCTAAATCCGGTAAATCCATGTTCTTTCCTGATGTACAGACATTCATCAGAATACCTGCTGAATCCTCTTGTATAGTCAATTTTAACAAAATTTCTGATCCTGTAATTACCAAGATAGAGCAGGTTTGAAAAGTAATTTGTTCTTAACAAAAACAATCCCTGTTCCGTCTGCCGTCCGTTAAAGAATGTTGATAATCCTGCAGATGAATAAAAATAGCCTATTCTTGATAATGAATGTCCTGCAGACAGGTTTATGCCCGTGTAAAACCTTTCCTTATACTCGTTTATCTCCTTGCCTGCTGTCAGATTTACAAGAACTCCGTAAGGAATATCTTCAGTCCGTCCGTAACTATATATAAGATTAGTCTTATAAAATTTCTGTCTTGAAAAGGCAGCCGAGAACAGGAACATCTTGTATTTTTGCAGGAAGTGGAATGAATCAGGAGCTATATAAGGGTGAGAGAAGACATTATTGTTCAAATATCTTAACCCGAAAATTAATCTTGTAACATTTTCCATGTTAAGGAGAAAGGAACGGGAGAACCAGTAATCCTGGAGATTATACTTGAGGGGTTCGGGAACAGACATTGTGTCGAGGTCTTCGGTTGTGAACATTTGCTTTATAGATATCCCTCCTGCATATTTTGTAGTGGCGCTTACCAGTTTTCGGTTAAGACTGAAGCCGTAGGTTTTTTCACCGAGACCATCGAAATAGAAAACATTCAGGTCGATAAATGACTTTGCGATATTAATGAAATTATATTTCAGACCGAAACCCGGAGAATCAGGAAGATCCTTATCATAGCTCATTTTAAGCCGGATCTCCGATCCGAGTCCAAGGGTGTTTTTGTTGAACAGGGAGAGCGATCCTTTTTCCATAGAGCTGAACGCCATAGTTCCGCCAATACCAAAAACATCTTTTGTAATTACAACAATATCAACTTCTTCAGATGATACAGGTGCTATAAGTATCCGGGAATCGTTTATATAGGGCAGTTCCCTGATTATTCTTTCATTATCGCTCAGTATAAGGGGAGAGATTGTGTCGCCCACGCTGAAAAGCAGGTTTTTTCTTATTATAAATTCATTTGTATTCAGGTGGCTCTTGTTAAGGAAGTTTTCCATCCTGTTGGGATTGGATAAATCGGGATAGTCAATATCTGTACCAAACACATCAAGTCTCCGAATCTCGATCTTTCGTATTTTTTTTCCGGCAAATGGAGAAAAATCAGTTTCACTTGATTCATTCATCTGTTTGTAAGACGATTGATCATTTGATACGACCATAAAATCATACAGTTTTCTTGTAATGGTGTATTTTTCAGCCCTTATCTTTAATGAATCCAGAAAAACAGATGATGTCTCAAGCTGTCTTATGTTGGGAGGTATAAGACTGTCTGTATTTACGGCGAGACTATTAAACTGCAAAAAACGCAGGTCGGGCATTAGAACTATATTTTTATACAACCCGCCTGATGATACGGAATCGGGGGTGTATTTGTCCTGGCTCAGAAGCGGATAATTAATAAAAAAAAGTGCCAGAAAAAAAAGAGGCCCGACAGATCTTTTGTATTTCAACTGCAGGAAACACATCAGGTATAATGAACAATTCTTTCAGGAATATTATTTGAGTTGAACTGGAATCCAGGCTTTTTGCCTGTTATTATTCTTGAATGCATTCTAAAGAAGAGAATATCGCCGGCAATTATTATCGTTTTCTTTTCGTTCGGATCAGACATAATACAGGGTGTTTCAGATGTAATTGCAGCATCTAATTTAATAATATTTAATTAATAATAAGAGAGATTATTCCTGAATAAAGTGTCCGGTCTTAGTATGACCTGGCAAAAAGAACCCGTCTTTTTGAAGGTTTGCCTGTATAGATGCATTTTCCTTCTTCCTCAGGTGAATCAAGGGGGATACAACATATTGTAGCCCTGGTCTCCTTCTTAATTATCTCTTCTGTTTCAGCAGTGCAGTCCCAGTGTGCCATTACGAAGCCGCCACGATTTTCAATTATATCAGTAAACTCATCCCAGGTATTTATATAGAAAGTGTTTTCTGTAAGGAATTTTGAAGCTTTGCTGAAAATGTTCTTCTGAATATCTTCAAGAAGCTGTAATATATGGTCATTGACACCCTCAACAGAAACAGTTTTCTTAACGAGTGTATCTCTCCTGGCTATCTCTACTGTTTTGTTTGCCAGATCGCGCGGACCTATTGCAATTCTTACCGGAACGCCTTTAAGCTCATAGTCGGCAAATTTCCAGCCGGGTGTATTATTATCACGGTCATCGTATTTTACAGATATGCCATTCTTTTCCAGTCCATCTTTTATGTTGACTGCAACTTTCGATATTTCTTCAGCTTCATTCTGGTTTTTGTAAATAGGTATTATTACAACTTGTATCGGGGCCAGTTTCGGAGGAAGCACCAGTCCGTGATTGTCTGAATGAGCCATTATCAGGGCTCCAATCATCCTTGTTGAAAGACCCCAGGAGGTAGCCCATACATATTCAAGTTTGCCTGTTTTGTCAGTGAACTGAACGTCAAAGGCTTTGGCGAAGTTTTGTCCAAGAAAATGACTTGTTCCGGCTTGCAGTGCTTTTCCGTCCTGCATTAAAGCCTCAATTGAGTAAGTATCAACTGCACCTGCAAACTTTTCACTTTCAGATTTAAATCCTTTGATAACCGGAAGAGCCATGAATTTTTCTGCAAATTCGGAATATACATTTATCATCCTTTCGGTTTCAGCAACAGCTTCTTCCTTTGTAGCGTGGGCGGTATGACCTTCCTGCCAAAGGAACTCGGAGGTTCTGAGAAAAAGCCTTGTCCTCATTTCCCACCTGACGACATTAGCCCATTGGTTTATCAGGATAGGAAGATCACGGTACGACTGTATCCAATTCTTATACGAGTTCCAGATTATCGTTTCAGATGTAGGGCGAACTATCAGTTCTTCTTCCAGTTTTGCCTCAGGGTCAATAACAACACCATCCCCGTTTTCGTCCTTCTTAAGACGGTAATGGGTCACAACAGCGCACTCTTTCGCAAATCCTTCAACATGTTTTGCCTCTTTACTGAGGAATGATTTAGGAATAAAAAGCGGAAAATAGGCATTAACGTGTCCTGTTGCTTTGAACATTTTATCAAGCTCAGCCTGAATTTTTTCCCAAATTGCATATCCGTAAGGCTTTATAACCATACAGCCTCTAACAACAGAATTCTCAGCCAAATCTGCTTTGATAACCAGATCATTATACCATTGAGCGTAATTATCATCCTTGTTTGTTAAGAACTTAGCCATGATTTTGGTACATTATTTGAGTTGTATATATATACTGGATTGAAAATTAATGGCGTAAAAATAGGTAAAAAGTTATCATTAAAAAAAGCTGATGATTCATCATGAAAGTAAAACTCTATATCGTAACATTATTAGTTGAGATACTTTCAGGGATATGTTAAAGTATATCCTTTTTTTATTATTTTTGATCATTCAGATAAACCTTTTAATCAGTAGAGTAATTGGTTTTGTTAATTTTAAAAGACAGGTGTTTTTGGTACAATATTTGTATTGGATTATAAACCAAACAAGGAAATCGAAAATGAAAGCAATCAGTTACATATCAGTTTTTGTCCTTCTGACAACAATATCCTGTACATCAGGGCTTTATACGGGCGTTGAATATGATGATATTTATTTTCAGGCCTCAGACAGGCAGCTTGTTGCAGCGAGGACCCAGGCCAAACGTCAGATAATTGAAAATGATCTGAGATCTTCAGATTATTATGATAATATCTATGCTGCCGATACACTTATGTCTGAAGAGTATTACGATGCAGTAGGCTACTATGATGATGCCGTAAACAACAAAGGGGGTACGACAATATATAATAATTACTATGACAATTATTATGACTACTCCTACGCATCGAGGCTCAACAGGTTTTACGGAAACTATTTCTACCCTTACTGGAGGGATCCTTTTTACTATTATCCTTCAATCAGCTTCAGTTTTGGATATCCTTATTATTACAGCTCATATTATTATAGTCCTTATTATTATAGCCCTTTCTATTACGATCCTTTTTATTATGATCCTTTCTATTATGGTTACTCAGGATTTTATGGCAGCTATTACAGACCTTACAGATACTATCCCTATTATTCATACTATTCCCCATACTATTACGGAGGAGGCTGGAGTTATTACCCTGGCATATCCGATGTTTCCAACTCAGTAGTATATGGAAGACGTGAAAGACAGAGTAATTTATCAACGCGATACAATGAAAGACTTATGCCTACTTCGGCATCATCAACTGTAAGGAGAGAAGAGAACCTTTCCAAAGGCTCAGCATCAGATGTTTCAGTAAGATCTTCCGATATCAGAAGAAGTGATCTTCCTTCTTCCGCTGCAAGACAAAATACCAGGACATCAACTTCCGTTAATTCTGCACAGGATGCAGCAAGGAATTCTACCACGACTACTGAAAGAAGAACATCAACAAATTCAACAGTCAACAGACCTGAGTATAATAGTGTAAACAGGTCTTATACGCCAAGTTACAGCAATCCCAGAATGAGCGAAAGGCCTTCCTATAATAACAGCCGTGTTAACTCAAATACAAGGTCAAATTCAGACACCCGGATCAATAGCGTTGCACCGGCAAGAAGCAACAGCAATAGCAACAGAGGATCAACTTCGATTTCCGTTGAACGGAGCAGGCCATCACCGACACCGGCAAACAGAAATTCTGGTAGTAGCTATTCTGTTCCGTCAAGAGAAAGTGTACAGCGTTCCTCTGGCTTCTCATCAGGATCCGGCAGCTCAAGCAGATCGTCATCTTCTTATAGCAGGGGATCTTCATCAGGCGGCGGTGGCTACTCAGTGATGCCATCATCCAGATCATCTTCAGGTTCATCCGGTTTCTCCGGTTCTTCCGGGTCTTCCGGTTCTTCCAGATCATCCGGCGGAAGTTCATCATCAGGAGGCAGGAGATAGGACTTTACTCAGATCAATCTAAATTAACGATTCATTCTATCTATTAACGGAGTAGTGAATAGCTATTAATGAAAAGATTATATTTATGAAAAAACAGTTATTAATAATATTTCTGGCCTTGTCTCTTACAGTCCTGTCAAATGCCCAGACTGTTGACGATGCCATCAGATACTCACAGGTATTTTATTCGGGTACTGCCAGATTCACTTCAATGGGAGGAGCATTTACAGCTCTTGGCGGAGATTTTTCAACGCTCAGCCAGAACCCAGCAGGAATAGGTGTATTCAGATCTTCAGGAATATCGGTTACACCTCAACTCTATCATATTAATACAATAGCTAATTTTAAAGCAAACAGCAGGGAGGATTATCTTTATGACTTTAACCTGTCTCAGGTGGGATTTGTAGCGAACCTGATAAACAACAATAGCTCGGGAACAGGACTAATGGCATTAAATCTTGGATATAGCTATAACAAAACAAACAACTTTAACCAGACTATAGTAATTGAAGGTACCGGCGACCGGAGTTCACTTGCTGATTTCTGGGCACAGTATAATAATGGTTATATTCTCGATGACATGTCAAGCGATGCATATCTCGGATGGAGAGCATTTGTTATTGACTCTGTGTCGGGTTATTACGACCAGTGGGCTACAGTTTATTCAGGGTATGGCAGTGATGCCTCATTATATGGCCAGACAATTACACGGTATATAAATTATATGGGATATACCGGTGAACATGCAATTTCTATTGGGGGTAACTGGTCAGATAAGTTATATTTCGGAGCTACTCTGGGTATTAACCGGCTGAGCTATACAAGCCATTATGAACATCTCGAAGCAACAAATAAGGATTTGCCGGCAAGGTATTCGGATGTGGCAGGTTTTTCTGACTTCAGATATACATTTGATTACAAGAATACAGGGACAGGCATCTCATTCAAAACAGGTGTCATCTATAAACCGATGGAAATTCTGAGACTGGGATTTGCCTTTCATTCGCCGATGATGTACAGGATACATGAGGAAGCTTATGATAATATCACATCCCGTTTTACTATAGGAGGAATTAAGGAATTCTCAAATAAATTTGAAGGATTTGATTATAATTTGACGACACCTTTCAGGGTAATTGTAGGAGGAGCTCTTCAGATAAAGAAAATTGCACTTTTAAGTGCTGAATATGAATTTGTTGATTATAAGACAATCAAATTTACAAATGCAGGCGACGATGATTATGATTACAGCTTTAAAAACCAGCAGATAAAGAACAGTCTCCATTCTGCCAATAACTTAAGGCTGGGTGCTGAGGTCCGTTTTGATAAATTATATCTGAGAGGAGGGTTCAGCTATTATGGAAGAGTCTGGCAGACAGGTGAATTAAATTATAATCTGGATTATAATGCCATTTCATCCGGAATTGGTTTCAGAGAAAAAAACATATCCTTTGATATTGGATACACTTATATGTCTAATCCGATGACCTATATATTGTATGATACATTTAGTGAGACAGCTGCATCGGATATAGGAATCAACAGGAACATTTTTAATGTCACCTTCAGTTATAGTTTTGGTTACTGATACTTTGTTTGACTTCCTTATGTGTGCTGGTTCTGTGAACCAGCACACTTTGTTTGTCACAGATAGGTTTTTGTTTCCGGACCTGCATTGAACAAGATATCTAAAATGCTTAATTTAGCGGAAACCGGAAGTCCTGACTCAAATACCTGCTGATATTTTCCCGGTCTGTATTCCGACGCTTTCTTTGGATTGATGCTATAGCGCAGATCATTTGGATTACCTTCAACAGGATTGAAGACATCTGTAAATGATACTTTTTTATCAAGCCTGATCATTTCCAATATTGTTTCGAGCAACACTTTATTTAGATCAATGAGGTAAATATGGTTTCCGTTAATAATTTCCTTTATAATTTCAAAATAGTAGATAAAAAACGGTGATGATCCGTATGCTGACATTAAAGCACCCAGATGAACCTGCTGCCATCTTTTTGAGTAATCTATCCGGATATCTTTGATTGGTGTTTTATGAAAGCTGCCAAGCAATACTGGCACACTGAGCTTCTGAATGCCGTTTGCAGAAAGAATATAACACCTGTTTCTGTACGTTTGTTTAAGATAGTTTTCCTCTCTTTCAATAAGAACTTCATCATACTTTGCTATGGCAGCGAAGTATTCAGATGGAGGCAGGTATGCAGTTGAAAGCCAGACTTTACCATGCATATCTTTTCAGGATCATTTCATCTTGTTGATCATACTTGCTGAGAAACCAGCTCCGAAACCGTTATCAATATTTACAACAGTTACTCCTGAGGAACAGCTAGTAAGCATAGCGAGCAGCGCAGATATTCCCCCGAAATTGGCTCCGTATCCCACACTTGTCGGAACAGCAATTACTGGTTTATCCACAAGTCCGCTGACAACACTTGCAAGGGCACCTTCCATGCCGGCAATAACTATCACAACCTTACATTTCCTTATCTCCGGGAGTTTGTCAACAAGTCTGTGTATCCCTGCAACTCCTGTATCATAGATCCTTGTTACCCTGTTGCCTAAAAGTTCTGCTGTAACCGCGGCTTCTTCGGCAACCGGAATGTCTGATGTACCTGCCGTGATTATCGCTATTGTACTTTCAGATAATCTCGATTTTTTCTTTTTTATTGAGATGATCCTTGCCTGGTTGTAGTAAATTGCTTCGGGAAAGATGGATTTAATTTCATTGAACATGCTCTCACTGGCTCTCGTGCCAATTATGTTGTTCTCTTTATTCTTCATCACCCGGAAAATTTCCCGAACCTGTTCAGTTGTCTTTCCTGCACAGTAGACTATTTCAGGGTAACCCGTTCTTATTTCCCGGTGATGATCAATCCTTGCAAAACCGAGATCGGTATATGGGAATGTTTTTAGCACTTCAAGAGCTTCAGCGACACTCTTGCTGCCATCTTTAACTTCTTTCAGGAGTTTTTCAGTTTCTTTTTCAGTCATATTATTTTAATTCATCGTTCATACTGCCTGTTCTGTAGCCCTCAAGGTCTAAAGATATGTATTTGAATCCCATTCTTTTCAGACCGGCAATGATACTTTCTTTTTCCGGATCAGTAACAATTTTTTCAAGATGGCCTGGCAGCAGCTCTATTCTTGCTATACCTGAATGGGCTCTTACCCTGGCTCCGGGGTATCCCTTTTTCAGCATCAATTCTTCAGCTGCTTCGATCATGCGTATAATTGAGTCGCTTATCTCCGTATTATACGGGATTCTTGTAAGGAGGCATGCCATAGCAGGTTTATCCCATATTTTAAGCCCTGCATTTTTGCAAAGCTCCCTGATCTCATTTTTTGAGAGTCTGGCTTCTGCAAGAGGGCTTCTTACTTCAAGTTCTCTTAAGGCCCTGAGACCCGGACGATATTCCTTTTTATCATCGGAATTCGTACCGTCAACCAAATATTTAAAACCATTTTCACGGGCAAAACAGATGAGATGATTAAATAGTCTTCTTTTACATAAATAACATCTGTCTTCAGGATTATGTCTTATTTCTTCAGGGAAGCTGATATTAATTATTTTGTGATCTGCGCTATGTGCAGATGCGAATTCAACAGCTTCGTTGATTTCACGTTCCGGTATGTATGGTGTTCGTATTGTAACGGCTGTGAATCTGATGTTTTTAATTCTGCTTGCATGGTAAACAAGGTATGAGCTGTCAAGGCCACCGGAAAAGGCAATAACAAAAGACCCCAGTTCTTTTAACAGAGAATTGAGTATTTCTGTTTTCTTTTGCTCCATAGAATTTAAATAAATGAAATTATCCCAGCTATAAGCAAAAATTATTCCTATTTGCCGTTTATTAATGCCATGATCCTGAAATAGACCTCTTTTACGGGGAGTCCGTTATCCAGGGCAATTTTCCTGCATTCCTCATATTCTGGTTTGCACGATACTTCCTTGTCTTTATAAAAGGAACGTTTAACGGTAATGTTTCCAAATGGGGTATTTATACTGTCAAATTTTCTTACAAGAGTATCTTTTCTGAAAGGGTAAGTTCTTATGCCAACGGATGTTGTTTCCGTAAAAATGACCTCCTTTATTTTATCCTCATAACCACATTCACAGATAATATTAAGTATAATTCCGGGTCTTCCTTTTTTCATTATGATATTTGACAAGAAGACATCAGCGGCTCCGGCCTTAAAAAGTTCATCCGAAATATGTTCAAAGAATTCCGGATTCATGTCGTCAATATTGCATTTTATCATTAGGGCATCATGTCCTTTATGTATTTCTTCAGTTTCAGCAAGGTAAACTCTTAGAAGGTTGGGAACTTCTGAATGATCTTTCTGCCCGACTCCGTATGCCACTTTTTCTATCCGGATTGCAGCCGGTGCTTTTGTCAGATTTACAAGTGTAGCGAGTATTGCTGCCCCTGTAGGGGTTGTAGCTTCAAAATCGACGCCTCCTTTTTTCACAGGCAATCCCTTGATAATTTCAACAGTTGCGGGAGCCGGTACGGGCAGTCTTCCGTGAGCGCATTTGACAAATCCGCTTCCAAGTTCAACGGGAGAGACAGCTACTGCATCAATATTCAGTTTATTAAAACATATTGCAGCGCCAACTATATCAACTATTGAATCAACAGCTCCCACCTCATGAAAATGGATATTATCAACAGATACGCCATGGACCTCAGCTTCAGCTTCGGCAACAACTCTGAATATTTTAGAGCTCAGTTCCTTTGTTTTTTGATCCAGTGCCGACTCATTAATAATCTTTTCAATGTCAGATAAATGTCTGTGAACATGCTCATGGTGGGTTTGTTTGACAGTGACTTTTGTGCCGTTTATCCCATGCCGTTGTGCTTTCTCAACAACAAGTTCCCATCCTTTGAGATTCAGCTTATTCAGTTCATTTTTAAGAAAGGCAGGATCAATTCCCAGATCAATCATGGCTCCGAGATTCATATCACCGCTGATACCGCTGAAGCAGTCGTAATAAAGTAATTTCATACATTGATAAATATCTTGTTAAACAAATAAAAAAGACAATTGTTGTAAAATAAATCAAAATCTTAGATTGCTAAGATACTATTTCCCTCTTCGATAAGGTTCTTCATTGCACAAAAAAACAGTATCTTTTTTCATGAGTTTAAGAGTATTTAAGATTTAAAATTACAGAATGAAGAAAATAAATTGTAATTTTCGACATTCTATATTTAGATTTGTTAGAAAACTAACGTAACCACTATGAAACGACGGGATTTTCTTAAATCATCAGCAGGAGCTGGTTTGGCAGCCGGTGCTGCTTTTGGGCTGGGCAGATATGATGATCTGTTGGCAATTCGTTCGGAGAATGCCAGATACGATATGGTAGCTATAATGGGTGGTTCTCCTGATGCGATGTTTGATCTTGGAATACAGGAACTTGGCGGGATGGAAACATTTGTGAAGAAAGGTCAGAAAGTTCTTGTTAAACCCAACATCGGATGGGACGTTGTACCTGAATACGGAGCCTGTACAAACCCTCTGCTTGTTAGTCGTGTGATAGAACATGTTCTAAAGGCGGGAGCAAAAGAAGTATATGTATTCGATAACTCAGTTGACAATGGGCCAAGTTGCTATAAGACCTCTGGCATTGAAAGAGCTGCCAGAAATGCCGGAGCCAAAGTTGTTCCGGCTCATACGGAGCGTTATTACCAACAGGTGAATATTCCTGGCGCCGTAGTACTTAAAACGGTAAAGGTTCATGAGGTATTGCTTGATACGGATGTGTTCATCAATGTGCCAATTCTGAAGAGTCATGATACAACAAGAATGACTGCATGCCTCAAAAATATGATGGGAGTGATTTGGGACAGAAGGTGGTGGCACTCGAATAATCTCGATCAGTGTATTGCAGATTATGGCTTGTTTGAGAAGAAACCCGTATTACATGTACTTGATTGCTACAATGTAATGTTCAGAAACGGGCCCAGAGGAATATCAAGGCAGGATTTAGTCCAGATGAAATCTCAAATCATTACTACCGACTGGGTTGCAGGAGATACAGCAGCAACAAAGCTTATGAATTTAGAAACTTCAAGAATAACACATATATCCCTTGCGAGTAAACTTGGACTTGGGACAATGAATATTGACTCTCTCAATATTAAAAGAATTCAAATGTAATTTAATGAAAACACCTTTTCTGAGAAAGTTCAGGATATTTTTTTCGGCACTTGTTTTTATTGGCTTCTTTCTTGTTTTTGTTGATTTTAAGAACCTGTTACCGGCAAAGTATATTAACATTCTTTTGTCGTTACAATTCATTCCTTCCATACTCAAGTTTTTTGATCTGAAGACAATAATTGCAGCTGGTTTTATTGCTGTTGTCGTCCTGACTTTATTGACTGGCAGAACATACTGCTCGTTTTTATGTCCCCTTGGTATAGGCCAGGATATTTTCAGCAGGATAGGAGGGAGGATACGAAAGAAATTCCGGAGATACGGTTACAAAAAACCATTTACGGTTGTCAGGTATTCACTTCTGGTGCTAACGATAATAATATCACTGATATGGGGAGTCTACATGTTGACACTTTTCGATCCTTACAGCATTTTCGGAAGGTCTATGACGTTTTTTATAAGGCCTGCCGTTGCAGTTTTGAATAATTTGCTGGAAGGGATATTGGCTAAATTTGACATATACTTCCTGATACATGTTCCTGTAATGACTTATAAGCCCTTAGTTTATATTGTTCCTGCTCTGTTTGCACTTCTGATAGGGGGATTGTCTTTGACAAAAGGCCGCCTTTACTGTAATATGATCTGTCCCGTCGGCACACTGCTTGGACTTCTTTCAAAAATTTCCCTGCTCAGGATCAGGATAGATGAAGATAAGTGTACCAGGTGTGGCAGATGTGCAATAGGTTGCAAATCTTCCTGCATTGATTTTCTTAAGTATGATGTTGATGTAAGCCGTTGTGTTGATTGTTTCAATTGTATCAAAACATGTCCTGACAAGGCAATTTCTTATGGCATTTTCAGACTTAAGAGGAAGAATGTTAATACAGACACAGATCCGGAAAGACGAAAGTTCGTTGCCGGAGCAGTGCTCATGTTTCTTGGAATACCTTCGGCTCTTAGAGGTCAGGAAAAAAAGGCTATACAATCAACCAAGGAATCAACTGTAAAGGAGAATAAGACATGCCCGGTTTGTCCGCCTGGTGCTATTTCAATTGAAGATTTTCAGAAAAATTGCACGGCATGTTCCCTTTGTATATCCAATTGCCCTACCGGTGCTTTACAGCCGGCATGGCTTGAATATGGCATAGCAGGTATTATGCAGCCGGTTATGGATTACCATAAGGGATTCTGCAATTACAACTGCACTAAGTGCATCGATATATGCCCGACAAATGCATTGCACCCATTACTGCTTGAGGCCAAAAAGCTGACCCAGTTGGGGCAGGTGCATTTTATTAAGGATAATTGTGTTGTTAAGAACGAAAAGACAGCCTGCGGCGCTTGTTCGGAATCATGTCCCACAAAAGCTGTATACATGGTGCCCTATGAAGGCGACCTTGTAATTCCTGAAACGAATCCCGAGATCTGTATCGGATGCGGCCAGTGTGAGTTTTCATGTCCGACAACTCCATTTAAAGCCATATTTGTAGATGGAAATCCGGTTCATCAGGTGGCTAAAAAACCTGTCACTACTGAACTTGAAATCACAATTCCTGAAGAATTCCCTTTCTGATCCTTTCTTTTTGAAAAATAGATACGAATCGGATCATTGAATTACATCAGAAATGTTGTTTTATGTTCTGATATTCAGCTTTTTTTTATTATATTAATAGTATAGAGCTTATGAATCCATCTTATATTGAACATATAGGCATTGCCGTAAAGGAGCTTGATTCAGCTGTAAAGTTGTATGAAGATTTTCTTGGCATAAAATGTTATAAAATTGAAGAAGTTCCTGATCAGAAGGTCAGGACTGCTTTTTTCAGGATAGGAGAGACAAAAATTGAACTTCTTGAATCAACTGATTCTGAGGGGCCAATAAGCAAATTCATTGATAAGCGAGGGGAAGGGCTACATCACATTGCATTTGCTGTGAAGGAACTGGAAAAACAACTTAAAAAAGCTATAAAGGCCAATATCAGACTTATAAACGAAATTCCGCAGAAAGGTGCCGACGGTCTTGATATTGCATTTATTCATCCTAAATCGACATCAGGGGTTCTAATTGAACTTTGTGAAGATAAAACCGTGTAGCCTGCTCCTCCCTGCTCCACAGGAATATAGACAAGCTTATTGCAATTTCCGGCAAATCAGGGGCGAAAGTCAGATCCGAATAATTCTAATTTCGGACAGGAATATTCATTATTACATCAATCAGCAGGTCCCAGAACATCTGAGTTGTCCGGATCTCTATCTTCTCCTCAGGAGTGTGGGCACCTCTTATAGTCGGGCCCATGGATATCATGTCTATATTCTTGAATTTCTTGTATATAATTCCACATTCGAGTCCGGCGTGAATTGCTCTTATATATGGGTTCTTTCCAAAAAGTTTTTTGTAGGATGCCTGAGTTATCTTGAGTATTTCGGAGTTGATATTTGGTCTCCAGCCCGGATAACCGTCAGAATGCACAACCTCTGCTCCGGCAAGTTGCAGACAGGATTCAACCACTGCAGCAATATCATGCTTTGAAGACTCTATTGAGCTTCTCTGTGTTGTCACTATTTCAATCTTATTGTCATCAATGAATTTAACTGAAGCCAGGTTTGTTGAAGTCTCCACAAGATTATCCATCTCTTCCGACCATGCAATTACTCCATGTGGGCAACATTTAAGGCAGTTGAGAAGGCGTGTCTGGCTTTCATCATCCATTACTTTTTCTGGCAGCTCAACCTCTTTTACTTCTACTTTAAGATCTTTTTCAAGGTCGCCAAACTCTTTCTTAAGGATTGTAGTGAAGCTTTCAATCCAGTCAATTACCTTTACAGCATAAGGTTTCTTTACTACAATTGTTGCAAAGGCTTCTCTTGGAATGGCATTTCGCAAATTTCCGCCATCAAATACGCTAAGTGAAATGGCATAATTATTTGAAAGGTTCCAGAGAAATCTGTTCATTATCTTCACAGCGTTTCCGTAACCTTTATGTATTTCGTCTCCGGAGTGACCTCCATGCAGTCCGGTCAGAGTAATTTTGATAGCAGTGCTGTCTTCCTCAACAGGTGTAATTGTATATTCCATTGTACCCACGGTATCTATTCCGCCGGCACAACCAATGTAAAGGACACCTTCATCTTCCGAGTCAAGATTTATAAGGATTCTGCCAGTGAAAAAGTCAGGTTGCAGATTTAAAGCTCCCGTCATACCTGATTCTTCATCAACAGTGAAAAGGCATTCTATCCTTCCTGACTTCAAATCCTTGTCTGAGAGTATTGCAAGCTGAACTGCTATTCCGATTCCATCATCGGCCCCAAGGGTTGTACCCTGCGCCATGACCCACTTATTATCTGAAACCGGTATTATAGGATCCTCAGACCAATTATGAGGATGATCAGCATTCTTTGCACCAACCATATCCATATGGCTTTGAAGCACAATAGTTTTCCTGTTCTCCCAGCCCTTTGAGGCCGGCTTCACAATGAGAATATTGCCTATTTCATCCTCTTTTGACTCAAGATTGTTTTTGTGTGCGAATCCAAGAAGATACTTCCTTATTTTCTCTTCATTCTTTGATAATCTGGGGATCTTGCATATCTCTTCAAAATAGGTCCAGACCGATTCAGGTCGTAAACCGCTTAAATTACTCATACTGAAAACATGTTAAAATACCACGCCATTTCTATCCTTCAAAAGCCAGTTGATTCCCTTGATCAGCCCAGTTTCATTTTTTCGACCTCCTCCAGATTCCTTTCATTTGTAATGTCTTTTGCTTCCGGAGTATAAAGAAAATCAATCAGGTTCTGATACTTATCCATAATCTTCCCCCTTACGATCTTCATTGTTGAATTCATCAGGCCATTATCTTCAGTGAATCCCTGTTCAAGTATCCCGATAGCTACCGGGAGCCATCTCTGCGGGAACATTTTTCCATACTTTCCGTTTGTGCGGTATTCATTCACTTCGCTTTCGATCAGGTTCAGTATCATTTTCTTACCTACTTCAGAACTGGCAGTCATATTTTTTTCTTCGAGGTATAATTTCAGTGCATGCTGGTTAGGAACAACAAGGCAGACAGTATATGGTTTCTGATTATTATAAAGCATACACTGGTCAATATATTTTGATTGTTCTGTTATTGTTTCTTCAATTCCTTCCGGGCTGAACTTTTCACCGTCATCAGCAATCAGAAGACTTTTGAAGCGTCCAAGAACATACAGGAATCCATCTTCAGTCATATAACCCATGTCGCCCGTATGAAGCCATCCGTCTCTTATCGCTTCCCTGGTTGCAGCTTCATTTTTCCAGTAACCGTGCATAACATTGCCTCCTCTGATAACTATCTCACCTTTCTCGCCTACGGGCAGTTCTTTTCCGTCTTCATCACATATTTTGAGATCCATATTATTTACCAGAACGCCAGATGATCCGAGCCTGTGACGAGAACTTGAGTTTGAAGATATTACCGGAGAAGCTTCGCTCAGGCCATATCCCTGATACATAGGTATTCCAAGGGCATAGAAGAACCTCTGGAGTTCAATATCGAGAAGTGCGCCTCCTCCAATGAAATAGTCGAGTTCACCGCCGTATGCTTCACGTATTTTGCTAAAAAGTAATTTATCGTACAGTCTCAGAAGAGGTTTCTTAAGTTTCTGAAGGCCCTGCCCTTTATTCCAGCCCTCTTTATTGTAACTGTAAGAAATTTTCAGGGCATGATTGAACAGCATTTCAGTGAATTTCCCTTTCTCTTTAATACCTTTTTCGATATTTCTCCTGAAATTCTTTGCTATGGCGGGAACGCTCATAAGAAGTGTCGGCTTTATCTCCTTAAGGCAGGTTGGAAGGTTTCTGAGTGTTTCAATGGGGGTTTTCCCGGTCTTGACTGAGGCTATGCTCGCACCTTTTCCCATAAAAGCAAATATGCCGCAGGTGTGGCCGAAGGAATGATCCCATGGCAGGATAAGCAAAGTTTTGTAAAAAGGCGGTATGTCCATGAGACTATAAGACTGATAGACATTTGAAATATAGTTGCCATGTGTAAGAATAATACCTTTCGGATCGGCAGTAGTCCCTGAAGTGTAGCAGATATTCGCAAAATCAGATGGGGTTATGCTGCTATAAATTTCCTCGAATCTTTTTGCATTCTCGGGTGACTCAAGCCATTCTCTTCCCAGTTTTCTCACCTCATTGAAATGGATCTCATTGTCTGCATATTCTTCCTGCGTATCAAGATGGATTATCTTTTCTATTGTCTTACATTCATTTATTATTTCTTTGATCTTTTTGTATTGTATTGAGGAGGTGAGCATCATTCTTGATTCAGAATGATTCAGTCGGAACTTTATTTCATCGGGATTCAGTTTGGTAGAAAGAGGTACATTCATGGCACCTGTGTAAAGAATTCCAAGCTCACCAATAACCCAATTATTACGCCCTTCTGAAATAAGACACAAGCGGTCACCTTTTTTGATTCCCAGTGTTATAAGCCCTGCAGCGAATTCGTATACCTGTTTTCTTGTTTCTTCATATGTAGTTCCTTCATATTTCTCGTTTGGTTTTTCCCACAGATAAACATTACTGCTAAAATTTTCAACGCTTTCCTCAAAGAACTGAATTATTGATTTCATCGATTTATTCTTGTTTAGTTAATTTTTTTCTGCCTAAGATACAAAATCTCTTAAATCTGAAAACTGGAACAGTTTTAATATCATTACTTATTGTGCTCTTATTTGCATTTTTTTCATGCAATAATTTTAATGGAAAGAAGCTCTATTCGTTTCTGCTGAATCGCATAAGAGTTTTAGTAAACTTGTGTCGAATCTTACTCGGTTTCAGGATACAGTAAAGATTGATGCCTGGCTATATGTAAAGCGTTAAGCCATTTTACATTCTGAATATAGTCTCCTGCCGGTCAGGACCTACCGATACAAGTGTTATTGGGGTTCCGGTCTGATCCTCGATAAATTTTATATATCCCTTTAGATTAGCGGGCAATTTCTCAAAATCCCTTATCTGCGAGATATCTTCCTGCCATCCAGGTAGTTCAGTATAGACGGGCTCAAGCTTAATGTTGTCAAAGGGGATCTCACTAAATTCTTTAGTGCCAGACTTATAGGACATACAGACCTTTATTGTGGAGAAACCAGACATAACATCGCTTTTTGTCATAAAGAGTTTTGTTACTCCGTTAATCATTATCGCATATTTCAGCGCCGGCATATCAAGCCAGCCACAGCGGCGGGGGCGTCCTGTTGTTGATCCATATTCACATCCTCTATCTCTAAGCTTATCACCTGTTGCATCATTCAGTTCGGTAGGGAAGGGGCCGCTCCCAACCCTTGTACAGTAAGCTTTAAAAATCCCCAGAACTTCAGCTACTTTTTTTGGTGAAACACCTAGCCCCGTACATGCTCCGGCACTTATAGTATTAGAAGACGTTACATAGGGATAGGAACCGAAATCGATATCAAGCATTGTCCCCTGTGCTCCTTCAGCAAGCATTCTTTTTCCGCTTGCGAGAAGGTCATTTATAAGATATTCCGTATTTACTATCCGGAATTTCTTAAGTATTTCGATACCTTCGAACCATCCAGTTTCATACTCATTCAAATCATACTGAAAGCCGTAGTTTTTAAGTATCATGAGATGCTCTTTCAGGCGGCATTTATACAATTCATGAAAATCACTTCTTAATATTTCTCCGGCACGTAAGCCTTTGCGGGCAATTTTATCAGTATAAGTAGGGCCGATACCTTTTAATGTGGATCCGATTTTTGTATTTCCCATGCTGAATTCATATGCAGCATCAAGTATCCTGTGACTAGGAAGGATCAGATTTGCTTTGGCAGAAATGATAAGCCTTTTGGCAAGCTCTTCAACGGGAAGGCCAAGTGTCTTAATTTCTTTTGCAAATACAGCAGGATCAATTACAACGCCATTACCGATTATGTTAATCTTGTCCTTGTGGAATATACCCGATGGTATAATGTGTAAGATGTGTTTAAAATTATTGAATTCTAACGAATGTCCAGCATTAGGCCCCCCCTGAAAACGAGCAATTATGTCATAATCGGGGCTGATTGCATCGACTATTTTTCCCTTTCCTTCATCTCCCCACTGAAGACCTAACAGTATATCAATTTTCATTTTATTATTTACTTCGGATAATATGCAACAAGAGAATAGATTGTGTTAATTAAGTGATTAAAAGTTTATTGTAAAGTCAAGCCATGGTGCTCCAATTATCAATGTATTAGCAATGTCTTTATTGTTGATAAATGCAAGATCAATAGATGTTTTTTCACCAAGGAACCTGATCCCGTAAGAGAAAACACCATAAAAATTCATATTCTCATCAGGACTCATCGGGAATATCCAGTTTTCGCTAACGAAAGCAATTCTTTTTGAAACCCTCGTCATGCCGCTTACTGACAAAATCGGTTTTGAGCTGAATTCGCCGTCTGCCCAACCCCAGCCTGCAGCAGCCGTGATATTGTTATTTGTATTTCCATATGTAAAGAAGCCATTTAATGTGGCTAGGCCTCCGAATTTATCAACAGTTTTCAAGGTGTTTAAATAAAGTACATTACCACCTGCATAGAAATTATCGGCTATTTTGAAGGAAGCTTTGGGATTGATGAAGAATACGAAAGGGCCATCGCCTCCTGCCAGTATTGAAAGTATTTCAAAACCGCCGGAAACACTGAAGTTATTTGTAAAGGCATAACATGCTGAATTAACAAATATCCATGTATTCTGATAATAGCCTGTTTTCTTTTCAAGAGGTATTGCAGAGGAGCCTATCAGGTACTTGGATGGATTAGGATTTGCAAACCATACACCTCCGGCTTTCTGATCGCTTGTTGACACAACAGTCATTGATCTTATATTTGATTTTTCAAGCCTTATTTCACCCATCGATCCTGATTGGATAACTATTTCTCTTTCTGTATCGGATATCAGTTTGCCTGATACGACAGAACCATCATTCATTGTGAACTGGTATGTTTTGCCGGGTTCTCCTTGTACTTTTTGCTGAGCAGAAAGGGGATAGGTTGCCAGACAGGCTACAATAAGAACGATCAGAAGACTGGCAGCATTTTTTTTGAAGAAGAAAAATACACTTTTCATAGTTGTTTACATAATTAAGGTTTTTTCATAATGCTTTAAAGAAAAGTTTTAATTGCAATGTAAAATATAAAAATCACATGAAATACTCAATAACTGAAAAGCAATTAACAATTCAGCTTGTTTATTAACGCTTGGAATTTTTCATTTCACCATATATATAAAGAGAATGGTAATGAGGAACAAAATCATTGAGTTCACAGGCTGTCCTGATTATTTCATTTATCCTGGGATCACAGAATTCAACCACATTCCCTGTTTCTACATCTATGAGATGATCATGCTGGCTGCATTGATAAGCTCTTTCGAATTGAGCTATATTCCTGCCAAATTGATGTTTTACAACGAGATTACATTCAAGAAGGAGCTCGATAGTATTGTAAAGAGTAGCCCTGCTTACCCTGTAATTCTTGTTCTTCATGAAAATGTATAGTGACTCTATATCAAAATGCCCTTCTCTCGAGTATATCTCATCCAGGATCGCATATCTTTCAGGGGTTTTTCTGTGTCCTTTTTTCTCAAGGTATTCAGTAAGGATTTTTCTTACTGTGGTCTTGGTATCATCACTAAGCATATTTGGTCTAATTTAAAATAAAGGCAAATTTATTATTTTTTTAATAAATCAAAAAAAGAGGAAAATTTTTCAGGATTGATTATTGTTATTATTATTATTAATTGAGAAGTCTTCCACTCTTTTTACGCTTTCGATACCTTTGATATTGGAAATCTTGAGGATAAGATTATTAAGATCTTTAGTATGATGCACGTACAAGTCTATTGTGCCCTGGAATATTCCTTTCTGAACAGATATGTTGATCCCTGTCATGTTTACTTTAAGTTCTGAAGAGATTATAGTTGTTATATCTCTCACAAGTCCTATTCTGTCAATGCCTGTCATGCTTATCCGGGCGAGGAAAGAGACCAGTTTGTGTATTGCCCATTTGACAGCAATTATCCTGTCGCCTTCACTTGACATCAGTCGGATTGCTTCATAACATTTTGGTTTATGAATAATTATCGGACCTTCCGGTGAAATATAACCTGTTACTTCATCTCCGGGAATAGGATTACAGCAGGTTGCTATCTCGTATGACTGTTTGGCATTTTCTACGTTCTCCCTAAGCAGAAAAGGCACACTTGTATCAATCTTTTTCCGTGACCTCGGGTTTTCTTTAGACCCATTCTTTTTCCCTATGAGCTTGAGATCCCAGTATTTTATGACATTCTTGTTTATGTTTTTCTTAAGTATCTTTTTCAGGTTGTCGAGGTTTATTATGCCCAGTTCTATCCTTGAATAAAGTTCATCCTTATTGAGCACATCATTGGCAAGGAAAAGCTTCTTGAAGACCTCCGCATTTGGACTGACACCAATCTCTTTAAGTTTTGAATCAAGCATTTCCATTCCCTTCTGGATCCTGTTTGTGCTCTCAGTTTTCAGTGCATTTTTTATTGCTTCCTTTGCTTTTGATGTTCTGACAAAAGAAAGCCACTCTCTCTCCGGTTTGGATATATCCGAAGTTATTATCTCTACCTGATCACCGCTCATCAAGACAGCGCTTATAGGATTAAGTTTATAATTAATTTTGGCACCAATTGCCTTGTTCCCGATCTCGGTGTGTATCTCGTAAGCGAAATCAAGGGCAGAGGCGCCTTTGGGCAGACTGACAAGAGTTCCTTTCGGTGTAAAAACCATTATTTCGGATGAGAAAAGGTTCATTTTAAACTCGTCAAGGAATTCGATGGGATCTTCCATAGGGTTCTCCAGCATCAGCCTTATTTTTTTTATCCATTTGTCCAATTCACTTTCCTGGGCTGTATCGCCTTTATATTTCCAGTGGGCAGCATATCCTCTTTCTGCCACTTCATCCATCCTTTTACTTCTGATCTGTACTTCGATCCAGTTGCCTTCCGGACCCATTACTGTTACATGAAGGGCTTCATAGCCATTTGGTTTAGGCCTGCTTATCCAGTCGCGCAGTCTGTCAGGTTTTGGAAGATATGTGTCAGTGATCATGGAATAGATATTCCAGCACTGTGTTTTTTCTGAGATTTCCGGTACAGGTTCAAAGACTATTCTTATTGCGAGGACATCGTAAATTTCCTCGAATGGGACATTTTTTGCCTGCATTTTTTTCCAAATCGAGAAAACTGATTTTGGACGGCTACTGATATCGAATTTTAATCCGGCTTTTGAAAGCTTGTCAATTATTGGAAGGGAGAACTTATTGAGAAGATTATAGTATTTTCGCTCACTAAGCTTCAGTTTAGAGGAGATCTCCTCGTAAATCTGTGGTTGTCTGAATTTGAAGCTTAAGTCTTCCAGCTCGCTTTTTATTGCAAATAATCCGAGACGATGTGCCAGTGGAGCATATAAAAAGATAGTTTCTCCGGCGATCTTCATCTTTTTGTGTTCCGGCATTGAATCAAGAGTTCTCATATTATGAAGTCGGTCGGCTATCTTTATGAGAATAACCCTCATATCATCTGAAAGTGTCAGAAGCATTTTCCTGAAGTTCTCTGCCTGGAGACTTGAGGATGTTTCTTTTTTATATGTTCCGGATATTTTTGTAAGGCCATCAATAAGGGTGGCGATCTTTGGGCCAAAATTTCTTTCTACTTCATCAAGAGTGTATTCAGTATCCTCAACTATATCATGAAGAAGAGAAGCAGTAATAGATCTTGCTCCAAGGCCTATTTCCTGATTTACTATTTTGGCAACAGCAATGGGATGGATTATGTAGGGTTCTCCTGATCTCCGGCGCATGTTCCAGTGGGCCTCATTGGCAATCCTGAAGGCCTTGGTGATCATCTCCATATCACCTTCTTTATTGCACCTCAGAAGATTATTGATAAGTGAATCATATTCGCTCTGAATACGGTTTTTGTCATCATCATCAAATAAATCCTTTTTGTTCATAAAAATCGCAACACTCTATCTGTATAACTCGCAAATATAACGCTAAAAAATCAAAGTTTTTATGCATATAAGGGATTGAGGTAAGCAACAGCTCATTGATTAAAAACAATGGTAACTGTCCCGGATTGTGAGAAAGTCCTGCCAGAAGGAGATCTCACTTTAAGGAACCAGAGATAAAGTCCCTGCCCAAGAGGTACGCCACCATTGGTACCATCCCATTCCATATTGTAGTCATTTGTTTCGAAGACCGTTTTTCGTTTCAGATCAGTAATTATAAGAGAATATTCAACAGGGCTGAATGAAAGGACAGGACGAAAAAAATCATTTAATGAATTGTTATCAGGAGTAAATAAATCCGGGACAGTAATTTTTTCAATAACAGGTATACATATTTCCGCAGACTGGCTCTCGCCGGAAATGCCGAAGGGATTCATTGCTTCAGATGCATTTATTTTGAAGCAGATCTCATTTCCGTCAGCTCTGTACATCAGTCCTGAAATATCTTTGAAAACACAGGTGGAATCATTTGGGCCTGCTTCTGCTTCTTCCTCCCATCCCTTGCCTGTATTCACAAATATTTTGTAGCTGTCTATTCCTCCGGTCCACTTTCTGTAAGGATTCCATTTGAGAATTAGGTCTCCTTCCTGCAAAAGTGCGGAGAGCACAATATTTGAACCCGGATTGGAATAAACAACTGGAATGCCACAGGAATTCTTTACATATGAACGATAATAGTTAATCTTTTCCGGATCAGCTTTGGTATCAATATATTCCAGAGGACAGGGTGACGGAGGAAGTACTGTAATCAATTCATAGATCCCTTCGCTACCGGTTTTTCTTTCAACATTAAGAAGTCTGATCTCAGAAGCGGGATCAATAGAAAACGACATCTCCAGATGATTTTCATCATTGACAGTCACGTAATTGGTATTTATCCAATCAGGAGCCCGTTGCATTTTAGTATCTATGCAGATACGGTTAGACCTGGAGACAGAACCATCCTCAAGGGAAGCATTGATAATAAAACAATACTGTCTGTTTACAAGGAGATCTCTTAATGTAAAATCCGTTATACCTGTATCAGTCCTGCCAGCTTCTTCAAACTCTCCTTCATCGACAGATACTAAAACCGTATAGCCCAGTACTTTTTTCGGATGGCCGATATAGCTGTTCCAGGTTAAATTTATCTCTCTTTTACAGCTATCCAGATCTGCATTACAGAAAATTGTAGTTAAATGGTTTGACAGAGGACTTCTGTTTCCTTCGTCAAATGCCGCAATGACAAATGATTCACTGTAGAAAGATGAACCGGAGCCAGTCCATGTATAACTTGTAGCCATAGGATCATTTATGGTATCAATGTAAAATCCGGCGTTGTTTTTCAGAAGGTAGACAATGTAGCCCAAAACATCGGCAGAAGGGCTGGGTGACCATAATATTTCTACATTTCCATTCAGGGGATTGACTGAGACCATCTCAAGAACCGGACTTACGGGAGGTATTGTATCGGTCTGGCTCTTGATTACCACTGTATCAAAAAATAAGATAAGGATAAAAAAAATCTTATAATAGTTCCTGAACATTTTCAGCCTGCAGTAATAATATATGAGTCATCAATTTTATAATACGTATCAGCCAGCGAAATTATTTCCCCAGGTTTGATTGTTTTAATTTTTTCAACAGACCTGTAAAAATATGAATTGTCAAGGCCAAAATCCTAAATTGCTCTAAAGCTTTCAGTCAGAGCAAACATACCATCCAACATTCTTAGCATCTCTACAGGCATGAAATTTCTTACAATTTTTATTTCTTCTTTTCCGGCAGGCTTTTTTTGATAGAATACGGATCTCCTTAAAAATCTCGTCAATCATTTTCTGTGAGTTTTCATTCCTTACTTCTGTTGAGACAGTTTCACAACCCCTCATTTTGAGCGATTTGACTGCAGTGGGGTGCCATGTGTATAACCTTAAATGTTCACTCATCCCAAAAAACAAACTTAAATAAAAAGCAGATAAGCTTTAGTAATGTTTAATATATTTGCAAAATTATGTTGAAAAGCAGGTTTTTCAGGGAAATATTAAAGCCAAGGCTTGAGAATATTGATCAGAGGAGACTCTTATATTTGCTCAGTTTGCTTGTCGGGCTTCTCAGTGCCCTTGCTGCTGCTATACTGAAAAACACGATACACTATACCCATGAGATACTAACCCGGGGAATAACTAGGGAATCGGGTAATTATCTTTATCTGGCCTACCCGATGATCGGGATGTTTCTGACTGTCTTGTTTGTAAGGTATATTGTAAAGGACAATATCGGACACGGGATAAGCAGGGTACTTTATGCAATTTCAAAGAGGAAGAGTCGTCTGAAGGTTCACAATACATGGACGTCAATTGTCGCTTCTACACTGACCATCGGTTTTGGCGGATCAGTGGGAGCAGAGGCCCCTATTGTTCTTACCGGCTCATCAATAGGATCTGCTGTCGGAAGATTTTTCAAGCTTAATTATCGTAGCATAACCCTTCTTATAGGATGCGGAGCAGCTGGTGCAGTATCAGGTATTTTCAAGGCGCCGATCGCCGGAATAGTCTTTACTCTGGAGATACTGATGCTTGATCTTACAATATCGTCCATAGTTCCTTTGCTTATCTCCTCGGTTACCGCAGCTACTGTAGCCTATTTTTCCATGGGGGAAAAAGTTCTTTTCACATTTAGTATTACTGAAGCATTCAATATTGTAAATATACCATGGTATATCGCACTTGGAATAATTGCCGGTTTTATTTCACTGTATTTTTCAAAAATGACATTATTCATTGAAAAAGGTTACGCAAAGATCAATAATATCTATTTAAGGATGTGTGCCGGTGGATTGGTTCTTAGTTTGCTTATTTATCTTTTTCCCTCTTTCTACGGTGAAGGTTATGATACTGTTCTTCTTCTCCTTCAGCAAGGAGTTGACCCGGTAATAGAGGACAGTATCTTTTACAAGTTTTCAGATAATTTCTGGATGATTTCCCTGTTCATGGCATGTCTTGTTTTTCTGAAAGTCTTTGCATCAAGCTCCACCAACGGCCCGGGTGGGGTAGGAGGCATTTTTGCTCCGGTCCTCTTCATAGGAGGCACTGCAGGATACCTTTTTGCCAGCCTGCTGGAAAGATTTCTTAATGTTGACTTCCCTGATAACAGGTTTGTCCTTGTAGGTATGGCCGGATTAATGGCCGGAGTTATGCATGCTCCGCTGACAGCTATTTTCCTGATAGCAGAGATAACCGGAGGTTATGATCTGCTCATTCCTCTTATTATTACATCAACAGTAGCTTATATTACGACAAGGAGTTTTGAGAAACACTCAATCTATCATGTCCAGCTTGCAGAAAGAGGAGAACTGATAACCCACGACAAGGATAAGGCAGTACTGATACTGATGGACTGGAAGAAAGAGATAGAAACGGATCTGTTGAAGGTGAAGCCGACAGAAACGCTTGGTGATCTTGTTAAAGCTATTTCAAAGTCGAATCGTAATATTTTCCCTGTGGTGGATGAATATAACATATTTGAAGGTATTGTTTCTCTTGATGAAGTGAGGGAAATAATGTTTAATAAGGAGCTGTATAACAGCACTTACGTAAGAGATCTTATGACTATGCCACCTTCCTATATCGACATAAAAGAGAATATAGAAACAGTGATGGATACATTCCGTAAGACCGATGCATGGAACCTGCCGGTGCTTAATAATGGTTACTATGTTGGATATATTTCAAGATCAAGAATTTATACAACATATCGTGAATTGCTGGTGAAATTTTCAGCAGAATGAATGTTTTATTTAGTATAAAAATATGAAAAGAGACAATTTGATTTTTGATCTGATTGAAAAGGAACAACAACGTCAGTTGAATGGAATAGAGCTTATAGCTTCAGAAAATTTTGTCAGTCCTCAGATTCTTGAAGCCATGGGATCAGTATTGACGAATAAATATGCGGAGGGTTATCCCGGGAACCGGTACTACGGTGGTTGTGAGATAGTAGATCAGTCAGAGCAGATTGCGATCGACCGCCTGAAGCAACTCTTCAATGCCGAATATGTGAATGTACAGCCTCATTCAGGCGCTCAGGCCAATATGGCAGTTTTTTTGACTGTTTTAAAACCGGGCGATAAATTCATGGGGCTTGATCTGGCTCACGGGGGACATCTTTCCCACGGTTCTCCTGTTAATACTTCGGGTATATTTTATACGCATGTACCTTACGGTGTAAAAGAGGAAACAGGAATAGTTGATTATGATAGTATGGAAGAGATCGCACTAAAAGAAAAACCAAAAATGATTATCGGAGGTGCATCGGCTTATTCACGTGAATGGGATTATGAAAGGATGAGAAAGATAGCTGATACGGTGGGCGCTATACTTATGGTCGATATGGCACATCCGGCAGGATTGATAGCAGCCGGTTTGCTCGAAAATCCTCTGAAATATGCCCATATTGTTACATCAACAACACATAAGACATTGAGAGGTCCGCGCGGAGGCATAATATTGGTCGGAAAGGACTTTGAAAATCCCTGGGGTATCACTACACCGAATGGTGAAACAAAGATGATGTCTTCCCTTATCAACTCGGCTGTTTTTCCCGGAATACAGGGAGGGCCGCTGGAACATGTTATTGCTGCAAAAGCTGTTTCTTTTGCAGAAGCCCTGGAACCTGAATTTAAGAAATATCAGATGCAGGTTAAGGTAAACGCCGGAGCAATGGCAAAAGCTTTCATTGATAAGGGATATAAAGTTATTTCAAACGGGACTGACAATCACCTTATTCTTATAGATCTCAGGCCCAAATTTCCTGAAATCTCAGGAAAAATGGTTGAAAATGCACTTGTTCAGGCACATATTACAACAAATAAGAATATGGTTCCTTTCGACAGCAGATCACCCTTCCTTACATCAGGATTAAGAGTGGGAACTCCTGCCATTACAACCAGGGGACTTAAGGAAGATCAGATGGGTGTAATAGTTGAAATGATAGATGATATAATCAGAAATATTGAAAATGAATCAGTTATTACTAAAGTGGGTAAAGAAGTAAGAAGAATGATGGCTCCATATCCTCTTTTTTCAATGTAAAATCTTTTTTAAATAAGAAATGATATCATCAAAGTTTTTTTTAACTTTATCAATATCCTCCATATAAATTCTTGACAATGGATAATCCTAAGCTAATATTTGTCGTCGATGATGATCCTTTCATTAACATGTTGGTAGTCAAGAGATTTTCCTCAGAAGGATACCGGCTTGAAGCTTATAGCTCAGGCGAAGAGTGTCTGAAAGCTCTGGACAAAAATCCCGACCTTATAATTCTTGACTACTTATTTGTTAGTGAAGATAAGAAAATCATGAACGGGCTGGAAATTCTTGAAAAAATCAAACATGTAAAACCTGATATTTCAGTTATAATGCTGTCAGGCCAGAATGATGGTGAGGTTGTTCTTGAACTTGCCAGAAAAGGCATTGATGATTATGTTATCAAGGATCAGAATCTGATTGATAATCTTCATATAGCGATCAAGGAGCTTTTTGAACGGAAAAGCTGATTTTACTTCAGGATAAAATTATATGTTATGCTGCCTCTTTGTACGGGAGGTGCATCAGGTTTGGGATCAAACCGGGTTTCAAGAGCAGCTTCCCTGGCTACCCTCAGCAGGTTTTCATTAAGGGTAGTTGATCCTTTTATTCCGGCTGTTGCCTGAGTAACTTTTCCGGATCGGTCAACGCTAACTTCTACTACAACTCTACCTCCTTCCTGATAATTATATTTTGGACGGGGTAATTTTTGCACTCCACGACCTTCCAGGCTGTAAGATATTCCGCTGTCACCCAATCCGCCTCCTTCTCCTCTGTTCTGTGAATCGACAGATCCTGTAGGAGAACCCTGGTTACCTGGACCTCCGGCCACACCTTCACTTGTTGAACTGGTACCGGCGTTTTTGGCACCAGCCAGTGCTGCCTTTGTTTTGCTGGCTATTTCTTCCTGCCGCTTTTGTTCAGCTTCAATTCTTCTTCTTTCAGCTTCTGCCTGTTCAATTCTTCTTCTTTCTGCTTCAAGTTCTTCTCTTCTTATTCTTTCAGCTTCAATTTGTTCACGGCGTTTTCTTTCAGCATCAGGGTCAACTTTCTTTACTTCAGGAGCCTCTTCATTATTCTGGGTCAGCAGAGGTTCTTCCTCATCTGTTACAACATTCTGGGCTGGAGGAGGGGGAGGTACTGTCTCTTCAACTGCAGGCGCAGGTGATGGTTCAACAATGCCAAGTCCGCTTTCGTCAGTGCCGAAATTGACAAGTATACCCATTTCTTCAGTCACCGGAGGCGGGGTTGAAAAACCAATTATAAGCATCAAAACAAATAGCCCCGCGTGAATTACAGCAGTACCGACAAAACCCTTCCTTTTTTCTGAAGGTATTTTGCGAAGGTCATTATTTTGTTGTTGTTGCAATTATCAATTTATAATTATTCGCCTGGGCGATGTTAAGTACTTTGACAACACTTTCAAAAGGCACTGATTTGTCTGCATGCAGGGAGATAAATGTTTCCGGAGCGCTCCCTAGCTTTTGCTTCAGTACATTTTCAAGCTCTTCAAAAGTAACGGGTTGCTGTTCAACATAATATCTCTGGTCAGCTGTTATCGATACTGTAGTCTGCGGTTTGGCTGATGTTTGAGTAGAACCTTGCGGAAGTAACAGTTTTAGTGCTGTAGGATGAACAAGTGTTGATGTTAACATGAAGAATATTAACAGGTTAAAAACAACATCAGTCATTCCTGTAGAACTGAAATTAATGCTTATCTTATGTCTTTGAGATATTGCCATGTCTGTTTTATTTTACTGGTTCATTCAGAATGTCCATAAATTCTGTATTTGTTGCTTCAAGGTTGAAAATCACTTTCTCTACCTTTACAACAAGAGTATTGTAGGCGAAATATCCCAGAATACCTACAATAAGACCTGCAACTGTTGTAATAAGTGCTGTATAAATACCGTCTGAGAGCAGAGAGACCTCTATATTATTCCCTGCCTGGGACATTGCATAGAAGGCTTTAACCATTCCGATTACAGTGCCGAGGAAGCCCAGCATGGGTTCAGCTCCTGTAATTGTTGCAAGTGTAGGGAAGCCTTTTTCAAGTTTCGAGATCTCCAGCTTTCCGACTGCCTCGATAGCAGTAGTTATATCCTGTAGAGGTCTGCCCAGCCTGCTTATTCCTTTTTCAATCATTCTTGCGGAAGGGGTATCTGTTGATTTGCACAGTGCCAGTGCGGCATCTATTTTGCCGTCGTAGATATAATCCTTGATCCTGTTCATAAAATCATGATCCTCTTTTGTGGCTTTCCTTATGACATAATATCTTTCAATAAAAATATATGCTGCCACAAATGACAGCAATACGATGGGGATCATTACCCATCCGCCTTTTAATGCAAGATCAAATAAAGTTAATTTAACCTCACTTGTTGCTTCAGGAAGAAGAACTTCTCCCTGCATGATGATAAACTGTGTAAATCCCATATTTAAAAA
>DAONXX010000012.1:0-34842 GCA_035414025.1 Bacteroidales bacterium | reverse complement strand
GCATCACTTTTTTTATGACCAGAATGATCTTGCAGATGTAAAGGTTATTGTGAACATTAAAAAACTTAACTATATAAAACATCTTGATAATTTCCTGCATCTCATTTTCAGGGTTTTGCCGCCTGATGCAAAATTTATCGGATGTTTTACAGACAGCAGAAATGGCAAGGTAAACGCTTCTCCTTTTCATCGTACAAAAGTATTTTATAAGAAATTCATTGATTTCCTTGATGCCAGGACTAACAGAAAAATGACAAGAAATGAGGTTGAAGCGATTCTCGATTCTCATGGTTTTAAAATTGCAGATATGACCGAGATAAACGGTTTAACATATTTTACTACGCTGAATCAGCGTATGTCAGGTGCATAGTTGTCCACCGCGGTTTCCCTTTGAGGCAGGGAAGCCCATTGTTGAGCAGAAAGCCGGACCAGAAGGGGGCCGGCTTCTGTTTTTTTAGTATATTTGTTTTGCAGAATTAAAATTTCAATTAATTTTGCATTGCATTGAAAAATGGTGTGGTAGTTCAGTTGGTTAGAATACCGGCCTGTCACGCCGGGGGCCGCGGGTTCGAGTCCCGTCCGCACCGCTTCTTGATCATTAAAACCCCTTGAATGTCAAGGGGTTTTCTTTTTTGCCACAAAATTTTTTATGCTGCCTTCTGTAAGCTTGTTTTCAATTATTTCAATATTCTGTTAATGCTCTTGTATTTTGTTTTTGATCGTTCTGAGTCTATCTTTAATATCCTTATCATTTTATCTTTAAATTATCATTAAGCAATTGTATAACCACTGTTTATAAAAAGGAAATGGCATCGCTGCAACCAAATTGATTCCATTCAGTATTGCTTATATCTGCTATAAGGATTTTTCTTCGGGCTAATTGGAACCGGTCAGGGGCTGATGTCCCCACGAGGATGTACGCAGACGGCTGAAGCCGGATTCATAAAGCATTCTCTTACATTCGGCAATGTCTCTTCCCCTGTTGCCAGATGTTTCCTTTTCGGTGTCTCTGGGATTTGCTCCTGTTTCTGCATAAATTGTATTGGCTCCGCTTGTCAACCCGATGAAATTTGGCTCGTGCACTCCTATTGTCTTTGTTGCCGGAACATCCAGCATGGCAAGGGCAACAACGGCGGTAATTTGTCCGAGTCTCAAATCAGTAACCTGACCGTGTCTGGCTAACGGTATATTGGGAATATGAATTCGGTTCATCGCGCCGTGCTGAAAGCAACCATCGTTTTCCCTGCCATACAGGATCTGCTCTGCGAGCTCTTCAGGTGTATGTTCCGGCCCAATTGGTTCACAACAATAGTACCAGTCCAGCCCGGATTCTTTGATAATCCGTACGGTTTTTTTTCGGACATTCGGGTCAAGGGATGTGTCAATTCCCTCCCGGAGACGTGCCAGATGGTATACCCCAGCCACACCTTCTGCCTTAAGATCCCTGGCCTGAGCCAGATCGAAGTCTCCGGTATTGATGCAAATCTTTGTTTCTTCGGGGATATTATGACGAAGCATATTGACTATCCTTATCAACCTGTCGAAATCAAAGGTGTGCATGGTCATCAGAAACAGCGCGTACAACTCTTTGGATTCGGTAAAACTCATTGCGGTTGCCAATATTTCATCATCAGTCATTGAACTTTCTCCAAATTCGGTATGTCCCTCACCAAAAACACAGAAACCGCATTTCCCAGGACAGGGCGCGATCTCAATTCCTATTTGTGCAAATATCATTCCTTCATTACCGTACCTTTCTCTCATCAATGAGTCTGCGGTAGCCCTTATCAGAGCAGATTCCGGTGAAGTCTCATTGAATTTCAACATGTGGATGCATTCATCTTTGTTCGGCGAATACCCTTCTCTTGCCCTGTCAAGGATTCTCAGTATCTTCTTTTCAATTTTCATATATTTTTAGTTTATGTAATGTAATTTGTTGTTTGGTCATTATATACTATGTTATGATCGGGAATATTCCTGAAGTACTGTTAGAATCAGATCCAAATCATTTCTTTTTCTGTCAGCTGACATTGTAAAAATACTAATTTATTTCACTTTTGACGTACAACATACGTTAGTCTTTGGCTTTCATATCCGTTCAGCGATGCAACAAATACAATATATTGAATAAAGCTGTGTTCAGAAAAACTTAAATAATCACGAAAAAAACATGGTTTATTTAGAAAGGGAATTGACGTTTTTTTGCTGAAGTCTTCTCATAGCTTCGGTTTTATATATTATCGGATATAGTTTTTCATCGTACCATAGAAGGGCAAAGTAAAGGCCGATAGGAGCCGGATTGTTTTTTTCATTTTGCTTTATCCACCTGATGGCGTTCAAACAAACTTCTTTATTTTCATTTGCCAGTGCGCAGACAGCCAGTGATGTTTCTTCAACAGTGCCGGGGATTCCTTTATCCCCACCCCAGCTGCCATCGCTGTTTTGCCGGCTGACAAGGAAATTCTGTGCCTTTCGCCCCATTTGCCCGAGCTGCCGGATAATACCGGCATCAAGATGCTGCATCGCCAGGCATTCACTAAGATAGATACATACCTTGGCGCTACCGTAAACCGGATTTGTATTATCCCTGGTCAATTGATTGCCAAACCATAATGGCAGCCAGCTGCCATTTTCTGATTGATTCTTCCCCAGATATCTCATGGCCATCCGGATACTCCTGTTAATGGAAGCCTTAAGGTCGGATGAAAGGTTTTCATGTAGCAATTCATTTGTTTTTGCCAGTGCCAGCAGGGCATGTCCGGTAAGGTCCGCACAACTTCTGTCAAAAGGCAACTTTCCCCAACCCTTGCAGAATGTCGGAAAACCTCCGTCCTTGTTTTGTATGTCAATCAGCCAGCGGCACCCATTCTCAATCGCTGTGCGCTCTTCTTTGCTGGCCCGGTAGATCTCCAGTAAGGCAAGAATGGCTCCAGGTGTATCGTCGGCATCAGGAACCGATCCGGAATAATTTGTCCATCCCCATCCCCCCGGAGCAGCACCGTTGAACGGATGTGTTGTTTTATACTGCAGGCTGAGCAGGTGTCTTCTGAGAAGGTTTATCTCAGATTCAGGCATCAGCTGATGGATGTATGTTCCCAATGCCTTGATGGATAGTGTCGTTACCCATGTGGATAGATCCGTGTCGATCGGCCAGCCTCCTTCCTCTCTTTGTTGCTTCCGCAGGAATTCAAGTCCTTTAACAATAATCTCATTTTTTGATTCTCCGGCTGCAATAAGACACATGACGACAAAGCCTGTAAGGGGTATGGCTTCCAGAAAACCACCGCTGGCCGGCACCAGTCCCCTTAATTTATCAATGGCCGGCCTGACAAAGCGTTCCCTGATCATACGATAGCCGGGAAAACCTTTCCTGCGACTCCTGTGCAGGTATATGCCCACACCGATCAATGCAGGCAGAGCATAGCTCACCACGCGAAGGTTTACAAAACGGTAAAATCTTTGAGGCAGCAGGGTAAACTCAAACGGTAAAGCCGGGATCCCTGAGGCTGATGATTTGGGAATGACTCCACAAACAACCAGCATGGAAAGAATGGGAACTGAAAATGTATAATCCTTGCCGTAAAAATCCAGAATGGATTTGGTTATGGCAGAAGGATGCAGGTTGAGTCCCTTTTGGGACAGCCAGTTTTCAATGGCTGACAGAGTCGTTTCTCTATTATCGCCAGTGCCGCAGTAACTGACTGCCGCATAACACAGCAAGGTAGTGCTCATATTACTCAGCGATTCCCTTGTGTCGCCAAAACCTCCGTCGGCATTTATATGTTTGCACAGCCATTCGAAACCGGCGGATATTCTTTCATTATCAGAAGGGTCATTTGCCTTTTTAAGTGCAACGATTGCAACTGCGGTAGACAAAGCGCTGGTGGCCAGACAGCCTGTCCAAGACCCTTCACGGTTTCTTTCAGCCAGCAGTTGCCGGCAAGCATCACGGAAGGCTGATTCTAAGTCAATGTGGTGCATTTTTATCAAATAATTAATGATCCCAGTGCAAGTAATCCATAAAATGTATATTCGATATCAGGATGCTGATCAATTGCATGTCCTGCAAATCCACCCTTCCTGTACAAGGAGTCGACATAGTTCAGGCAGTCGGGTTTTATGCTGCGAAGATCAGATCCTGTTATGTTGAGCGCATATAATGCAACAGCCGTTGACAACAGGTCGGTGACAGGTGCGGTCTGAGTGGCTGCAAAGCCTCCGTTCTTACGGTACAATGAGAACAAGGCATTTTCCAGTTCACTAACCGGTTTGCCAAAACTGTGCTGAAGGACAATTAAGGCCGAAAGAACGGAACAAGGCAGTGTGGTAATATTTCCAGGCAGTTGAAGCTGCCTTGCGATCCTTAGCAAAGCTATGTGATCACGAAGATAATAAGCGGATAAAAGGCTCAGGAAGGAATTATAATACGAGGGCTGATCCTTCTTGTCCATCAGGTTTTTTCGTACGCCGTTCCTCAAGGTCAACCTTGTGTGTTTGTCTTTTCCTGTTTTTACCGAGAGAATGGCTGCACAATGCAAATGGACTCCTTTCATGTTGTTGTTCCGTATCTCGTTTTCCAGATAAGGACCAACGGCAGCAGTATTATCCGGCATTCCCAGGGCCTCAGCCAGAAAATAACCAAACAGCGTGTAATACAGATCTGCGTTCCCGGCTCTGTCCCGGAATCCTCCGGAAGCCGTCTGGCTGTTTTGTACATGGTTCTTCAAAGCAATTGTTGCCTGATTATCAATGATCTCCAATGATTTCTTCAGGGTTCGTTCGGGACTGTTTTCAACGAAAACCCGTAAAAAGGGAGCTGTAAACAGGCTACAGATAATCCCTGAATATTTTTCCGACAATTTCATGCAAAGCCAGTTTTAAGCCGATATTTTGAATATCCGACAGGCAGGACATGATTTGCTGCAGGTAATCCTTCAGCAACTTTGTCACCAGATCACGAATCATGTATCTGTCAATCATTGCCTGTAATATTTCCAGATCGTTACCTTGTAAAGCCTCCTCCAGTGTTTTATTGTCTGCCGGATCAATGTTTTCGGCAAGAACGGACAACAGCACGGACGGGTTTTCGAAAGTCTGTGAATGGCTGCCGGGATTGAAATCATCAAGGTCATCTTTTATCTGGAATGCGAGTCCTATCAGATAGCTGAATCTGTCTAGTAGTTTGAGATTTTTTTCATCGGCACCGCCGGCGACAGCACCCAGCAGCAGCGCTACCCTGAAGGCAGCCGATGTTTTTTGCCCGAAAACAGTCAGTGTTTCTTTGAGTGACGGCTGGTGACCATCCTTCCTTGTCATCAGTTCCGTGCCCTGTCCCATCGACAGGTCTATATGTCCCTTTGTCACCACGTTAAGGCAATCGTTTATGACAAGCGGTGAGAGGCCAGAATCAATAATGAGTCTGTATCCATAGCCAATCAGCAGGTCACCGAGGTTTATGGCAACCGGGATACCATAACGGACATGAATGGTTTCCCTGTCATACCTGGAACTTTGGTTGTCCTCAATATCATCAAGGACAAGAGATGCTTTGTGAAAACACTCAACCGAAAGGGCAAGGCTATGAATAGCATCCGTATCCGGATGTTGGTTGAACGACTCACAAGCAAGTATTGTCAGCAGGGGGCGGATCCTTTTGCCTCCTGCCAGAAGGACTTCCCTGACAAGATTGTCTGTGAGAGTGCCGAAAAGGTGAAGCAGCTTATCGATGAACTGTTCATTGAATAGCTCCTTAACCCTTACACTCAGACTACTGATTTTATGTATTTTGATATCTGATCGTTGATCAAGGTAATGGATTTCCTCTCTGATCCATTCGGCATCAGCGGTTGTATCAACACAGCCGCAGGTCAGCAGGGGAATGCCGATTGCAGGTACTGTATATTTGTTCACCGATGGAAATATTTTCTGCAGCACTTCCATGCAACCCACGCCTATGATGGCATCTACTTTGCCGCTTTCAACGAGGCGGGTTGCAATTATGGTTCCTTCGGATACGATTGTAAGGTATCCGAGTTCTTCAGCCTCGCGCAGAAAGCCGGAGATGCTGCAGTTTCCACATTCACTGCAGAGCAATCCGAGTTCATCGGAGCGTCCCCTGCACAGACGGCTGTTTTTCAGGCACTGGGGCAGCATCAGCATGCGCTTGTCGTAGGGTATGGCACCGACAACGCAACGCCATATAGCATTGCCACAGCATACCATCACAAAAGCTTTGTAGCTTCGGTCCCAGTCATTGCTGGCAAGCAAAGTATTTGCAAACTCTGAAAGGGTATTGTATGAAACCGGAGGGATTGTTTTATTCAGTAAAAAATACCGTTCAACCCCCTGACGAATATCATTCCTCAGTTGCCGGTCCGCAGGGATTGTAAGCTTAAGATCGGTCTCGAACATAATTTCCGGTTTTATTTCACCCGTAGGCTCCAAGTCCAAAAAAGGCAAACCTCTTGGCCAGTCTGTATATGATTTTTCGTTCCGGGATAATGGGAACTTCACCATGACTGGCTATTATCGGTGCATTCTCCAGATCGGAGAGATAATGCTCACGATTGGAGGTGTTTATGGCATCGTATCTTTCAGCAAATCCCTTCAGCCATGCGGGATCTTCCATAAGCACACAGCCCCTGGTCTTATGGCGGATCTCATCCCTGAAGGCCTTCAACAGCACCGAGTTTTCATAAATGCTTTCCACATTTCCGTCTGCGATGTTATCGAGTGAAAGTTGAACCACGGGACAAGGCTCAATATAGCCATAAGGATTGATATGGTGACTGAGACCTTCGGCAGCGGGACAAAAAGGTTCTCCATTTGCATGCCAGTACGAATCGATCAATACAACCGGATACTTGCTTCTTCCGTTGACAAGGAATTTTCTCAGCCGCAGGATGTCGCTACTATCAAGGGCAAGCTCATAGGTGGGTATGGTACCGGTAGGCCGGTAAATATAGTACCATATATACAGGATCCCCAGATCATGAAGCTTCCGGATAAAATCATCCGACAGAGCCATGTCAATATTTGATTTACAAACACTTATGGCTACGCCTGTAATTAACCCGTTTGTTGTTGCCGTGCTGATGGCATCAAGTGTTCTTTTGTAGATATTATGTCCTCCACGGCGGATATCGGCCACCTTTTCATCCCCTTCAAGGCTGATTAGTAACGATACGTTGCCTGACAAGCGTAATTTCGAGGCAAATTCATTATTGAGAAGAGTTCCATTAGTGAACAGCAGAAAATAGCACTCGGGATGAGTGCTGACAATTTCAATCAACTGTTTGTGCATCAATGGTTCACCGCCAAGGATGCCATAAAAGAAAGACCCCTGACGTTTGCCGGCTTCAATGATTGAATTGACAGTAGCGGCGGACATGTATTTTGCCTTGTCACCGGAGGAGACCCAGCACCCCTGGCAGCTAAGGTTGCAGTCGTCGGTTACTGAAATGAACTGAAATGCCGGAAAAAATAATCCCTTCTTTGTTCTTAATCTGAATTTAAGAAAGCCAATGAAACCTTTCCAAACCATGTTGACAAGGAATTTACGCCGGCATTTGGAGTCAGCCTTTTTAAAGTTTTGATACAGTGACATGGCAGATCAGGTCTCGTTTTTGGCCGAAAGAGCATCATTTCTTTCCGAGATAGCCTTTTTCATGGCTTCTTCCCTTATGATTGATTGTCTCAACCCCCTGCGCCTTTCAAGGGCTGAAAAAATGTCATCACCAAGGCACTTTTCAATATCCTTTACCTGTCGTTGATGCTCAGCATCTTCATCAATATCATCCGAACCACCTATTGCCCCGCCGTCTACATATTTGGGAAAGACAATTGCTGTGGAGGGACAGATACGGGCGCATGCCGGACAGTTGTTCTTGCATTCCTGAGGGTTGACAACCCGTACATTTCCTTCCGTTATTTGATATACACCAAAAAGGCAGAACTCAGCACATTGTCCGCAAGCCGTGCAACGGCCGTAATCAATGATGGGATACCAGGATGGCCATCCGGGATCGGCGGCAATTTCTGTGTAAACCGCATTGCTTTTATAGTTGCTGCAAAAAGCGTTGATCCTGTCAAAAACTTCGTCCGAAGACAGATCAATCATGTTGATATGGCTGAATGTAACCGGCGTATCGGAATCCTCTCTTGTCTGATCAAATAAAAGGTTCATTGTTCGCAAAGAACATCCGATGACTAAGTATTCAGTATTGGCAGTAAACAAATCTCTCACCAGTTCCCTTTTTTCAACAAGCACCCCGCACAGGTCGGAGAACCTGGTCACATGAACCGGCAGCTTTTCAAGATGAATATCCACAGCCCGCAGAAGCTCGGGAGAAATTCTCTGACCCCCGCAATGGCAGAATAAAATATGTTTTGGTATGATGTCGGGTTTAGCCACTATTATTAAATATTATTTTTAATCCTCAGCATACTTGCCGGAGTTTCAACCAATCATGTAAAACTCAACAGCATTGCTTTCTTCTTTTACTTTGAAAGCAGAATTCAGGGTGTCCAACAAATATACTATTATAAAATTAAAGGGCTGATCAATCTATGTCCGAAAAGGATAAAATTCGATCTGAACACGAAAAAAATCCGCCTGTTCAGGAGACAGCTGGATTATTGCTGCCTATGGTTTGACAAAAATTGCCTATCGGCCGGTTTATTGATTTCGACATTGAAGATAATGATTGACAATTTAAACATTCCACCTCTGTTCATAATTTAACATTTGGGCAAAATATTACATGCCTTCTCAGGATATGCAGGGGCTATGTTAAGCAAAACATGATAATTGATAACAAGGTATTTAATATTCTGAAAAGTTCACTTTTCCTTTTTGCTTGTTAAATGCCATAATCCGCAGACAGGGCATTGATAATAGCGTATTGACCTGGTAACCCGTGTTTCTGTGATGTGACGGATCATCTCCTGTGCTTCTTCAGCAGAGTAATATGCCCTTTTTTTACACAAAGGCTCAACAGGATCTATTTTAATGTTTTTGGACAGTTTGTATGCCATTTCCTGCTTCGGGTGAATTTGTTCTGCAAATTTAACTTATAATATCATTATCATTCATGATAAATATTATGTAAGGGCATAAACATTGAATAAAGACCGGAAGTTTTTTTCAGGACTTGAACATCAAATAGATTTTTTTCTTACTTTTCACCAACAAAGTAACCATCAAAGTAATTTAGACAACTATGAGCGGATCAGATAAAGAACTACTTGTCGGAAGACGTCAGGCATTAAAGATGCTTGGTCTTGGTTCTGCAGGAATGCTTGCAGGCGGATTCTCCGATATCCTTGCTGTTGAACCGGCTGACATGAAATATTCTCCGAAGCCGGTTAATACAAGCGGAAACAGCAGTGTTGCTTTCACAACCGGAACTGACAGGCAGCAGATGCTGTTTGAAGTTGTCAGACCGTTTGAATCCGAGATTAAAAAAGGCCTGAACGGCAAACAGCTTATAATAAAAGTAAATATGGTTCAGACAAATAAACCGCTTTGTGCAACTCATGTAGATTCAATTCGGGCTTTGCTTGAATATATGAAACCTATTTACAATAAGCAGATTATAATAGCGGAATCAAGCTCTGTTGTGGAATCTGCAGATGGTTTCAGGAATTATGGATACCTTGACCTGGCAAAAGATTATAATGTAAAATTCATTGACCTCAATACTGACAGCGGCTCACCATTTTACATAGTTGACAGTAACCTGCATCAGGAAGTGATACCAGTGGCAAAAACCTATGTAAATCCGGACAATTATATCATATCCCTATCGAGGCTTAAGACACACAATCGTGTTATAATGACAGCCGGTGTAAAGAATATGGTAATGGGAGCGCCACTTGTTCTGTCAAATGACAGGACAAGCGGAAGGCATTATAAGAGCAGGATGCACTCGGGAGGAGAGCGTTTTTTGCATTTTAACATGTTCCTTGTGGGGCAGCGAGTCAGACCTGATTTCACTATTATCGACGGAGTTGAGGGAATGGAAGGAAACGGTCCTGCGGATGGAACCCCTGTTAATCACAAAATAGCTCTTGCCGGAGAAGACGTTCTGGCTGTCGACAGTATTTGCACCAGACTGATGGGAATCCCACTCGAGGATGTCGGCTATCTTAATTATATGGCCGCTGCCGGACTGGGTAATGTTGACCGTTCGAAAATAGATATCATCGGGAGGGAAGATCCTGATAAGCACATAATTAAATATAAACTCCACGATAGCATTGAGACTCAGCTTAAGTGGAAAGATCCGATGCAACTTCTGTAAACGGAACAACTGTTGAGCATCAGAAGAACAGCAGGCAAAGCAAAATAAAACCGGCATATTTCTTCATCAGGCAACAGAATCTGGAAGATGAATAGCCGGTTTTAGTTAAGGAATTGATACAGAGAAATTAATGTAGAAAAGTTACGTCTCCTGTTATATCAAAGTATTTTCCATCGGCATAACGACCGGTCACTTTCCAGACGTATACGCCCTGGATGGCAAGATTCCCCTCACCAAAGTAGCCATCCCATCCCTTGTAAACATCATTGCTTTCATAGATCAGAACGCCCCATCTGTTAAATATCTGAAGCTTATATTCAAGTACATTTTCAAAGAAAGGCCTGAACACATAATCCATTTCAGGATAAACACCTTCTTTCCATTGACCGTCGGTTGGTCCTGTACCGTTCCATTTGAAAACATTGGGGAATTTTATATCGCCTGTCTTCCATTCAACTATGATGGGGGTCTGAAGTGTCGTTGAATCAATGCAGCCTTTATTCGTTGTGACAATAAGCGATACTGTGTAACTCCCCGGTTTTTCATATTTATGATAGGGATGCTCTTCTGTTGAAGTCATTCCGTCACCAAATCTCCAGAGATATGCAGAATCATGGTGACTGTAATTGTGGAAAACAACAATCTGTTCATTATTAACTACATTGGTCGGGTATGCATCGAGCATTGCTACGGGATTCTGGTAAACACTTATCGTTCCGTTATGGATATCCTGTCCGGCAATATTGAATACGGTAAGCTTGACAATATAATTACCCGGAAGATAATAGGTATGCACCGGATCCTTTTCATTCGAATACTGCTTGTCGCCAAAATCCCATAAAAATGATTCTCCGTACAAACTTGAATTATTGAAATGAACAGTTAGTGGGGCACATCCCACTGTATCAGGCCTGAAATTAGCAATGGGAGGCGGAGGCATTATTACACTTATGTGGATGGTATCCTTCGCCATACAACCCCACCTGTCAGGTATTGTTTCGTATTGAACAATATAATCACCCAGCCCCACGCTATTCGGATTAAAAAGATTGCCTGTTATGCCCGGGCCGGTCCATATACCTCCGGCAGGTGTTGCCTCAAGGGTTATCTGAGGGCCATTAAGGAACACTTCTCCAACAGGTTGGATTGTTACAACAGGTACGGGCATTACAGTAATCTGTATACTGTCTCTGTCACTACAGGCCGGATTTAGTATTTCATATTTTATCCAGTGTGTTCCTACACCGGCTAGGACGGGATTAAAAGTGTTACCTGAAACACCAGGGCCTGACCAGACACCACCCTGATCTACAGCTGTCAGTGTAATGACCGGGCTGTCAGCGCATAAAGTATCAACTTCAGTTATCGTTGCATCCGGCGTTGCAACAGTGATAAGCGATTCATCAGTATCTGTGCAACCGTTGGCATCCAGTATCGTATATGTTATAGTATGGTTGCCTGCATTTGCTATTGAAGGATCAAAGATATTCCCGCTTACCCCGGGTCCCGACCATATCCCTCCGGGTTCCTCGGAGAGAAGAGTGAAAGGCGGATCTGAATTACAATATATGCCTTCAGTGATTATTGTAGCATTAGGTACCGGATGAACAACAATAGTTATTTGATCCTGGTCATGGCATCCATATGAACTTGTTATGTCATATTTTATTACATGATTACCGGGCCCTGCAATTTTCGGATCGAATAAGTTTCCTGCAGCTCCGTTGCCTGACCACATTCCGCCGGGTGTTGCAGCAGACAGGCTTACAGGGGAAGCATTGGCACACATCGGGGCAACAGGCGTTATAGTCGCATCGGGATACGGCACTATCAATATTCGTGCGGTTGTTACAACAGGATCGTGGTCACCATTCTGCTTATCGGAGGGTTTCCCGGGTATATTGGGATCGTCATATGGATTGCAGTAATTCCAGTTACGAATGCTTACTTCGAAATACTCTCCAACTGCTTTGTCTCCGGCTACATATATAACGTCGGACCATACACCGGAACCGGTAACTGGTCCGGTAAGTTCAATAACATTTTCATGAAAAGGGAAAGTTCTGGTTTTCCCGCCTACAGTGACAGGAGTACCTCCCATTGTATTATCTGTGCCATAGACCCACTGGATCCATCTTGTGTTGACATTCGGATTATCCTGCTCCTGCGGCGGGACACAGTTGAATAATGTAACATCCTGGAAACGCACGTAGGCGCTGTTACCAAAACAAACCGGATATATCTCGGGATTAATGCGCATGTGTCCGCCGTTCCGATCATCAACATCCCATACTGTAACTATCTGTTCCTGAGAGGATGAGGTGCAAAGAACACCGTTTACCACAAGTGTTGCCTTGGGGTTATAATTACAGACATTACCGGCTGAGGTATAAACATTTGTTGCTATTGCCCTGAAAATACCCGGACCAATCCTGGTAGCCGGAACTGTAACAACCGTACCGTTATCCCAGTCAATCCTTATGTCTACAGGTGTTCCGGCATCGTTGACACCTGTATATGTAATCTCCCACGTGGCTGTGACAGGAGCACACAGTTTATCAGGAGTGATATTATTTGCTTTAGAAAGGATTGTGCAATTCTGTGCAGAAAGATTAATTGAAATAAGGAAAAAAATTATATGCAGAAGCCATTTTTTCATCGGTCAGGAATCTTTTTGTCCTTCGATATCTTTAACTATACGGCAATTATTAAGAATCTTTGACTTTCATTTATCGGAAGAGAATTAATACAAGTTAATTATACTTTTCTGGTAAATGATTAGCTTTCAGTCTTTTATTTCCAGATTATATTTTAGAATCACTTTTTTCAAAAAATAAAACAAGATTATGCTTATATACGGAAAAGACAGGAATTTGTTTAAATTTGGCTCTCAAAATAGTACTATTAACCTATTGTTAAAATAAATAATTATTAGACAATGAAAACAAAAATATCAGCAGCTGTTATACTGTTTCTGATGATGTGTTTACCTGTTACGGCACAGACAGCAACAAAGATCGTGATTGGTCAGCAACCAATTTATAATGTTCACAGGGCTAAGGAAGCAATGGTTATTGACGGAAAGATGGATGAGCCGGGATGGAAAAATGCAGAGGTCCGCACTTTTGACAATTTTTTCAGACTGAGGGGCGACCTTGAAAAACAGAATTCGAAATTCAGGATGCTTTGGGATGATGAAAAATTATATCTCTTTTATGAATGTGAGGATACTTCTCTTATGGCACGTGAAACAAGACACGACGGTGCTACTCACATGGATGATTGTGCAGAATTTTTCTGTGTCCCTGTTGCTGATAGCGTTTATATGCACTTCGGATTTGAAGTGAACATCCTCAAAACCACTTTTGATTTTGTTGTGCTATGGAAGTATCTCGATGGCAGGACGATATTTATAAACGGTTATGACCCTCAATATGAGGTGGGAGTGACTTATGAAGGTACGATAAACGATGAATCAGATAAGGACAAGGGCTGGAAGATGGAAATGGCGATCCCCTTTTCATGTTTCAATCAGTTCAACTCACGTGTAAAGCCTGGTGCAAAATGGGCTTTCCAGGCCGTGCGTCAGGACAGGAATTCGGAAGCTGACCGCTTCAGGTCTACTTCTATTCTTTTCCCCTTGTATGACCTGAAACAGGATGTACATCAGCCTTGTCATTTCGGCATACTCGAATTTCTGGCAGATTGATTGCCATTTTATACCCGGTGCTATTATTCCGTGGTTAGAACCAGTACAACCGGAATCGTAGTGTAGCTTGTGCTGCAAGCGATTCCGGAAAAGATATCCGGCTTCTGCCGGATACTTATTAAAGAGATTGAATGAGATACGTCAGTTCTTTAAAAGGACAGAATACTGTTATGGTAAACACTCTGTTCCTTATCTTTTCATCATATCGCCCTGATATATCCCTGAACCCGAATCCGTAGTTTATAAGGAACTGAACATTGTTATAAAGCTCCACACCGGCTCCCAGGTTAACACCATAGTCCATCCTTTTGAATTGCCCTAATTCTGTTCCAAATTCGATCTTATTTTTGTCATTCCCCCTTTTTGATTTTGCAGATAGCCCTATACCGGCATAAATGCCGGCCTGCCCGAACAATTTCCAGGAAATGAAATCATTTTTGAACATGCAGGTTACAGGTATTTCGAGATAGGAGACCGGAATCTTCTGGTCAAGATTAGCTATATGCCTTATCGTTCCTTTCTTGACAAACATAAACCCCGAGTTCAGAAAAATGACATCCGAAACAGGAAGCTCTCCTGACAGCCCTATGCATAAGCCGGGGGAGAAGTGAGTTTGTTGTTTTACCATTGAATATTTATAGGAACCCTTTGCCAGGGACACCCCTCCTTTAAGACCTATACTCTGGCTTTGAACAGGTAAGGATACGATCAGGAAAAGTACTGAAAGAAATACTAAGTATTTTTTCATGGTCAGATGATAAATCCGGAGGCTAATCAGTTTTAGTCATTCTATTTGGGCTGAACGTAAAGTACATTTTCTTTTAGCCTTGCAGCTTTTTCTTTACGATTGGCAATTATAACTCCAATTATGATCAGCAGTGTAATTATAATCAGTAGCCTGAAAGGATGACTTTTTATCAGCGCAATTATAAAAGAATGCCTTTTCATCTGAATATATACTATATACGAAGGTTTATATAAGGTAAAGTTATTAAAAATATGCTAATAATGCAAATCTTTTTGTATTGGAATGAGTTCCTAGGATGCTTTGAAGAAACTAAAATTGACTCCGCCGTAATTACGGTGTTCAAAGAATGATTTATGGGTATTGAAATGCTCTTTTTTTGGATGTTCCAGTATGAAGAATCCGTCTTCTGCAATAATTTTTGACGAAATTACAAGATCTGGTATATCCCTGAGCCAGGTAAGATTATATGGAGGATCAGCAAAAACAATATTGTATTTCACTGAACATATTTTGAGATATGATTTCACATCGATATGCACAGGTTTTATATTTTCAAATCCCATTTCCTTTATAATCTTTCTTATGACCGAAATATGCTTTGAATCTTGTTCAATAAGATGAACTGAGGCTGTTCCGCGTGAGGCGAATTCAAAACTTATGCTCCCGGTGCCGGAAAAAAGATCAAGAACAGTTATATTCTCATAATCAATTCTGTTGTTCAGGATGTTAAATAATCCTACCCTGGCAAAATCGGTTGTCGGCCTGGCTTTTAATCCTGGCTGTGGCTTAATTATCCTGCCTCTGTATTTACCTCCTGTTATACGCAATTTGTAATGCTGAAAAGATTTATAAATCTATGCAGTTCAATATCGTTGAACACATAACTGAATGAAAAATTTCCTGTCGGTCCTGTAAATTTTATATTCCTTACATACATTGCAAAACTGGAATACAGATCGTCTAATTTTTCAACAAAACCACTGAAATACAAACTGATTTCCTCTCCCGGACCAAAAATTTTAAATATGTTAAGTACATAGTAAAGAATATCTGAAATGTTCCTGTATTTATATGTATTTGAAAAATTCAGGTTATTCTGTTCGATGACGAGAACATTAAAATAATCCTTTTCAATATGAACATGGAAATATATTCCATTTTCATTCTTACTGTAATAGGTCGCCTGATTAAGGAGCGGCTTTATGTGATGCACCGGATAAACCAAAGGATAGAAATGTCCGGCAATTTCATAAATAGAGCTGGGAACTGAAAATACAAGATAGGCCGGCGGTTCAGGGATCTTGTTGCTTATTATTGTTTCATTCTCTTCCTTTACAAGATTAAGAGTGAAGTATTCCTCCTTTTTAGCGGGGTCGAAGAGAGGATCCGGAACAAGTGTGAACTTCGGGGATGGCAATATGATATTGACCTTTTTGTACTTTTTTGTAAGGAAATCATCGTGCGTAATAATTTCCCTTATATTATCATCTGTAAAATACCTGTTGTTTTCGGGATTAAAAGATCTCAGAAGAATGTATTTGCTTCTTAATGTATCAAGTATTGAGAAGGCAAACCCGTCAGAGCTTATCTGAAGTGACAACTCATAATTATGAGTCGAATTGATATCAAGTGTCTCATCAAAGAGTTCCAGAAAAGGCATCCTGCTGAAATCTTATTAATGAATTAAGTGTATTGCCTGTTAATTCCGTACCACAGTGTGGTTGAATTTTTTCATCAGTTATAAAGCCCATGGAGTTAATACGCATCAGCTTTTAATTGAAACGGAATGATTAATTTTACGAACAAAATTAGAAAAAATATCCACCCGGAATATAATCTCTGATAATTTGTAATGCACGCCACTGTAATATTCAATAATCTTTGCAAGAACCTTGACAATATTCCCACCGATGATCAGTCGGCAGCATTAATAAAGATAGCTGGATATATCAGCAGGAATACCAACGATGCGATCTTCATACTCACAGGTTATGCAGGCACAGGCAAGACAAGTGTTATCAGCTCTGTCGTTAAAACACTAGAAGTCCTTAGATTAAAATCGGTTCTTCTTGCTCCGACTGGCAGGGCTGCAAAGGTTCTCGGGCGCTATGCCGACCGGCCTGCATTCACAATCCATAAAAAAATATACCGCCAGAAATCCTCAAAGGATGGTATGGGGAGCTTTGTACTTGACAGGAATCTGCACAGAAACACATATTTCATTGTCGATGAGGCATCAATGATATCAAATGAATCCAGTGAGTCTTCATTTTTCGGCAGCGGTAAGCTGCTCGATGACTTAATCGAGTATGTCTATTCCGGTACGGATTGTAAGCTGATCCTTGTCGGAGATTCCGCACAGCTGCCTCCTGTGGGTTCAAATTTAAGTCCGGCTCTTGATATCTCAGCACTGAGGGGTTACGGATTTGCACTGGAATCTGCCGAACTAAGGCAGGTAGTACGTCAGAGTCAGGAATCGGGAGTGCTTATGAATGCTACAAAGGTGAGATTGCAGATAGCAGAAAACGATCTGGACCATCCGGCAATTGATTGCATTAACTTCAATGATGTAATAAGAATAAGCGGTGAGCAGCTAATGGATGAACTTTCAGATTCTTACGGCACTTGTGGCCTCGAAGGGACAATAATTGTCGTTAATTCCAATAGAATCGCCAACAGATATAACCAGGGTATCCGGAACAGGATATTCTTCAGGGAGGAGGAGATCAGTCCCGGAGATATGGTGATGATAGTAAAGAACAATTATTCACTTGTTGAAGATGACGGAGATGGCCCGGGCTTTATTGCAAATGGCGATATAGCGGAAGTGAAGCGCATACGGAGATATGAAGAGCAATACGGATTTCGTTTTGCTGAAATGACGCTATGGTTCCCCGATTATAATTTTGAGCTTGAAACAAAAGTTATGATGGATGTTCTTCATCTTGATACACCTTCTCTTCCTTCAGAAAAGAACAGCGAATTGTTCCACGCAATACTTGGCGATTATGTTAATATAAAGACCAGGAGGAAGCAATATGAAGCGGTGAGGAAGGATCCCTGGTTCAATGCCCTGCAGATAAAATTTTCATATGCTGTGACCTGCCATAAAGCTCAGGGTGGACAGTGGGAGAGGGTCTTTATCGACCAGGGCATGTTTAACCGCAATGAGATTACCCTCGATTATCTGAAATGGTTCTACACGGCTTTGACCCGTTCGACGGAGAGAGTATATCTTGTTAACTTCGGAGACAGCTTTTTTCTGTAATTAGAAACATCCTGAAATAAAAGTTATTTGTATTTTAGGCATTTAAAATAATTTAAGATCAACTATTTCTACTATGAAATCATATCGTAAAGAACTTTGGTTTGAAGTCCCTTCACGCAGAGGCTTCATTAACATTACAGGGCAGGTTGATAATTGTATTATGGAATCAGGTGTTAAAGAGGGACTCGTACTGGTTAACGCGATGCATATCACGAGCAGTGTATTTATAAATGACGATGAATCAGGTCTTCATCATGACTTTGAAGTATGGCTTGAAAAACTTGCTCCTGAGAAACCTTACAGCCAGTACAGGCATAATGGTTTCGAGGATAATGCTGACGCTCATCTTAAGCGAACCGTCATGGGACGTGAAGTTGTATGCGCTATTACAAACGGGCAACTCGATTTTGGTCCGTGGGAACAGATTTTCTATGGTGAATTCGACGGTAAAAGAAGAAAACGGGTACTGGTGAAAATAATCGGAGAATAGATTTCGTTCAATATTCCTGTGATCCGCTTTTAATTATTCGTCTGTCGGCTATCTGCGAACGACATATCTATAACCACAACTTCAGATCTGCTGCCTAGTCTGATCCTTGGCCCCCATGATCCGAAACCTGACGAAACAATGATATGTGTCTTGCCTTTTTTCAGATAGCCGTAACTTACTTCAAATAGTTTTTTTGTGATGTAATTGATAGGCCACATCTGGCCGTTATGTGTATGCCCTGAGAGCTGCAGATCAACTCCGGCTCTTTCCGATAATTCAAGCTGTACCGGCTGGTGATCGAGAAGTATTACAGGTCTTGAATGATCTGCATCTTTCATCAGTTCGTCTAGAGTCAGACGATGCTTATTCATGAACCTGAAAGAGTGACTGTCAAGCCTGCCATATACCTGGATACCTCCCGGCAGAACAATTTTTTCATCTTTTAACAGCCTGATACCCTTGCTTTCGATATATGAAATTGTCTTCCCGGCTTCTCCAATGAATTCATGATTCCCGGCAATGCCATAAAGACCATGTTCAGTGCCGGGTACATTGAGATACTTCAGTAGATCGCCTCTTAAAACAGGCCCGATATCACCATCGATTATGTCTCCAAGAAGGAAAACAACATCCGGTTTGACCCTTTCAAGTATTCCTGACAATTTCTTCACGCTTCTCTTTCTTATAATGCTTCCAATATGTATATCTGAAACAGCAGCAATCCGCAAATCACTTATCCCATCCGTTGATTTTTCAATTGTGAGCTTATATTGTCTGACAACCGGGATGAGAGTGTTTATAAACCCACCGCTTATAATAATCACTGAGAGGATCATGCTTATAATGAAAGCCCATTTCCTGTATTCAGGGATAAGCTGCGAATTCATCAGCCCGGTGATCTTCATCAGCAATTCTGTAATATCCGATACAAACAGAAATAGAAATCCATAAAGTAAAAAGCCTATCCAGAAGCCGCCAATTGTATTAAGGATATCTGCAAACACTGAAGTGTGCAATGATTCCAGTACCCTGCCGGTAAAAAAAGTAGTTGCAAGAGTAATGAAGATAATTATGTACAGGAGCTTGTTCTGTCTTGTTGGAGGGATAACATTATATCCCTTGAAAAAAATATAAAGATTGCCTATAAGATAAACTGTCAGAACAACTGTTATGAAGATAATAAACTGGCTAATCTTCATTTTGATGAGATGTTTTTCACAATACTTTTATAAGTTTTATTTCTTTTTATATAAAACTCAAAAACAATGCACTTGTTTAAAATCAGTTCAGAGGGCTCATTGCATCCCAGGGTTTTTACTTTCTCCCTTTCGGCCGGAAGCTTTTTAAGCATCTTATAGAACCCCATGTGAGCGTTCCAAACCGATATGACACTTCTGAACTGTCCTTTGAAGAGGAAGAAGATTGCTGCCACTCCGTCAAGTACCAATCTGATTGCCATTGTTCTGATGAAGTTTTTGTCAGGAAGGTTTTTATAGAGAAGGAAAAGACTGTTTCTGAAATTAAGGAAAGTCTTGAATGGAGAATTGTACGGGAGAGCTCCGCCGCCAATGTGGTAAACAACTGATTCCGGAACAAATCTGACCCTGTAGCCGGCCCTGTGGAACCTCCAGCACAGATCTATCTCTTCCATATGCGCGAAGAAATCCGGATCAAAGCCACCACATTTCTTCCATGCATCTGAGCGGACAGCCATACAGGCGCCTGTCGACCAGAAAATGTCAGCAGGAGTATCATATTGACCAGTGTCTTTCTCAATCTCAGTGATCACCCTGCCCCTGCACAAGGGATAGCCATACTTATCTATGAATCCACCGGCTGCACCGGCATATTCAAAATGGTCTTTCTGCTTGTAAGAAAGTATTTTTGGCTGACAGGAAGCAACATCAGGGTTGGCATCAAGGCACGATATCAATGGCTCAAGCCATCCTGCCTCAACTTCAATATCTGAATTGAGCAGAACATAATACTGGGCATTAATTTGTTGAATGGCAAGATTATATCCGGCTGAAAATCCGTAATTGCTTTCCAGCCTTATCAAAGTGACATTGCTGAAATTTTCATTGATCCATTCAGCAGAACCATCAGTGGAGCCATTATCAGCAACATAGATCTTTGTATCGCTTGCCAATGAGTTTTTTACAACACAGGGAAGGAACATTTTCAGAAACCTGATACCGTTCCAGTTCAATATTATAACTGCTGTTTTTATCATGGTTATCTGATGATTAATATTTCCATCTGCGGTGAGTCCAAAGCCAGTATTCGGGTTTTGCTCTTATTATCTCTTCGAGTTTTTTTACATGTGTTTCAGTAATCTGGTATTCAGGCAATCCATTTGGATTTTCAAAAAGGATATCAAAAGAAAAACTGTAATATCCTTTGCGCACCTTCTGTGTGTTCATATATACTACTGGCATATTATATTTAACAGCGATTTTTTCAGCACCAAGGAAAACGGGTGTGTCCTGATTCAGAAATGTAGTTCTGTATCTGATCTCAGCTTTTGCAGGTGTCTGATCGGATATAAGTCCGTATAGTGTCCGCCTGTTTTCTCTGAGGTTTTTCAGGATCTCGCGCAGAATATTCGACATTGCAATGGGATAACAGTTGTTTCCTGCCCTGAGACTGTACATAAACTTATCAAAATATTTATTATTGAGTGGTTTATAAACAGGGACAGTAAGATGTTCAGTATAATGCGGAACTATTTTCATCCATTCCCAGTTGCAATAATGGCTGAATATCACAACTGCGTCGCGGCCTTCTTTGTATAAACGGCCAATTACTTCAGGATTCTTACATACCATCCTCCTGGACAACTGTTTATTGCTCATGTGCGTGAGTTTGAGTATCTCAACGATAAGGTCACAGAAATGGCGGTAAAAACCCCGGCAGATGGCAGAGCGTTCCTCCTGGCTTTTCTCCGGGAAAGCTTTACTGAGGTTTTCAGATACAACTTTCTTTCTATAGCCTGGAAAGTAATAAAACAGAACAAAAAGGAAATTGGAAAACAGGTACAGGACCCTTAAGGGGAGCAGGGTTATAACCCAGTTGATTGAATAAAAGATATAGAATCCTATCGCTCCCATTTGATGATATTCTAATCACGCATAAATTTACTTACATTTTCCAGAAATTCCTTTGAGATGTAGTTGTTGGAAGCTATTATTTCTTCGCCGGACATGTCTCTTTCATTTCCGGAAAAGTTGCAATAATGACCACCGGCTTCCTTTACAAGCAAGGCTCCGGCAGTTACATCCCAGGGGTTCAGTCCGTATTCAAAGAAAGCATCGAAACGGCCGCAGGCCACATGAGCCAGATCGATGGCTGCCGATCCGAATCTCCTTACTCCATGTGTCACTCTGCAAAAATGGGTAAAACATTTCATGTAATTATCAAGTCTGCTGAAATCGCTATATGGAAATCCTGTAGCTATAAGGCTTTCGGAAAGTCTCTTAGTTTTGGATACCCTTGCACGTTTGCCGTTGAGCCAGGTTCCACCACCTTTCCAGGCAGTAAATGTTTCCTTTCCGCATAGGTCATACACAACCCCTGCAACAGGTTCATCATCTTCTGTTAATGCAACGCTGATAGAGAACATACGAACACCATGAACAAAATTTGTTGTGCCGTCAAGAGGATCAATGACCCACATATATTTCTTACCTTTTAATGTCGATGTTCCTTCCTCGGTAATAAAGCCTGATTCAGGCAATATTCTGTTTAAGTTTTCGACAAGTATTTTTTCCGATTCGGTATCGACATAACTGACAAGGTCGTGTAAACCCTTTACCTGAGTGCGGGTTGTATCAAAGCTGTCGAATTCTTTCATAATGAATTTACCTGTTTCGTGTACGATGCCTGCTGTCTGAAGGCAAATTTCTTTGTAATCAATCATATATCAGTCAATTATATCTATACTCATTCTGCCTGTCGGGGAAATATCCTTAAGCCGTACTTTCCTGATTTTTTCTGCAAGGTTCGATTGCCATGGATATTCCACTCTTATATAATTGCCGGTAAGTCCTGTGATCATTCCGGCACTTCTAACCTTCTCAAAAAGAACTTCGGCAACCTGTCCTATATTGTTCTCAAGAAATTTCCGGTGCTTTTCGTCAGAGAGAGCCAGTAGTTTTTTGCTTCTCTTTTCCTTTTCCTGATTTTTTACTTTACCGGGCAGATTTATTGCATGTGTTGCCGGTCGTTCAGAATAAGGGAAAATATGCAGATAGGAGAGAGGCAATTCTTCAAGGAACCTGAATGCATCCTCAAAATCCTTCTCACTTTCGCCGGGAAATCCTGTAATGATGTCAGTCCCAATGCCGGCGTATTGTAATTTTCCTGTTATTGTTTCCACCCTTTCCCTGAAAAGATCACGGCTGTATCTTCTTTTCATAAGCCTGAGTATCTTATCAGATCCGCTTTGAAGAGGTATATGAAAATGTGGAAGGAACCTGGGATTATTTGAAATGAATTCAATGATCTCATCAGTGATAAGATTAGGCTCAATTGATGATATTCTATACCTTTCTATACCCGGAACTTTTAAAAGTTCTGTCATAAGGTCAATCAATGAGTCATTTGTTGTTTTTCCGAAATCACCAATGTTGATTCCTGTAAGAACAATTTCCTTTATGCCTCTGGCGGCAATTTCCATTGCCTGATCGACAAGAGTGGCTATTTCAGGATTTCTGCTTGGGCCTCTTGCAAGAGGAATTGTACAGTAGGCACACCAGTAATCACAGCCATCCTGGATCTTCAGAAAAGATCTTGTCCTGTCTCCTGCTGAAAATGAAGGAATGAATTTATCAGAAGAAGCGAGACTGGAGGAGGAATAGATCAGGCATGGCGACTTCTTCTTCAGGCTCTCAATATAATAAGCAATATTAAATCTTTCATTTACCCCAAGCACAAGATCGACACCTGGTATTGATGCAATCATTTCCGGCTTAAGCTGTGCATAGCAGCCGACAACTGCTATTATTGCATCAGGCGACATGTTTATAAATTTCCTGATAGCCTGCCGGCATTTTTTATCAGCGGCATCGGTAACTGAACAGGTGTTTATTACATAGATATCAGCTTTCTGACCAGCAGAGACTTTCTCGTATTTATCTTCAGGGAATGACCTTGAGATAGTTGATGTCTCGGCAAAATTAAGTTTACAGCCAAGTGTGTGAAAAGCAATCTTTTTTCGTGCAGGGTAATTCATTCACCTAAGCTACAGTTCTATTTTTTCAGCCTTGTCAGATAGACATTTCTGAACTGAATATCCTTCCCTTCACTCTGAAGGCATATATGACCATTGTCAGGATTAGTTCCGCTAGCTTTATTCTGAAGCACTCCGTTAACTGTGACTTCTATCGTATTTCCCTTTGTAACAATTTCCATTGTATTCCATTCACCTGTTGGTTTTTCCGATGAAGGGGCAAATTTCTCTACAACTATTGAAGATTTATTTTTTCTTTCATTCATATCGGAGCCATTCATGGTTATGAAATCACCGGCACTTCCTGCCTTTAGCTGGCACTCAAAGCACTTTGGCCAGATTGTATCAGGCAACTGGGTGTTTATAAAAACACCGCTGTTTGTAGCTTCAACCGGGTAGCGCCATTCCAGATGCAAATTGTAATCAGAATATGAATCCTTTGTACGCATATAGCCAAAAGGATTTCCTGTAATGTGAATCACTCCATCTTTTACAAGGAATACAGTCTTTGGGTCAACAGAGGGATCCCTTAGCATGAAAACCCAGTTATTCAGATTTTTGCCGTTGAACAGTTTAACAGTTTCGGTTTTTTGTTTTTTTGCTTTGGCATTTTGCTCAGCCTGTGCTGTAAATGAAATACTGGTTATAAAAACTACCAGAAGAAGTGCTGTAAGGTTTATTCTTGTTTTCATGATTAACGAGGATTTAGAAATTAATATCTTTTAATGATTAATCTAGAGTAATTTGCTTGCCAGTTCTGCCAGGAAACTTCGTTCTCCCTTGATAAGATTTACATGGGCAAAAATATCCTGGTTCTTCATCTTATCCGAAAGATAGCTTAAACCGTTTGAACCTGTGTCGAGATAGGGAGAGTCAATTTGTTCAATGTCACCTGTGAAGACCATCTTCGTTCCTTCTCCGGCCCGGGTTATTACGGTCTTTATTTCGTGCGGTGTCAGATTCTGGGCTTCATCGACTATAAAGAAAATGCTTGAAAGGCTCCGCCCCCTTATATATGCAAGAGGAGTGATAACAAGCTTTTCTTCATTTATCATTTCATTTATCCTGATGAATTCCGGGCTCTGATGGCTGAATTTGTGTTTTATAACAGTAAGGTTATCGTATAAAGGTTGCATATATGGATCCATCTTCTGCCTGATGTCTCCGGGCAGAAATCCAAGATCGCGGTTAGCCAGAGGGATAATTGGTCTTGCCAGGAAGATCTGTTTATATCTTTTGTGCTGTGCCAGGGCAGAAGCAAGTGCAAGAAGCGTTTTGCCCGTACCGGCTTTGCCTGTAAGTGAAACAAGTTGAATATCAGGATTTGATAAAGCATAAATGGCAAAAGTTTGCTCGGCATTTCTGGGGTCAATACCGTATGTAGTCTGTTTTGTTACACGCTTCAGAAGCTTGTTGACCGGGTTATAATGAGCCAGGGCACTTGCTCCATGATTCTTCATTATGAAAAACTGATGTCCTTTTATCTCAGTATCAAGGTTGAATTCCGATGCACTTACACCCTCAGGATGATCATACAGCTTGTTTATAAGCTCCTGATCCATGCCTTCAATAACTGTTATGCCTTTATACAGATCGTCAATGTTTGCAACCTTGTCGTTCCTGTAGTCCTGTGCAATTATTCCCAGCGACTTGGCTTTCATGCGCAGATTAATGTCTTTTGTTATAAGGACAACAACTTTATCCTTATTTGTATTACAGACATAATCAGCAATGGCAAGTATCCTGTGATCGGGGGTCCTTTCAGGGAATGACTGACTGACTTTTTCTGAAAAATCCCGGCCAGTCTCTATGTGCAGGTTTCCCAGATTCTCGCCAAGAGGGATATTGGCAGTCAGAAGCATATCGCCTGAAAGTTTGTCAAGTTCTCTTGTGAATTCCCTTGCATGAAAATTTATCTGATCATTTCCTTTTTTGAACTTATCAAGCTCCTCAAGTACTACAATCGGGATTATCACATCATTTTCCTCAAAATTGTAAATGCATTTATAATCGTGCAAAAGAACATTTGTATCAATTATGAAAAGTTTTTTGTTATGCTTCTTCTTCATTTTGTAAATACTTGCAATATAATATATTACAATTAAACCATATTACAGATTCCGCCTTAAAATTAACTAAAAAAATGAGTTTTTATTGTTGCCTGATATTAAAGTGTGTTAATTTGCAGTTAAAGAAAGGTTACGAAAAGTCAAATTGAATCATTTCCGATTCTTCTTTTGAAGGGTGTAAGGGAGATGTTTTCCGGAGGGTGAGTTGTAAATCATGCTTTAAACATATTATTGGATAGTTATCAGATTATGGATTACAAGCAAACAGTGGATTATCTTTATTCCTTGTTGCCAGCTTTTCACAGAATAGGGAAAGCAGCGTATAAGGATAATCTTGATAATACAATTGATCTTAACCATTATTTCGGGCATCCGCATCTGAATTATAAAACAATTCATGTTGCCGGTACCAACGGAAAGGGGTCTGTTTCGCACATGCTGTCATCTGTGTTGCAGGAAGCCGGCTATTGTACCGGACTTTATACCTCACCCCATCTTAAGGATTTCAGGGAAAGGATCAGAATTAACGGTGAGATGATCCCCGAGAATGAGGTTATTGCTTTTGTAGATAAGCACAGGACGATTATCGGGAATATAAAGCCTTCATTTTTTGAGCTTACGGTAACAATGGCATTTGATTATTTTGCCAGAAAGAATGTTGATATTGCTGTTATTGAGACTGGGCTGGGAGGCAGACTCGACTCCACGAATATTATCACTCCGGTGGTCTCGGTAATTACAAATGTAGGCCATGATCATATGGGCCTTCTTGGAGATACCCTTCAGAAAATTGCAGTGGAAAAGGCAGGGATTATAAAAGAGAATATTCCGGTTGTAATTGGGGAGTCGGGACTTGAAACAAGGGATGTCTTCATTGAAAAAGCACGTGATACTGGTTCATCTGTTTTTTTTGCGGATGAAGAATTCAGGTGTGAGATCCGGGATAATCCCACAGGAGAGGGCGGCTGGAAATTTACTGTTGAGAATATGCATAATAATGAGAAAGTAAGCGGTTACACAGCTTTGGGCGGTGATTATCAATCGAAGAACATTCAGACGGTATTCTGCGTTTGCAGACAATTTGAAAATGATTTGAACATCACTCAGAAGACGATCCTGAAAGGTATCCGTAATGTTATTAAAAATACGGGTCTCATGGGCCGGTGGCAGATATTGAAACGCAATCCCCTGATAATATGTGATACGGGGCATAATTATGAAGGACTTCAGTATACAATGAGACAGATAGACAGAATTCCTGCCCGCAGGGTTCATATGATCCTTGGTTTTGTTGCAGACAAGGACCTGAATATTATTTTTCCGCTTCTTCCTCCTGATGCCACCTATTATTTTACAAAGGCATTGATGCCCCGTTCTCTAGATGAAAAGATCCTGAAAGAAAATGCCAGGTCTTTTGGTTTGGATGGAAATAGCTACCCGACTGTAGCTGAGGCTCTTTATGAGGCAACACTCAATGCTGCCGATAATGACCTTATCTATATAGGCGGGAGTACCTTTATTGTTGCAGAAGTAATTTGATATATTTTAATTTTATTGATTTATATGAAAAGAATACTCTTATTTTCCCTTTTGATCCTTAGCATTCTGAAGCTTGCTGCCCAGAATGAAAAGAAACTGCTTATCCTGCACACAAACGACCTTCATTCAAGGATTACAGGTTATGCACCCGAATCGCTTTACACTCCACTGACAACCAATGATGATAATACTTCAGGAGGTTTTGCAAGGATTGCAACGATAATCAAAAATGAGAAAGAATCATTCGATGGAACAACACTTGTACTTGATGCAGGTGATTTTCTGATGGGAACACTTTTCCAGGCAATGGAAACAAGAAATGGGTTCCAGCTTAGGCTGATGAAGCTTATGGGTTATGATGTTGGCTGTCTTGGCAACCATGAATTTGACTACGGTCCTGAAAAAACTGCAGAAATTATAAGCAGGTCGGCAGAAGGAGGTGAGATACCGGTGCTTCTTCTGAGTAATGCCGTTTTTGATCCGGAAGATAGCAGCGATGATGCCCTTGAAAAGCTTTTCAACTCAGGGATAATCAAGCGGAAATATGTAATGGAAAGAGACGGTATGAAGATCGGGTTCTTCTCACTGATGGGTAAAGTTGCTGCTGATAATGCCGCTTTTGCCAAACCGGTCAGATTCGCCGGTCAGAAATCAGTTGCAAAGAGGATGGTAAGGGAACTGAAGAAGGAAAAATGCGATATAATTATCTGCCTCTCACATTCAGGTGTCTCAAAAGATAAGAAAGGTAACATTGCAGGCGAGGATGTTAAACTGGCAAAGAAAGTAAAAGGAATAAATGTCATTATAAGCGGTCATACGCATACAAAGCTTAACAGTCCTGTGATTGTAAATGGAACAGTAATTGTACAGGCAGGAGAATATGGCGAGTATGTTGGTAAGCTTTCTCTCATTTGCAGGGAAGGTAAAACCGAAGCAGACAATTATACACTGATGCCGGTTGACGACAGGATAGCCGGTGATCCGGAAATAAATGATCTTGTCGTTAATCAGAAAAGACTGATAGATGAAGAAATCCTTATGCCAGCAGGGATGAGTTATGAAAAAAGCATAGTCGAAACTGATTTCCTTCTGGAATGTGACTGGGAAGACGATTTTGCCGAAAGCAATCTTGGGCCGCTTGTTGCCGATGCAATACATTCATATATTAACAGAAACACAAAAACAGGAACAGATATAAGTCTTGTAGCTGCAGGGGTGATACGCGATAAGATCTTACCGGGTTTACAGAGTGCTTCTGATATTTTCAGGATCATGTCGATGGGATCAGGAAATGATGATGTTCCGGGATATCCTCTTGCCAGGCTTTATGTTACGGGTAAAGAGCTGAAAAGGATTCTTGAAATATTGCAAATAGCTTACAAAAATGCTCCTGAAAACTATTGTTTTTATTCCGGAATCAGGGTTAATTATGATCCTGACAAGGGAATGTTAAGAAAAATAAACAGGATTGATATTGTGAATCCGGATGGTACGATGACAAATGTTGATTTCTCGAGAAAAAATACTTCCCTTTATTCAATAACGGCAAATTCGTACATACTGGAATTTGTGGGCATAATAAAGAAAATGAGCTTCGGTCTGATAAATGTTGTACCGAAGGATGAAAGCGGTAATCCTGTTACTGATATGAAGAAAGCAGTGATTGATCTTGACGAAATTGCTGAAGGTGTTCAGGAGGGAAAAGAATGGCTTGCTCTGATTGAATACTTTTCAATGATGAAAGACCTGGATGGTAACGGAGTGCCTGATATTGATCCAAAATACAAAACTTCCATCAAGACTTTTTTTACGGGCTCTTAGGTGCTAAGGCCATCAGAATATAACAAGTAAGAACCGTTTTTTACCAGCTGCTGAAAGGATTATCAACAACTATCCTGTTTTTCTGGTTGGCAACATTATATCCTATTTCGTACATTGACCGGGCAATCAGTTCCATTTTGTTGAAATCTATTTTTTCAATTACATCTTTGGGTGTATGATAGTCAGTATGTAACCCGGTTAAAAAGAAGAGTATCGGAATATCCTTTACGACAAAATTGTAATGATCGCTTCTGCTGAACAACTGAAGGGGATGATCCGTACCGCTAAGGTCGTAATTGAAATCGAGTACAGTGCCGGCATCTACTGATTCTGCTATAGCCATGAGTTCTTTGCTTTGGTTGTCAGAAATTACAAAAACCTCGTTTGGTCCCGACATGGGATTCTGATCACTGGTATCAGCCTTTCCCTTTACCCTCCCTATCATGTCAGCGTTAAGATTGACTACAGTATTTTCGAGGGGCACTAGTGGATTGTTCGAATAGTATTTTGAACCGCAGAGTCCGATTTCTTCTCCCGAGACCCACAAGAACAATAATGACCTCAGGGGTTTTTTCTCCAGACTGCTGAATGCTTTTGCTATAGATAGTAGTGCTGCACATCCTGAAGCATTGTCATCTGCACCGACGTTTATGCCTCTTGCGGACTCTCCTATATGATCGACATGAGCTGAAAATACTACATATTCATTCTTCAGTACAGGGTCACTGCCCTCTATATAAGCAGCAATATTATTAAGCGTTATTTCTTCGGTCTTTACAGTCTCTGTTATTTTCAGTTTTTTATCTTTTATAGTGAATGAGTTTGGTTTTATCTTACTGTCAATTATGTTCTGAAGACTTTCAAGGGTATATCCGCTGCCTTTAAGTATTTCATCGGCAACTTGACTGTGGACAATCAGTATTTTTGGCATATTGGGAAGCTGGAGGACCGGGCGTTTTTCTCCTTTGAGGCTCCTGGCTGAATTCAGTTCACCTGCAATTCCTGAGAATTTTTCTTCAAGAGATGAGTATCCTGATTTAGGATCAGGCACTATTATAACAGCTTTTGCTTTCGAAAACATAAGCCCGGTGAGTTTAAGCTGGATACTCATGAAAGAAGAAGGGTTGTAATCTTCAATCAGATAGCCTTTCCCATCTTTTGCCGGGGGCGATCCGAGCATTACAAGGAGGATCTTTCCTTCCGGGTTGATGTCAGCAAAATCATCATATCCGTACATCCCAAGTTTAATGCCATAACCTGCAAAAACAATATCACCTTCAATTGTGAAATCCGAAGGTCCTGTAGGAATTACTTGATATATTGGTTTTTGTATTGTAACAGTATCGCCTTTGTCGGGAATGACCTGTATCATGCTTTTTTCGTTGTCGATCATATAATTCATCATTGAAAAAGGCTGCATATAGCTAGTACCGTTTGCCGGTTTTAATCTCATGATCTTTGCCTGTGATATAATGAACTGCTGGGCGATATCCAGTCCCGGACTGTTGTTTTTTCGTCCTTTGAGTAAGGGGGATGCAAGGAAGGAAACATAACTTTCAAGATCAACAGATGTTATCATGTCACTTCCGGGAACCTTCTTCTGAGCATGGAGTGTGACCTGACAGCTTGTTATAATTATTATAATAATCAGATATTTAATAAAATGATTCATGTTAGATATTTGAATAGGCCCTAAAGTTATAAAAGTTTATTAAAGCCAGGACAGGAATAGACCTTACTGTATGCAGACGCATCAGGACTCTTTTCTTTAGAATTTTAATAGGAATAGATTTTTTTCTTAAGTTTGAGAGCTGATTTTAACACATGGAGGTAAGTGTATATTTCTGGATAGGTTTTCATGTTTTCATATTCCTGATACTTGGAATAGACCTGGGTATCTTTAGCAGGAATCCGCACAAGGTGCCATTAAAGGAAGCTTTGGTTTGGTGCGCTGTATGGATTTTCCTGGCTTTAGGCTTTAATCTTTTTGTTTTGTTTGAATTCGGTAAGACAAAAGCCCTTGAATTTCTGGCAGGTTATCTTATTGAATATTCCCTCAGTGTTGACAACATCTTTGTTTTCATACTTATCTTCTCGTATTTTGCTGTTCCGGAGAAATATCAGCATAAAGTGCTTTTTTGGGGTATTATAGGCGCTCTGGTGATGAGAGGAATTTTTATTTTTGCCGGGGTGGCTCTGATAAACAGATTCCACTGGATAGTTTTAGTTTTCGGTGGCTTTCTCCTTATTACCGGTATAAAAATGATGGTACATAAGGATGTGCAGGTAGATCCTTCAAAAAATCCGGTTGTGAGATTTGCCCGTAGGTTCCTTCCGGTGACAGACAAAACAAATGAAGGAAGGTTTTTTATCAGGATAAATTCCAAGTTGTATATGACACCCTTATTTCTTGTGCTGCTGATAATAGAATCAACAGACCTTCTTTTTGCAGTTGACAGCATACCTGCAGTTCTTGCTGTGAGCCACGAGAGATTTATAGTTTATACATCTAATATATTTGCTATACTGGGATTAAGATCGCTTTATTTTGCTGTGTCAGGAATAATGGGATACTTCAGGTACCTTAAAACAGGCCTGGCATTTATTCTGACATTTGTGGGATTCAAGATGATAGCGTCATTTTTCCATTTTGAGATCCCAATACTGATTTCACTGGCTGTAATAGTATCAATACTTGTTATTTCAATACTCGCATCAATTCTGATTTCAAAAAAGTAGTTCTTAATATATATCCTGATAAATATTATCAGGAAAGTATTAATTTTGTGCTGGTTGAAGAAAGTCAGATTTTTTACTAAAAAGGGCTCGGGAATGAATTCTCAGAATCGGAAAACGGGCGTGCCGTCGGCGTTTATTGTTTTATTCCTCATCCTGTCAGCAATTTCGCTTGTTGTCGGAATAATATTTTACCATAGACAGAAGATGAATTTGCTTTTTAACTCTACTAAGGAACTATCTGCAATAGCTGATCTGAAGGCAAAACAAATCATTCAGTGGAGAAGTGAGAGAATAGCTGACGGATCTAATTTCAATCAGAATGCTGTTCTGATGAAGAAATTTTACAGCTTTCTTGATGACAAGAATAACAAAGAGCTGGAGGCAGATCTTCTGCAGTACCTGAAAGGTCTTACTGAAAATTATGATTACCGTGATGCTTTGTTTGTTGACGGGAATAGTAATCCTGTACTATCTTATCCGGACAGGGAAACTGTAATCGGAGATTACCTTGCTTCAAATCTTCCGGATTATATAAAGAATAAGGAGATAACTCTGACAGACTTGCACCAGTCTCAAAAGGTAAGCATTATACATCTCGACCTTGTTGTGCCGATGAAGAGTACCGATACAATCAGCAACTCTGTTTTCGGCGCACTTGTGTTAAGGATAGATCCAAGGAAGGTGCTTTATCCGATTATTAATTCCTGGCCGTCAGCAACAATCACATCAGAAATGATTCTGTTCCACCAGGAAGGAGACCAGATACTTTATCTTAATGAACTCAGGCATATGCCTGGGTCAAGCCTTACTTTGAGGAAATCGATTACTGAAGAGAATCTTGCTGAGATACAGGCATTACTTGGGGTGAGAGAAACAACCGATGCAATTGACTACCGTGGGGTGAAAGTAATTGCCGCCATGAAAAAAATACCTGAATCGCCTTGGTATTTAGTGGCTAAGACAGACCGGAAGGAGATTTTTAACTCTCTGAGAGATGAACAGAGGCTTATTTTGATAATTATCGTTCTTTTTAATCTGACAACGGCTTCTTTCCTCGGTTTTGTGTGCTGGAATCAGAGAGTAAGATTTTATAAGGAGAAATATGAAGCAGAGCTTGAACGGATGGCACTTGTAAGACATTTTGATTATATTCTCAAATATGCAAATGATATTATACTGCTGATTGACAATAATTTCAAAATTATTGAAGCTAATGATAAGGCTCTCGAGACATATCAGTATGACAGGGGGGAAGTAATAGGGGTACCTTTGGAAAGATTTCTTGACGATAAGGGAAACAAGATTGAGAAGGGTTTTTCAAGGCTAGATGACATGGGTTATGCAACTTTTGAATCAAAGCATAAAAGGAGGGATGGAAGCACTTTTCCGATAGAGATAAGCGCCAGGCGGGTTGATATAGAAGGAGTTAAGTTTTATCAAGCAATATGCCGCGATATAACTGAACGGAAAAATGCAGAAAAGATATTGAAGGAAAGCGAGGAAAGATTCCGTAAGATCTTTGAGGAAAGCCCATTATCTATTGCAATGACTGATAAGGATATGGGAATAATCAGGGCAAACAACGCTTATTGCCAGATGCTTGGATATACGGAGGAGGAATTGAGCAGGATGACATATAAGGATTTCACACATCCGGATGATATTCAGAAGGATGAACATGCAATCTTCCAGCTTGTATCAAAGAATATACCAATATATCATACTGAAAAGCGTTTTCTTAAAAAAGATGATTCTCTGATCTGGGGATCAACAACAGTGAGTATTGTCAGGAATAATAACGGAGAGATACAGTTTTTCCTTGAAATGGTTGAAGATATTACTTCGAAAGTGCAGGCTGCTGACGAGCTTCTTGCTGCAAAAGAAAAAGCTGAAGAAAGTGACAGGCTAAAAACAGCATTCCTTCATAATGTATCGCATGAAATAAGGACTCCCATGAATGCCATAATGGGATTCTCAACCCTGTTGAATGATCCGGAATTAACAGCCAACGAGAGGATTCAGTTTACAGATATAATACAGCAGAGTGGTAATCAGCTGCTTTCAATAATAAATGATATTGTTGATCTGGCTAGTATCGAAAGCGGTCAGATGAAAGTTAATTTGCGGATAATTAATATTAACAGGGCAATGAAGAGCCTTTACGAACAGTTCAGATATAACGAGAAAGTCCAGAAAGTGAAACTGGTATTGAAAACCCCGCTGGAGGATGATAATGCGGAGATAATGACAGATGGCACAAAACTTGTGCAGATGCTGTCAAACCTTATAAATAATGCCCTTAAATTCACTCCTGAAGGAAGAATTGATATTGGATATGTACTTCAGGACGGCTTCCTGGTGTTCTCTGTTAAAGATACCGGAATTGGTATCCCTCCCGAATTTCATTCCAGAGTGTTTGAACGTTTTTATCAGATTGATAATAGAGTGTCCCGACAATATCAGGGAACAGGTCTTGGACTGTCTATCTGCAAAGCATATGCAGAACTTCTTGGCGGAAAGATCTGGCTTGAATCCCGCCCGGATAATGGAACTACTTTCAGCTTCTCTATTCCATACCAGAAGAGCCAGGAAGCATCAATAAAACGATAAAATTGTTTTGGCTTTCTTTGATTTTTCATTGCTTTTCCTTATGGTATAAATTTTTTCGGTGACAAATATATGGTCATCTGAACCGAATGAAGAAAAGAGTTTCTTTCTGTCTGGGCAGCTTGTCTGATCTTGTCTGATGAAGACACCTTTTTTCTATTTTCTGGAGATCTTGTTTTTAGATCTTTTATCATGATAATCAAGCTAAAAGAATCTATTTATGCAATACTTTTTATACTTTCGCAAAAATCTTTTTCTATAAATCGGAATAAAATCGATTTAAAATAGTCTATTTGATAAAGAATGTTGATAAACAAA
>DAONXX010000011.1:0-36294 GCA_035414025.1 Bacteroidales bacterium | reverse complement strand
AAGGCCTGAAAGATCATTTCCCAAATGTATTTGAACACTGCCTTACAAGAGGGGTTGACATAACAAAGGATATGATACCTGTGGTTCCTGTCCAGCATTATTCATGCGGAGGTATTAAGGTAGATATTGATAGTCAGAGTAATATTGACAGACTTTATGCTCTCGGGGAGGCAGCATCAACAGGTCTTCATGGCGCTAACAGACTGGCATCCAATTCACTTATTGAAGCTGTTGTGTTTGCTCACAGAGCAGCACTTCACTCTGGCAAACGGCTTTCCGACCTTTCTTTCGAAGAAAAAATACCAAGCTGGGATTATAAGGGTACCACTCACCTTGAGGAAATGGTTCTCATAACACAAAGCATTAAAGAAGTTCAGATGATAATGAGCAATTATGTTGGAATAGTAAGGTCCAACCTGCGACTGGAAAGGGCTTTGGTGAGGATGGAGATCCTCTATCAGGAGACTGAAAGTCTTTATAAAGGTTCGCTTATTTCCCAAAAAATATGTGAACTCAGGAATATAATAAATGTAGGATATATAATAATTAAACATGCAATGAATCGCAAAGAAAGTATCGGTCTTCATTACTCAATTGACTATCCTAAAAGGGCAAATATAAAACCTTTTCCTCCCGTTAGTCCGGTCAATCTCGAACATTAAACTTTGAAATATGAATCATCTTGAATCATCATTTTCCGGGAAAAATGCTTTCTGGAGATATCTGATAATGATAATAGTTGTTTTTGCAGCAACAAATACTATTGGAGCCCTTCCTCTGCTTCTGGTAATGGGAATTAAAGCTGTTTCAGACCCTGGTATAATTACAGAAATTTCAGCCAATCCTTCCAGCCTGGCTCCACTTGGCCTTAATCAGAATGTCAATCTGATACTTATGCTATTCCCATTCATAATCGGGTTACTTGTTTTTCTGGTGCTTATTAAACCTTTGAATAACAGGACAATAAAAAGTGTTATAAACGGAACCAACACTTTCAGATGGAACAGGTTCGTCATCTCTGCCCTGATCTGGTTTATTCTTTCCGGGATCTATCTGTTTGTTTGTATCAGGATAAATCCTTCTAATTTTTCACTTAATAATGCAACTCTTACTCTGGTACCTCTGATAATTGTTGCATTTCTTCTGATACCTTTTCAGGCCTCATTTGAAGAGATACTTTTCAGAGGATATCTAATGCAGGGATTTACGGTTTTGCTGAGGAACAGATTTTTCGTCATTGTCATTACTTCAGCTTTGTTCGGATTGATGCACGGACTGAATCCGGAGGTTGAAACTTTTGGTTTCTGGACTATGATGCCTCAGTATATATTATTTGGAATGATATTTGGAATAATTACTGTTCTTGATGATGGGATTGAGGCAGCAATGGGAGCTCATGCAGCAAATAATATTTTTTTAATTGTCATGAATACCAACGAATCATCGGCATTGCAGTCGGATGCACTTTTCAGGCAACACAACATATATCCGTGGGCTGAATTCGTTGCATTGCTGATAATGGGGATACTGGCAATAATAATCATGAAAAAAATTTTCAGATGGAAAACATTCCCGGTGCTGTTTACCAGAGTGGAGCCTGGCTTAAGCACAGATCAGATTGTATAGACAGCTGTTTTATCTTCGCTCCTGTAATTTCCCCATTTTTGAGATATTTCCATGATTATTGATTTTATTTCGTCTTCTTCCTGGCATGTCAGAAGACGAAGGCGGGTCTCTTTGAAATTTGGTAATCCCTTGAAATAATTCGAAAAATGGCGACGCATTTCGTAGATAGCTTTTTTCCCTTCCTTATGTTCAAGCGACAGGTTAAAATGGTATAAAGCCAAATCGGCTTTTTCTTTTACAGTCGGTTCAGGAAGTAATTCTCCGGTATTCAGATAGTGACGGATATCTCTGAAAATCCAGGGTCTCCCTACTGCTGCTCTTCCAATCATAATGCCGTCAACTCCATAGCGGTCAAACATATCTTTGGCTTTAACTGGTGAATCAATATCTCCGTTACCTATCACGGGAATTTTGATTACGGGATTGTTCTTGACTTCACCAATAAGGGTCCAATCGGCACTGCCTTTGTAAAGCTGGGCCCTTGTGCGTCCATGGATAGTGATAGCCTGAATGCCTGCGTCCTGAAGCCTTTTAGTTACCTCCAGAATATTTTTATTGTCATCATCCCAGCCTAATCTTGTTTTAACTGTTACAGGTAATTTTACTGATTTTACAATTGCCGAACTCATTTCAATCATCAGGGGCAAATTGCGCAACATTCCGGCGCCGGCACCTCTGTTCGCTATTTTTTTTACAGGACACCCGAAATTGATATCAATAAGTTCAGGCTTCTTTTCTTCTGCAATAATTGCTGCTTCAGTCATTGCATCGATAAGATGGCCATAGAGCTGTATACCTATCGGTCTTTCAAATTCATATATGTTTAGCTTCCTGATACTCTTATCGCCGTTCCTTATCAGGCCGTCAGAAGATATGAATTCGGTGTACATAAAATCGGCGCCATACTGTTTGCATACCATCCTGAAGGACGGATCAGTTATGTCTTCCATCGGCGCAAGAAATAACGGCCTGTCAGGCAGCACTATATTACCAATAGTCAAATCAGCAGGTTTTAGTTTAAATAAGCGATAAATAAGAAATAGTTACTTTGGAGTGTTATCATCGACTGTCCGGGTTGCAATTTTTATTAACTCACTTTTTCTTAAAACATATACAAGGCCATATTCCTCACACTCAATTTTTCTCACATCATCGGGCAGAGAACTGAAGTGTTCTTCAACTTCATTCCATATCCGGAGGATTATTTCGTCAGCTTCCTTTCTCATATCTGAAGTCCTCTCACTGAAGTTCTTTGCTTTTTTTATAAGGTCCTGACGTAAATTATTTACTTCGAGAAAGTTTTCAAACCTGACTTTGACAACAGCTATTGTAGGATTTGTGATCGGGCTTCCTCCTCTCTGTAATCTGAGTTCTTCACCCTCAATTATTCTTCTTCCCCAGGTAATAAGCTCTTTTTCCGTGTTTATCAACGGAACCTTGAGTTCATTTGTCGGCAATCCGTAATAAACCCTTGTTTCAACAGGCAGATCGCCTCTGAAAACAGCCATATTCATTACTCTTAAGAAGTGGGTAATGTAAATTTTAGCTTTTTGAAAAGCTTCATTGTAAATTTTACTTTTTGCATTCTGGGAGGCAAGAGCGAGTTTATGAAGTTGAATATTATGCTCAAAAAGCGGAAGGAATTTCTGTAGTCTTAACAGACTTTTTGCTGAATAAGCCATACTTGGTGGAGGAGTTTCCTTTCCCTTTTCAAGTGCTTTTTTCATTGCTCTGATACGTGCCAAATCTGTGTTTGGCAATCTACGGTAAGGCATACTTGAAAATGCGTTTATAAAATGCTCGTAACTGAAGCGAATATAATCAATAATATCAATAAGCATTGCCATTCGCATCAGATTAGCGCTGATAATTGAAATATTCAACTAAAGTGTGTCAGAATTAAATTATTTAATTTTATGAATGGATTTTTCTACATTGTTGCATATTTTAAATGGATTAATTTAGAAGATTGTTAATTAAACAGCTATAAACCATGTTTGAAAGAGATGTATATTTAAAAAGACGAGAGACCCTCCGTAATAAGATTAAATCAGGGTTAGCGATATTCATTGGTAACACTGAGTCTCCAATGAACTATCCGGCGAACGCTTATCATTTCAGGCAGGACAGCGATTTTTTGTATTTTTTCGGACTTGATATTCCGGGATTGGCTGCAATAATTGATTTTGATTCCGGAGAAGACACACTGTTCGGGAATGATTTTGATATGGATGATATAATATGGATGGGACCGCAGCCATTGCTTAGGGATCTCGCTTTGAAATGCGGGATTATGAAAACTTTCCCTCTGTCTAAACTCGATGATGTAATATATGAGGCTATATCGAAGAAAAGAAAGATTCATTTTCTTCCTCCTTACAGGGGAGAGACCCGGATGACTCTTGGTGCGCTTCTCAGGGAGAACCCATGTCAGATGAAAACCTCAGCATCACAGGACCTTATAAAAGCTGTAGTTTCCTTAAGGTCGGTCAAGGAAAATGCTGAAGTAAAAGAAATCGAGAAAGCTGTCGATATAGCATACGAAATGCATGTTACGGCAATGAAAATGTGCCGTGAGGGTGTTTCTGAACAGGAGATCTTTGGACGGATAGAAGGTATAGCTTTCGCCAGAGGTAAAGGTACATCCTTCCCCATTATCCTAAGTGTTAACGGTCAGACTCTGCATAATCATGATCATGGAAATATTCTGAAAAAAGGTAAAATGATGCTAACAGATGCCGGAGCTGAATCAAACATGCATTATGCATCAGATATCACAAGAACAACACCTGTCGGGGGAAAATTCACCGGACTGCAGAAGGATATTTATGAAATAGTTTTAAAGGCAAATACTGAATCCATAAAAGCAATCCGCCCTGGATTGACAAACAGGGATATACATATTAAAGCCTGTACAATTATTGCTTCCGGATTGAAAGAATTTGGATTAATGAAAGGAAATGTTGAGGATGCTGTTTCATCAGGAGCTCATGCGCTTTTTATGCCACACGGTATCGGGCATATGCTGGGATTGGATGTACATGACATGGAAGCTTTGGGTGAGGATTTTGTAGGATATAGCGAGAATGTTAAGAGGAGTGATCAGTTTGGACTGGCGTTCCTGAGATTCGCACTCCCATATCAGCCGGGACATGTTTTTACAATTGAACCCGGAATTTATTTTATTCCTGAACTTATCGAAAAATGGAAGTCGGAAAATAAACACAATGATTTCATTGATTACAGCAAAATTGACAAATACAGATCAGTAGGCGGAATCCGGATAGAGGATAACATCCTGATTACAGAAGAGGGTCACAAAATCCTTGGCCCTCTCATCCCGAAAACTGTGGAAGAAATCGAATCAATCTGCAGCTAGATATACCATTTCACATGAGCCGGCTTTTAGCAGTAAGCGACATACATGGATGTTTCGCAACATTTTATGAGCTTATTATAAAGCTTGTCGATTTAAAACGAACAGATCAGCTTGTTCTTCTAGGTGACTATATTGACAGGGGAGAACAGAGCAGGGAAGTTATTGATTTTATAATTGACTTGACCGAAAAGGGATTCGATATTATTGCCCTCAGAGGAAATCACGAGCAAATGCTTCTCGATGCATACCATGATCAGGAGGAGTTATATTTATGGCTTATGAACAATGGAGATACTACTCTGATGAGTTTTGGAATCAGCGATATCAGGGATATGAAAAAGAGGTATCTGGATTTTTTTTCAGGCCTGAGCTTCTATCATAGCATCGGGAATTGTTTCTTTGTACATGCAGGTTTCAATGATCTGTTGAAAGATCCTCTTTCGGATGCTTATCACATGATTTGGGAATGCAGGCCTTCTTACTCCAGCCTTTTTTTTGATGGAAAAACAATAATTCACGGACACCGGCCCAGGCAGCCTGATTATGTGAAGCAGCTTATAAGGAACCGATCGCAGGTCATCCCGATTGATACGGGATGCGTTTACGGGCCAGAATCCGGATACGGATATCTTTCTGCACTTGATGTAAATACCCGTGAACTTATTTCCATACCTTTTTTGAGATGCCCGTCGGTTGATTTAACATTTGACGAGTAAAATCCATTATGAGGGAGCCTGTTCGTGCAGGTCACAAATAGAGATTCCTTTTTTTATCGGATCCCAATGTTAAACAGCCGGATATTAAACACAAGATTATAGAAATAGTGAATGCAGTTCACATGATTATCCGATTTTATTAATTATTGAACTGATGTGAAAGAAACTTTGATTAAAAATGCTATTTTTATACAGTTTAAAAATTTTTTACTATTCAATATTAATCCTGATACACTTGATCTGTTAAGATGAAAATGACAGTTACAGAATTAAAAAAAATTGCAGCCACATTAAGGCTTAATATCGTTAAGATGGTCGGTGTGGGCCAGAAGGGGCATCTCGGAGGATCATGCTCATTAAGTGAAATAGTTTCAGTGCTTTATTTTTATAAAATGAAGCATGATCCAAAAAATCCTAAATGGGATGATCGTGACAGATTTATTCTCAGCAAAGGACATGCTGCTCTTATCCAGTATGCTGCTTTGGCTGAGACAGGTTATTTTCCTAAAGCTGAGATAGAGAATGTAAAGAAGCTTGGTGCCATGCTTCAGGGGCATCCTGATATGACTACAACTCCTGGAATTGAGGGAAATACCGGCTCACTCGGACAGGGACTCTCGATGGCATGCGGAATGGCTGCCGGACTAAAAGTCGATAAAAAAAGCAGCAAAGTCTATTGTATTATAGGTGACGGGGAGATTGCGGAAGGACAGATATGGGAAGCGGCTATGACGGCTTCATATTACAAACTCGATAACCTGGTTGTTTTTCTTGATATGAACAGACTGATGGCTACTGGTCCGATAATAGAACGTTATGACACAAATCCGCTTAATGACAAATGGAAAGCATTCGGATGGCAGGTCTATGATATTGACGGACATAATATCCAGGAAATAATTGATACCCTCGAAAAAGCCGAATCAGTTAAGGATAAACCGAAAATAATAATTGCCCGTACCATTAAAGGTAAAGGAATATCATTTGCTGAAAACAATGCCGCTTTTCATAATGGTGAATTAACGAAAGAACAATTTGAAAGTGCATGTGCTGAGCTAAACAAAGTAAATTGAAGATATTATGAAGTTTCAAAATCCCAGACAGGTTTATGGCGAGACATTACTTGAACTCGGACGAGAGAACGAGAAAATAGTTGTACTCGAGGCAGATCTAGGAAAATCAACAATGACCGTTCTTTTTGAACAACAGTTCCCTGAGAGATTTTTTGAAATGGGAATAGGAGAAGCTAATATGACTTCTTTCGCTGCAGGACTCTCTCTGACAGGGAAAATTGCTTTTACAAACTCATTTGCTGTTTTTGCTGCCGGCAGATCTTTCGATCAGATCCGCCAGGGAATTTGTATCCCTGCTCTGAATGTAAAAATAGTAGGGTCAAGCGCAGGACTGTCAGATTTCGGAGACGGGGCAACACATCAATCAGTTGAGGATATGGCAATTATGTGTGCTATTCCCAACATGACAGTGCTTGTTCCGGCTGATGGAACAGAAACCCGGAAGATGACAAGGAAAATAGCTGAGTATAACGGTCCTGTTTATATGCGTATAAACCGTCATGATCTGCCCGATATTTTCCCTGAAGACCAGGATTTTATTATCGGTAAGCCTTACCTGATCAGAGACGGACATGATATCGTTATTTTCGCAAATGGGATAATGGTATCAAAAGCATTAGAAGCAGCTCAGGAACTGGAAAAAGAGAATATTTCCGTAAGAGTTGTTAATGTAAGCTCGTTGAAACCGATCGATGAAGATGAAATAAAAAAATTCGCGAAAGGAATGAAAGGGATCGTTACCGCAGAGGAACATTCAATCATCGGAGGACTGGCCAGTGTAATAGCTTTTATCCTGCGGGGGAGTGCAATACCGCATATTCCGGTTGGTATCAATGACCGGTTCGGACAATCCGCTCATAATTATGATGAACTTCTTGCCGAATATAATCTGACAAATAAAGATATTGTGAATGCTGTAAGGCAGGCATTGGAGAGCAGCTGTAAATAACTATTATCAAAGAAATCCTGTTTCAGCCATATGCATCACATTTATTTTAATACGTTCTAAATAACAAGTTACAGCATTTGAGATGTTATTGATAGTTGTCCTGATTCTTTGTATAGTATTTATCGTCATTTCCTCCACGAAACTGAAGTTGCATGCATTTCTTGCATTGCTCTTTGCGGCTCTTGCTTTTGGAATTTTTACAGGTATGCCACTCAATAAAATTGTTGAATCAATAAACACCGGATTTGGCAATACTATTGGGTATATTGGGATAGTAATAGTTGCAGGAACGATAATAGGGGTCTTTCTGGAATATTCGGGAGGGGCATATACATTGGCTGACAGGATATTGAAAGTTATAGGTGAAAAGAATGTGCCTCTTGCAATGTCGATAATTGGATGGTTTGTTTCAATTCCTGTTTTTGCGGATTCAGGTTTCGTGATACTATCTCCTTTGAATAAAGCTTTGGCAAAAAGAGCTAAAATATCACTGGCAGGACCAGCAATAGCACTTAGTCTTGGGCTAATTTCAACTCACTGTCTTGTGCCTCCCACTCCTGGCCCCATTGCAGCAGCCGGCATTATTGGGGCTAATCTTGGCCTTGTTATTTTATTTGGTCTGGCTGCGAGTCTTTTTGCATTGTTTTTTGCATGGCTGTTCTCGATAAAAGTGGCAGCTAAAGTTCCAATCGATCCAAACCCGGAATTAACTGAAGAAGCGATCGCTTTAAAAATGAAGGATTCTCCGTCCACAATAATGACAATAACTCCAATCTTGTTGCCGATTATCCTTATTGTACTAAAGTCAATTTCAGATTTTCCTACCAATCCTTTGGGAGAAGGAGTTTTTAAATCATTCTTTAGTTTTATAGGTGAACCGGTAATTGCATTACTGATCGGTGTCCTGATTGCTTTTATGATTCCGAAAAATAAGGAGAAAGGTATGTACTCGGAAACAGGATGGATTGGAAAGGCAATGATAAGTGCCGCAACAATCATTCTGATAACAGGTGCCGGAGGTGCTTTCGGAAGGGTTTTACAGAATTCTGATTTGGCTGATACTATCGGATCAACTCTTTCGGGTTTGAATTTGGGGATCTGGCTGCCATTCATTATTGCTGTTGTACTCAAAACAGCACAGGGATCATCAACAGTTGCTCTTATCACAACTTCTTCTTTAATCCTGCCTTTCCTGCCTTCGCTGGGGTTCACATCGGATATTGCCAAAGTTCTTGTTGTATTGATAATCGGATCGGGTTCAATGATAGTTTCACATGCAAATGACAGTTTCTTCTGGGTGGTCACACAGATGTCGAACATGGATGTTAAAACAGGGTATAAGCTTCAAAGCGGTGGAACACTGGTGCTGGGAATTTCTGCTGCAATATTCATCTGGATCATGAGCCTGATATTTATATAGAATTGATAAATCTGAAATAATATGTATATTATGGAAACAATGAAAGCTGTAGTAAAATATGCAGAAACACCCGGAGCAACCGAAGTCAGGGATGTTCCTGTCCCTGTGACAGGCGAAACCGATGTGCTTGTTGAAGTAGCATATACAGGTATTTGTGGAACCGATCCGCATCTGCATAAAGGTACTTCCGCTTTTAAATTTGTGCGTCCTTTTATATTGGGCCATGAGTTTGCCGGGACAATTGTAAAAACCGGCTCCGGAGTTGATAAATTCAAAATCGGAGACAGGGTTACTTCGGAAACTCATGCCGAATATTGTGGTAAATGTTCATTATGTCGCCAGAATAATTATCACCTTTGTCGTGAAAGAAAAGGTTATGGATTCCATGTTGACGGAGCTTTCACAAAATATGTCAAAGTACCCGAAAGAATACTCCACCGGGTGCCAGACAATGTGTCCCTGAAAGCAGCTTCAATTACCGAACCTTTCTGTGTTGCATATAAATCCACGATCTCGAACAGTAATATAAATCCGGGTGATATGGTTGTAATAATCGGGCCAGGTGCAATCGGAATATTGTGTGCAAAACTTGCACAACTGTCGGGAGCTGCTGAAATAATTGTCATAGGCACTGAGGGGGATGATAAAAGGCTTGCCCTTGCAAAGGAATATGGAGCTACAGTGATAATCAATTCATCAAAAGAGGATCCGTTGAAAAGAATCATGTCACTGGGAGATGGCTATGGAGCCGATCTGATTCTGGATCTTGCAGGAAGCTCAGCAACCTTAAAATTGTCAATGGATGCTGTAAGACCAGCCGGTCAGATTACAAAGATAGGATGGGGACGCCATCCGGTTAATTTCAGTCTTGATCCTCTGATAGCAAAATCAGTTACTTTCACGGGTCACTTCAGCCATACCTGGGATGTCTGGGAAAAATGCCTCGTACTGATGGAAAAGAAAATTGTTGACCTGGAGAAGCTCATAACCCATGAACTTGGGATTGATGAATGGGAAAAAGGCTTTGAGATGGTTGAGACAAAGGAAGCAGTAAAAGCAGTTTTGAAACCAATTTAACTAAAATTATAAAAGCTATGTTTAAAATAGGATTTATCGGTCTGGGTATAATGGGTAAGCCGATGGCAAAGAATCTGCTGAAGGCAGGTTACAAGCTTACAGTTTTTGATATCAATAATGAAGTTGTCAGAGAGGTTGCAGCTGCCGGAGCGAATGAAGGAAAATCAGCTGCCGATGTTGCCGCTCAGTCGGATCTTATTATCACTATGCTGCCAAATTCTCCCGAGGTTGAGCAGGTTGTTCTTGGAAATGACGGTGTGCTTGCAACTGCACAACCGGGAACTATATTGGTAGATATGAGTTCAATAGCCCCTCTGGTGTCAAGAAAATTATCTGATAAGCTTAATGCTAAAGGAATTGTTATGCTTGATGCTCCTGTCAGCGGAGGTGAGCCCAAAGCAATCGACGGGTCACTTGCAATAATGGTCGGAGGGCCGGAAGAGGCTTTTAACAAGGTGAAAGACGTACTCTCTGCAATGGGATCTTCAGTTAAGCTTGTGGGGGATATTGGTAGCGGTAATGTCACAAAACTGGCCAACCAGATAATTGTCGCTCTGAATATTGCCGCAATGTCTGAAGCCATGGTACTTGCAACAAAAGCCGGAGTGGATCCGGAGAAAGTGTATCAGGCTATCAGAGGGGGCCTTGCAGGAAGTACAGTGCTTGATGCAAAGATGCCGCTTGTTCTGAATGGAAATTTTAAGCCCGGTTTCAGAATAGAACTTCATATAAAAGACCTTATGAATGTCATTGATACAGCCAAGGGGATTGATGCTCCTGTCATGCTTACTCAGAAAGTTCTGGAGATGATGAAATCATTGCGTGATGAGGGTAAGGCAAAGGATGATCATGGGGGCTTGATACAATATTATGAGAAGCTGGCAAAAACAGAAGTCAGGAGTTAATAATAAAATCGAGATCATTTAATTTACATTAACAATTAATAGAATTTGTCTGCCTGAATTTTTATACAATTACCTTTGCGTAAAAATGTTTATATGGGAAATTTTTTTCATCTTGATTCAGGCAGGATATTCTATACCGACAATGGCAAGGGATTGCCTGTGGTCTTAATTCACGGATATCTTGAAACTTCAGCAATATGGGAGGAGTTTGCTGACGGATTGGCAGACAGATTCAGAGTTATAGCTGTTGATCTGCCGGGGCATGGGAAATCGGACATATTCAGGGAGGTTCATTCCATGGACTTAATGGCTGATGTTGTTCATGAACTTCTTATCGGTCTGGAAACAGGACCTGTTTTTATGATTGGTCACTCAATGGGAGGTTATGTCACAATGGCTTTCGTTGAAAAATATCCTGATATGCTCAGGGCTTACAGCCTGTTTCACTCGCACCCTTTCCCGGATTCACCGGAAGCTATTACCAGGAGACAAATGGAAATAAAGCTTGTCAGATCGGGGAATAAGGATAAGATGTTCCCGGAAAGTGCTTCAAAATTATTTGCCGAATCAAATCTTGAGAGATTTTCAAACGCAGTAATACGATCAAAAGAAATTGCAGCAGATGTTCCGGCAGAGGGGATTATAGCAGCACTAAAGGGTATGATGGAGAGACCCTCAAGGGCAGAAGTAATTGAAAAGGTAAAGATCCCATGTCTTTGGATTTTTGGAGCACAGGATAATCATATTAATTTCGATAAGATGCTTGCCAGGATTAAATTACCTTCAAACGTCAGGGTTGAGATATTTCAAAACTCAGGGCATATGGGTTTCATTGAAGAAAAGGACAGGGCATTTGATCTTATTACGGAATTTATATCGGGAATTTAATCCAGAGATTTCTGAACACTGTCATTCAGGAAGCTAATAGCATATTTAAGTGTATTATCAATCTGTTCCCATAAAGGGTAAGCGCCCTTGTTATCAAGGATATTGCGTGCAATATATCCTTTGAGTTGAACAAGGATGTAATTCCCTGAAATTCTTAAACCTTCAGGATCAGGCCTGATGGAATTCTTATTGGCAAAATCTGTAAATCCCTCCATTAGTTTCTGTTTGTCAAGATATTGCCCGAGTTCTTTCGGATTTGTATAGCCAATGAGTTTTTCGCGATTATTCTCAGTATATTTCAATGCATACTGATAAATCAGGGGTCTTACCCTAAGAAAATATGGAGAGAGCATTGATGTGTCATATGCTACGAATTTGTCAGGCATTATACCACCTCCGCCATAAACTATTCTTCCGCTGTTTGTTGTAAACTTCAGAGAATCTGGGAAATGTATGTTGTCAGAAGATTCAAATTCATGTCTGTTAAACCTGTTATTAAGATCTTCGTAGTATTCTTCAAACCCGTTATTATATGGTTTTTGTATTGATCGTCCGGAAGGTGTGTAATAACGTGCAACTGTAAGTCTCATCCCGGAACCGTCTGAAAAAGAGACAGGTTCCTGTACCAGACCTTTTCCGAATGATCGTCGTCCAATTATTGTACCTCTGTCATTGTCCTGGATGGCGCCGGCAAGTATTTCACTTGCTGAAGCAGTTGTTTCATCAATCAGTATAACGAGATTCCCGGTTTCAAATGCACCGTTACCTTTTGCCTTGAATTCATTTTTTGGCTGGGTTCGCCCTTTTGTATAAACAATAAGCTGATCTTTTTTGAGGAATTGTTGCGCGATTTCGATAGCTGCTTCCATTATGCCTCCCGTATTGCCGCGGAGATCGATTATTAACTGTGTCATTCCCTGATTCTTAAGTTCAGAAAGAGCTTTCATGAACTCATCATATGTTGAAAGGGCGAAATTTGTAATTTTTATAAATCCCGTATTCTGATTAACCATATAAGCTACATCGAGGCTTACAAGCGGTATCTTATCGCGTGTAATATTAAAGGTCAGAAGACTATCCTGAGTCTTACGCCGGATTCGTACCTTAACTTTTGTTCCGCGAGGACCTTTAAGCATTGACATGATACTTTCATCACTTATTCCTCTGCCTGCTATTAATGAATCATTAACATAGATAATTTTATCACCGGCAAGCAGGCCTGCCTTTTCGGAAGGCCCGTTTGGTATAGTATTGATAATAATTATTGTGTCGCTGAGTGTGCTGAATGAGATACCTATGCCTTCAAAATTACCCTGAAGGGGTTCATTGGCTCTTATAAGGTCTTTGGCAGATATATAAACTGTATGTGGATCAAGTTTCTTAAGAATTGCCGGGATTGCTGCTTCCACGAGTTCATTACGGTTTACTGAATCAACATAACTGGTTTCAATTATATTCAGAATACTGTTGATTTTATCACTACGTGGTCTTATGCTTGTATGCCTGGTTTCATTATTATGTTTTGGGAGATAGAATCCGATAAGAATTCCGCAAACAACTGAAAAAGCCAGTAGAATTGGCAGGAAAATATTTCTATAGGAATTTTTATTGTTCATAAATGTCATTTTCTAGATCAATGTATACTATCTCAATGCCAGCCCGCTTCAGAAGCTCAAGGCCATCTGACAGTCTGTACTTATCGCAATAGACGACTCTCTTTATGCCGGACTGTATTATAAGCTTTGCGCATTCCATGCATGGAGAGGAAGTAACGTAAAGTGTTGAATTCTCGCTTGAATTATTTGATTTTGCCACTTTGGTTATTGCATTTGCTTCTGCATGAAGCACATATGGTTTAGTGACATTGTTTTCATCTTCGCAAATATTTTCAAACCCGGAAGGAGTCCCATTGTAACCATCTGATATTATCATTTTCTCTTTCACTATCAGGGCTCCTACCTGCCGTCTTTTACAATATGAATTCTTTGCCCAGATAAGAGCCATTTCAAGATATCTCTTATCGAAAGCTATTTGTTTCTCATCATAAGGTTTTATGTTATCGTGTGCAGCCATGTTCTTTTGACAGGGAATTTTTAAAGTGAACAAAGTTAAATAATTATAGAATCCTTCCTCTTAAAAGTCCGGAAAATTTTAATAGAGGTCAGTCAGCATATCATCTATTTCTTAAAATTGTACATTTTGCTTAATTTGAACAATAAATTAATATGAGAGATAAATTTAGGCAATAAATTGATTAATATAGATTTGCATTCGTATGTTTACAACATAAATCATAAAGTTATGAATAAGTCTCATAAGTTTGATAAGTCGCTTCAGGAACTTGCATACTACTCAAAAGTAATATCTCATCCTGCCCGGCTGGCTATATTAAAATACCTTGCAGAATCAGAAACTGCTATTTCGGGTGAAATATCAGGATTTCTTCCCCTGAGCCGGACAACTGTTTCACAACATCTTTCCGAACTGAGACGTGCAGGATTAATTGAATATGAGGTTAATGGACTGAAAGTCGTTTATTATTTAAACAGAAAGACAATAAAAAAATTCAATAAATCCTTTAAAAAGTTCTTTTCATTTATAATAAAAGAATCAGCAACGGGAAAGTGATTTAAGTTATTTGTAATAGGGATGATAATCAGTTATGGATAAAAGTAATACTCATGTAAAAGACAATATTATGGAAAAGGCAAAAAAGGCTGTTAATTATCACAAAAGAAAATTCAATTGTGCCCAATCTGTTTTTACAGTTTTTGGTCAGGATTTTGGTATATCCGAAGATGATTGCCTGAAGCTTTCTTGCGCCTTTGGTGGTGGAATGGGGAGGAAACAGAATGTTTGCGGAGCTGTGACAGGAGCACTTATGGCATTGGGATTGAAATATGGAAAGGGGATAAATGATCCGGAAGAAAATAAGATGTTGACATATTCAAAAACCAGTGAATTTTTCAGGCAGTTCAGCAAACTGAATGGCTCAATTGTCTGCAGGGAGTTGCTTGATGATCTTGACCTGAATAATCCTGATGACTGTAAGCAAATTGCTGAACAGAACCTCTTTGAGATCAAATGTGAGAAATATATGGCTGACGCAGTCAGAATTACTGAAAAGCTTATAGAATGAACAAGGAATAATATCAAACAGCTAATCTCGTAACAAAGGAAAGAAATGAAAGCGAGGGAAAATAAATGATCTTGCAGCAGGAGGAGTTTTCATTTTAACAGGTTTTTCCGGATAAGGATTAATCGACGACAATCATCTTTTAATCGAAGGTTTAAAGTTGGTTATCAAAAATTTACCTGATTTCTTTGTATCTAAAGTTTTATTCTGCAATTTTGCATCGATGATTGAATAGTGGATTGAGCAATACATTCTGAATGCAATTTGAATAATGAGTATACTTATCTGTGAAGATAATACCCTGGCTAAAAGAACCCTTTCAGTTATAATTGAAAAGGCGGGGTATTTAACAGAAACAACTGAAGACGGGATAGAAGCCATGCACCTGCTTCAGGAGAAAGACTATGAACTTATAATAGTCGATATTCATTTACCTTATCATAGTGGTCTTGAACTGGTTAGATTTCTTAGATCTACCTTGAAGAAGAATACCCCGGTGCTGATTGTAACAGCGTTCAATAATGCCCAGCTTCAACAGCAGGCGGCTGAACTTGGAATTAGCGGGTATATAATTAAACCTTTTAACCCGTCTGATCTTGTCGAACAAATAAGATCAATACTTGGAAACTAGTTTTATGAACAAACATTGTACAATATCATTTCTTTCAGGATTGATGCTAATCTTAATATTTTGTTCAGCTGATTTGTATTCTCAGCAGATAGATGATCCTGAAGCAGAATATATGAGAGTAAGGACAATGGCTTTTGACGGGAATTATTCAGAAGCAGCAGCTGCCGCAAGAAGGCTGGTTAACACGTATCCAACATACGGTGATGCAAGAATTCTCCTTGGAAGGATTCTTGCCTGGCAGAAGGATTACAGTCAGGCTGCAGCCGTGATCGACACCCTGCTTATATACGAACCGGATAATGAAGATGCTCTGTCCGTCAAAAGAGATATTTCGCTTTGGTCGAAAGAGAATACTCCAGTAGCAACTGACATAAGGGCAGGTTATTCGTTTGATACATTTGACGAACCATATTCACGCTTCTGGCAGATATTCAGATTAGGGGCGGGGCACCAGTTTAACTGGGGGCCAGCTGCAGCAGGGATCAATATCGGGAATCTGACAGCAAAGGATCCGGATATTAATGCAACTGAACTTCAATTTGAAGCCGAAGCCTGGCCTACTTTGTCAAATAAGAATTATGCCTATTTGGCGTATGCTTTCAGTCCGGGAAGTTATTTTCCAAAACACAGGGCTGCGGCAGAACTATGGCAGATACTCCCTGAAGGATGGGCTGTGTCGGCAGGACTTAATTATTATTATTTCGACAGGAACATCTTTATAAGTAGTCTGTCAGTTGAAAAATATGTAAAAAAATATTGGTTTAGCCTTAAAGGTTATGTTTATTTCAAGGACGATGGCCCCACAACTTCTTTTTACCTTAACGGCAGACGATATTTTAATGATACAGATTATCTTCAGATTACTCTTGGGACAGGTACTGCTCCGGATGAGCCTTTTGATGTACAGACTGATGTAGAACGGTTCAGCGCAAACAGCATCAGACTAGCTTATTTTGCAGCGATCTCCAGTAAGATAAGAATACGGATTGGGGCAGGTTATTCCAGGGAGGAGTATGCTGAGAACATGTTACGGAACAGGTTTGAAGGGAATCTTAACCTGATCTATGCCATAAAAATGAAATGATGAGATATTTTTTAACTGGCATATTATATATTGTTTTCGTTTTACTGTCACAGGAATTCAGCCATGCTCAGCAAATAGCTGATTCAGGTCTGTCAGTTAATGTTGCCGGATCAACTGTTTCCGAAGAAAATTCAGCCCTTGATTACACTGTATCGAAAACTGTTGTCAGGGGTTTTGTTACTTCATCAGGAAATGAATTTCCCGTTCAGTTGGGGGCCTTCCGTTTGAGGATTAATGCTGAGGCTTTTCTTTTGGAAGTGAAGAAATATATAGATGAAAATGCCATAATTGTAAATGAAGATGGTTATCACAAAGTCAGGATATCAAGAAATCCCAGGCCCGGAGTTCCGGAAAGGAAAGAAAGCGTTGATGAAATATTAATTTCAGATAAGAGTCAGGACACAATTCTTCCTGCTTCCGACACATTGCAGGCAGAATTAATAGCAGAATCTGATTCAACAGTAATTGCTGAGTTTACATCGGTTGAAAGCCTGCATGCAGCAGAATCCGAACAAACCCCTGCGGGTGGGATCATTTTTTTTGGTGATGATAATCCATGGCTTAAAAGGATTAATTATTTCGGCAAATCGATAACTTTTGTTAATACCCTGATAATCATAATAAGTATTTCAATAGCCACCATGCTCATCTTGTTGGTGGTAATACTTCTGAACAGGCGGAGAATGGAGAGGAAGGAAAAACTGCATCAGTATTTGCTTGAAAACTACCAGGGTCTGATTGTTGATTATCTTTTTGGCAACGCTAAACCAGATGATTTTCGTCCTATTGCTTCAGATAATTATCGCCGTCAGGTTTTGATAGATCAGATGATTGATGTAAGCAAAAATCTTAAAGGAGAGGAGGCAAAGAAACTGCTTGGTCTCTATAAGGATCTTGGTCTTGACAAGGATTCGATCAAAAGGGCGGAGGATATTAGGTGGCACAAAAAAGTTAAAGGATTCCGTGAACTTGCTTTCATGAATATCAAAGATGCGAATGATGTTATTTACAAAGCACTTAATTCTTCCAATGATATTTTAAGGATGGAAGCACAGATCGCCCTTGTGAGACTTGGCGAGGAGAATCCTTTTGAATTCCTGTCACATCTTACAAGGCCTTTTTCACTGTGGGGACAGATAACTCTGCATGAACTTATTGTTCAGCATAATATTCCTGTACCTCCTTTTAAGCAATGGCTTAAATCAGCTAATGTATCGGTGGCAATGTTCGCTCTTCGTATGATTAGGGAATTCAAGCAGAAAGATGCTGAGGATGAAATCAGGGAGATATTGCTGCGTCCGGAACCGGAGATAAGGCAGCTTGCAGTTCAGGTGGCTGGTGATCTTGAAATGAGATCGACACTTGAGCCAATGAAAAAAATGTATAAGAATCAGGATTACAATATCAGCCTTGAGATTATTAAATCAATGGGAAAAATGCCTGATCCCTCTATGATGGGATTTCTTAAACTGGTACTTGACAAGGAAGATGATGTTCAGTTGCAGATTGAAGCAACAAAAGCTATTGAGAATATGGGCGATGAAGGGGTAAATACACTTGTCAAGCTAATGAAATCGGAATATAAGAACTATAATATTATTGTGAAACACGTTCTGGATCGCAGAATATCTTAAAATCATGGATTTAATTTTCGGTCATATAATTTTCATATTTACACTTATAATCTTCGGATCGTATCTGTTGCTTGGTATTTTCTCAGCAATTGCTCTCCGGAAATATTTGCGTAAAAACAGTTATGTCGATTATAATTCTCTTGTATTATCACCCCTGAGCCCGAAGATTTCGATAATTGCTCCGGCATTTAATGAAAGTAAAACAATAATAGATAATGTCCGTACTCTTTTGTCCCTGTACTATAATAATTTCGAGGTTATTCTTGTAAATGACGGATCCACTGATGATACTTTCGAAAAGGTAAAGGAAGCATATGATCTTGAAAGAGTGAACTATTATTTCGACTATCGTATTCCCTGTGAAAGGATAAGAGGTGTTTATAAATCAAAAGATCCTTCATATACAAGGCTGACTGTCATTGATAAAAATAACGGAGGTAAAGCTGATTCTCTTAATGCCGGAATAAATATTTGCAAGAGTTCTCTTTTTGTTTCGATTGATGCGGATTCAATTATTGAAGCAGATTCTATTTTAAAGCTTGTAAAGCCCTTTCTTGAAGAAAGAGACCATAAGGTCATTGGTACAGGTGGAGTAATCAGGATAGTTAATTCCTGTGATGTGGAAAGTGGCCATATCAGAGAGATACATGTCCCGAAGAATATATTACCACGCTTTCAGGTACTTGAATATACAAGAGCTTTTCTGCTGGGCAGGATGGCCTGGAGTCAGCTTGACGGGCTAATGCTGATTTCCGGAGCTATGGGGCTTTTCGACAGAGAGACTGTAATAAATGCTGGAGGATACAGCATTAAAACTGTGGGCGAAGATATGGAACTTGTTCTCAGAATGAGACGGTATATGTCAGAGAATAATAAGAAGTACGAAGTCACCTACATACCTGATCCTCTTTGCTGGACTGAGGTTCCATCTGACCTGAAGTCACTGAGGAAACAGAGGACAAGATGGACAAGAGGCCTTGTGGAATCATTATGGACTCATAGGAAATTGTTCTTTAATCCTAATTTTAAAAGACTTGGATTACTTGGCTATCCTTACTGGTTCTTTTTTGAATGGCTTGCACCGCTGTTAGCATTTGCAGGATTCGTATTTACCATCTATCTTATTATAAATAATGCCCTTAACTGGCCATTCTACCTGTTGCTATTTATATTTGTCTACACTTTTGCTGTTGCTATTTCAACGTGGTCCATCCTTTTTGAGGAGATCACATTTCACAAATACAAGAGAAAGAGAGATGTATTGAAACTTTTAGCGACAGCACTTCTCGAGCCTTTCTTTTATCCGGTTCATACGTATTTTGCTGTAAGAGGTAACATTGAGGCCATGAGACGCAAGAAAGGATGGGGTAAAGCTGAAAGGTCAGGGTTTGACAAGAAGAAAAAGACAGAACGTAAGCCTACCGTGCGTCAATCGGCAAACATTGGAAGAACTGAAAGTCCCGATCTGACAATCTGATATGATTTCTTTTCTACTGCTGTATTGGGAGGAACTATTAGCCAGTTTTCCCAGATATAACGTGTGGTAGATGATGTGACTGAATTCTGATAGTATACTGATACTGCAACTCCATCTGTTGTTGCAGTTGAGATTTGGTATGACCTGCCTCCATCGTATGACACAGCTCCGTTGACCACCTGTAGCTGGCTCGGATCATAGAAATATAGCATTGTCCAGGGTATGCGGATCTTAATTTTGTTACCTGACCATGCAATTGCAGATCTTTGCCCGGGTGTGAAATCAGCTGAGTTTTCCATAGGTAATTTCCCACAGGAGTCCAGAGTGTATTCAAAACCGTCATTGTACAGCATCATTGGTTTCCAGGGATCGCCATCAGTATTTGTTGTTCTATATTTCTGCACAAGTGGATCTGAAAGGTTGAATCTGGGAGTTAATCCGTTCATATCATAAGCCTGAGTAACATGATGAACAGCAGTGTCCTGTCCGAATACTATTGGAAGCATAAATTCAGACTTGTTAATCAGCGTTTTGCCGTTTGGCAGTTTTGATTCTCCGGTATTTCCAAGGTAAGTATCAAAAGCGATTATCATCGTATCACCCTGATTAATTCCCTGACGGGTTTCAATCTGTAACATCAGGTAGCTGTTGTCATGTGTGGCTTCAATTTTAGCCAATGGACCGGAAGGCTTATCTGTCTGGTATTCAATAAAAGGATCTTTTAATGTCTGCTCAAAAGTCAGAAGGCCAAAATTCTGTTCCGGCGATGCCAGATTGTGCCATAGTTGCCGAGTGGGGATCAAAACACCTCCTGAATAAAAACCGTAGGCTTCAAGGTAGGCTACCAGCCAGGTTGGTTTGAACCACTCATCCATCCATGAGAACATGAAACCGCCGGCGCATCCTGCTGTAAGAATATTATTCATCATGCGCATATTTTTCTCTCCCTGCTGTTCTTCAGAATAACCACCATGATTCATATCACTGTATGATTGATGCGCACTGGTCCAGCTTGATGGTACACCAAATTCGCCTATTACAAGAGGTATTCCTGAATAATGGTCTTTCAGATCAGTCAGATAGCCAAGATAGCTGTTCTTCCCCTTTTCATCCTCATAAATTTGATAGGAAGGCTGCTGACTGATAAAATTGGGATAATAAGGATAAGCATGATAGCAGGCAAAAATCCCGGCATCTTGATCTTTTCCTACAATCTTATAAATATCAAAGGAGGCAATATCTTCATCAGTATAAATTTCTGTCGGGTGGTGGAGCGGATCAAGAGTAGGCCAGCTTGAGGCACTTACAGGCCGCCTTATTTCATAATTTCCGGCTTCGTAAGACACTACTTCATCAAGCATTTTGGTAATAAAGACTTCTGATGCACTTGCTTCAGAAATACTGAATTGAAATCCTGAAAAAGATGTCATTTCCTTGTGAAAGAGATTGGTAGAATCAATCTCCTGAGGCATTATTTCCCTTCCGATTATGTATCCGGCTGTCCATCTCGAAACATTTGTAAGGTATCTTCCGTATGCTCTCCCTGCCCTGAATGCAATATCGTTGTTCCCGTGAATACAGTCTATCACTTCTTTTATGCTGTTTTTAAAAGATTCTGAACGAATTATCAGGTCATAATCATCCGGATTATAATTGTCTTCAATTTCGTCTAACCAGATACCTTGGAACAGCAATAAGGGTTTATCAGGGTTCCTCTGATTATGTTCGGCAAGTTTCTCATAGAAAACAGGAGGATGAAGAGTGTACACTCTTATTGAATTAAATCCGGCATCGCTCATCTGTCTGATCCATTTTTCATAGGTGCCGGCAGATTTATCCTCGACGGCATAGGCAATTTCACCAGGAAAATATCCCGGAGGTGATGAACCGAGATTTATACCTTTGAGGATCAGAGGTCTGTATGCGGTTCCAGTGTACATTGCAATATGGTCTCCTGAAATTTTGTATGGCAGGTCCTGTTTTGCTGCCAGTTCAAAATCAATCACAGTATCACGGGCAAGTGAAATATCTGTAAGTCTCACCGGATAATAATTATCGCATTCCACTGTAGTTATTACAGGAATCCTTCCCGAACCCGGTTGAGATCCAATTACCGGAGGCATCATAATTGGTTCAAGTCCTGTCCCTGCCGAATAGGTAGATCGGCCTTCAACTTTTACAAGTTTACCTGATGAGGTCTTGCCCCTGAAAGTTATAGAGTAGATATAATATCCCTGCCGGACCGGCGCTCCATTATCCGTCCGGCCGTCCCAGATAAGCTGATAGCTTCCGGCAACAGTGCCGGGAAAAGACTTCTCTGTAATTTTCTGTCCTGTAAAACTATATACAGAGAAACGGATTTCCCCATCGCTGCTTATTATGAAAGGGATATTAATTGAATATGTAAATGGATTCGGATAGGGACTACCTAATTCGATAAGGCCCGGAACATCTTCGTAAATACCGAATACCTTTAGGGAGTATGTTCCGTCAAATTCGGATATCCCTGTATAATGTGTGTTGCCCGATATAAAAGAAACTTTTGCATTCTGGATTGCATTGCCAAAGGGATCTGTGATTCTGCCGCTTATGCGAAAATCTGCTGCGGCAAGTGGTCTGATGAAGAAAACAGTCACCACCATAAGAGTGAAAACCCTGATAATTAAGATGGTATGATTTTCTGATGATGTCTTTCCCTTCATTCCTTATATGGATTTTACCATTTATCTGCCCGGATCAATTGAAGGACTGATAAGTAATCTGTACAGTCGCTTATGCAGACATATTCTTTTAATCAAAAGCCTGTGCCTGATCCTGACAATAATTTCAATGTGGTGAAAATAGCTGATTTGAGCTTAATATCAATTGTAAGATGCAATTTTTTTGAAATGAATTATAAGAATTATACAAAATATAATTGATTTTCTTAAGATACCCCGACTCAAAAGGGGAATGAAGGAAATCAGGTTCTAATAGTATAGTTCTTCCACAGATAAATATCGTTCACCGGTATCGTAGATAAATGTAAGGATTCGGCTTTCGGGTGCTATCTCGGGAATTTTTTTCGCGACAGCAGCCAGGTTTGCTCCGCTGGATATTCCGCACAGGAATCCTTCTTCTCTGGCAGCCCGCCGCGTATAATTAAAAGCTTCTTCTTTTGAGACTGTAATAACACCGTTGAGGATCTCTTTGTGAAGATTTGCCGGGATGAATCCGGCACCTATTCCCTGGATCGGATGGGGTGAATGCTTCCCCCCGCTGATAACCGGTGAAAGTTCCGGTTCAACGGCAAAGATCTTTATTGATGGAAACCGTTCCCTCAGAGCTTTTCCAACTCCTGAAAGATGACCTCCTGTTCCTGCACCTGCTATGAAATAATCCAAACCTTCAGGGAAATCGTTTATTATTTCATTAGCAGTATTTTTTTTATGGGCTTTTATGTTTGAAGGATTGTCGAATTGTGACGGTATCCATGCATTTCTGATCTGGGTCTTGAGATACATTGCCCTGTCTATGGCACCTTTCATTCCAAGGCTGGCCGGAGTAAGTTCAAGTTCGGCTCCGTAAGCAGTCATGAGCTTTCTTCTCTCTACCGACATCGATTCAGGCATCACGATTATTATCCTGTAACCTTTCACTGCCGCAACCATAGAAAGACCGATACCTGTATTTCCGGAAGTTGGCTCAATTATTACAGATCCTTCTTTGAGTATTCCTGCTGTTTCAGCATCATTTATCATTGTAATGGCGATCCTGTCTTTAAGACTTCCCCCTGGATTTTTAGCTTCAAATTTCACCCATACTTCATGTGATGATCCGAAAAGCCTGTTTGTTCTTATGTGTGGTGTATTACCAACTGTTTCAATTATATTTGTTACTTTCATAGGATAAGGTTTTATTCGGGAAAACTTCAGACTTTTTTACCGGCAGAGGGTTTTTTTCCGTTCCTGTATTCAATCTGCGGCCTATGAAATACTATAGTGCCGGGATCCACACTGTCTGTAAGCCATACATTACCTCCGATCACGGAATTGTGTCCTATGACAGTATCTCCGCCAAGGATAGTGCTACCTGCATATATTATTACATTATCCTCAATAGTAGGGTGGCGTTTTGTATGGCTCATTCCCTTATCAACGTGCAGAGCTCCCAGAGTCACACCCTGGTATATTTTAACATTGTTACCGATTGTTGTGGTTTCTCCGATTACAATGCCGGTACCGTGGTCGATAAAGAATTTTTTCCCTATTGTCGCACCGGGATGAATGTCTATACCGGTTTTGCTATGTGCATATTCACTTATGATACGGGGCAGAATCGGTATTTCCATCAGGTACAGGATATGTGACAGGCGGTATACGGTAACTGCATAGAATCCGGGATAGCACAGGAGAACCTCTTCAACATTGTATGCTGCCGGATCGTTCTCAAGATAGCATTCTGCTTCTTCAAGCAGGTCAATGAAAACCGGGTGCAGGTAACTGAAGAATTGTTCAGACAGAGCTTCAGGGGATTTTTTCAGATTATCTTTAATTGGTTTAAGTAATTCTTCCAGCTGAATCTCAAGTTGGGTATATTTAATTTTGGTTTCTTTCAATCCAGGTTTCTTATTGTCCTTTATCGGGAAAAGGAAGCGAATCAGGTCATCGATAAAACGATGAGCATCTCTTACTGACGGGACTTCCTGGCAATACCTTCTCTGGATATCCATAATATCTTCCGGAATGTTATTCATGGCAGTTTTTAAAACATTTTATCATACAATCACGTAAAATTAATAATATACTTGTTGCATCAGTCTTTTTTGTGCATAAATCAGAGAAGATAGCATTCTGAATAAAATTCCGGAACGCTGTTTTTTTGTATTTTAGAGAGCTAATATTTAAAAGTTTAAAAAGATGAAGCGTATAATAGTTATTTTCATTATCCTCCTGACCTTCATATCGGTCAATGCAGCTATAGTTGATACGATACAGGTTTACAGTAAAACGATGCAGAAGAATATTCCGGTAGTGGTAATCAGACCGGATAATTATAATTCCCAGAAGGCATTGCCTGTTGTGTATATGTTACACGGATACAGCGGTAATCATCAGGATTGGGTAAAGAAAGGGGGTGGTTTTGAGATAGCTGCCGATCAGCATAGTCTGATGATAGTCTGCCCTGATGGCGGTTTCGGTAGTTGGTACTGGGATAGTCCGGTTAATCCAGGATCACAATATGAAACTTTCGTTTCTGACGAACTGATAAAAGCCATTGACGCAAAGTACGCTACGATCAGGACCAGGGAAGGCAGAGGGATAACCGGATTAAGCATGGGTGGTCATGGGGGATTGTACCTTGGTTTCAGGCACCAGGATGTTTTTGGTGTTGCTGGTAGCATGAGCGGGGGAGTCGATATCAGACCATTTCCCAACAATTGGGAAATGGCTAAGCAGCTCGGCACTTATGCTGATCAGCCGGAAAGATGGGAGAAGCATACTGTAATAAACCAGTTGCATCTGCTTACTCCAAACTCATTGGCAATAATAATCGATTGTGGAACAGAGGATTTCTTTTATGATGTAAATGAGAATCTTCATCAGCAGTTACTCTATCGTAACATTCCGCATGATTACATAGTCCGGCCCGGGGCTCATAACTGGACCTACTGGAAGAATGCCGTTAAATTTCAGTTGCTTTTTATGAAGAATTATTTCGAGAGTGCCAGGAAATAGAAGTTCCAAACTTTTTCTGAAGTATTTGTTTTAGTATGCTAATTCAGGAAGCAACAATATTTAAAGTTAAAGCAGGTATTTTAAGTTTGAGTGTGAGAAAAAAGAAATGAGAGTACTTACTCTCACTCTTTTTCTGTGCCCGGAGCCGGGCTCGAACCGGCACAGCATTGCTGCCACTGGTGTTTGAGACCAGCGCGTCTACCAATTCCGCCATCCGGGCTTAATAAATCTCATAGTCTTGCAGAGGCAAGGTGACTGATTGGTTTGGCAAATTTAAAAGAAATAATTCTTAATCAACAAACCGGGAAGTTATTTTAGTCTCAGCAGCTTTATATTCCTGAACTCTACGGGAGAACTTTCGGCCTGAAGGCAGATATAACCTTCCTTTAAAAGAGTCCCGTCAGGAACAGGATAATCAGCCGGCTTATTTGTTCCGCCGATCTGTGGCTTTGAATATGTAAGGACTGTATCTCCTTTAACAATATGATGAATAATGCTGTCTCCGTACACTACTATTTCTGCTTTTACCCATACATCACCATGGAAAGTTTTCGATGCCGAATTTGTGCAATGGTTTGTTATCAATGCGGTATCGATTCTTATATGGGTTCCGGGAGTGCATACATTAAGAGTGGGGCACTTATCGGTACCATTACCACCAAGAAGCTGGACCTCTACGGAGACCGGGTAATCCTGGTCAATAAGCATTGATTCCGCTGATTGTGAGTGTATCATCACACCGCTGTTACGGAAGGCCCAGCTTTGTCCTCCCGGAGCCTGCTGACCGGTGAACCTGTATTCGAACCTGAGTTTATAATGCGAAAAAGGTTCTTTATAAAAAATATGGCCGTATTCTCCATTGAATTTATCATATTCATCATAAGATGCTTTTAATACGCCATTTTCAACCCTGAAAGTATTCCTGTAATTCTCATTCAAGGGCGATCCTTTGATCTTGATATCCCATCCTGTCAGGTCTTTACCGTTAAAAAGCGGGATCCAGTTTTCTTTTTTCTCAGATCCGTCTCTGCAGGATGTACCAAGGAATATTATGCTCAGAAGAATAATGTAGTTTTTTATCATAATTAATTTTGATTTTAGTGGTATGATGCCTGTCCCGCTCAAGCGGGGAACAAAATATGATTGTACTGGTTATTACATTTCCGGATGAGGTATATCATTGCCCTGAGAGTTCCCTTATAGTTTTCTCTATGCCATCTGCATCAAAACCACATTCTTTATAAAGCTCCTCCTGGCTTCCATGTTCGACAAAATAATCGGGTATTCCAAGTCTTTTGATTCTGGCATTGTATCCGTGGTCGCACATGAATTCCATTACAGCGCTACCAAAGCCTCCTCTGAGTATTCCATCCTCAACTGTTATAATTTTCGTAAATTTTTTGAAAACCAAATGGAGAGCTTCTGTATCTAGCGGGGCTGCAAACCTCATGTCCCAGTGAGTTACTGCGATGCCTTCTTTCTCAAGCTTTCTGACTACTCCGGCAACCTCATTACCGGGATGACCGATACTCAGAACTGCTATGTTGCCGCCTTCGCTTATCAGTCTGGCTTTTCCAACCGGGATCTCTTCAAATGGTCTTTGCCAGTCGGAAATGTGACTGTTGCCCCTTGGATAGCGAATAGAAAAAGGCATTTTATTTTTTTCAAGCTGAGCCGTATACATCATATTTCTTAGCTCAATGGCATCCATCGGGGCAGAAACAACAATATTCGGGATGCTTCGCATGAATGCAATATCAAAGAAACCATGATGGGTAGCACCGTCAGGGCCAACAAGGCCGCCCCTGTCTATACAAAAGATCACATGCAGGTTTTGCAGGGCCACATCGTGTATGACCTGGTCGTAAGCTCTCTGTAAAAAAGAAGAGTAAATATTGCAGAAAGGGATCATTCCCTGAGTAGCAAGACCCGCAGAAAAAGTAACGGCGTGCTGTTCTGCTATCCCTACATCGAAAGTCCTGTCGGGAAATTCTTTCATCATAATACTCAGGGAGCAGCCAGTGGGCATAGCCGGAGTAATACCTGCTATTTTATCATTCATTCTGGCCAGTTCCAGTATTGATTTCCCAAAGATTTCATTATAAGAATCTACATGTTCACTGTTAGTTATAAGTTTACCTGTATTTTTATCAAATTTGCCAGGAGCATGGAATACTGTTTGATTTTTTTCAGCCTGCTTAAAACCCTTACCTTTAATAGTTAAGCAATGAAGTAGTTTTGGGCCGGGGATTTTTTTCAGATCCTCAAGCACTTTTGTAAGATGAAGTACATCATGTCCGTCAATTGGTCCGAAGTACCTGAAATTCATTCCTTCAAAAAGGTTGCTTTTGTCAAGGATCGTGCTTTTAAAGCCGGCCTCGAGCTGTGCGGCAAGGGTCCTGGCATCGGGACCGAGTTTCCTGATTTTACCCAGAAAATTCCATACCTTATCCTTGAATTTGTTATATGTTCTGCTTGTGGTGATGTCAAGAAGGTATTCCTTTAAAGCACCCACATTCGGATCAATAGCAATATTGTTATCATTAAGTATTACAAGCAGATCCGACTTAGATATTCCTGCATTATTAAGACCTTCAAAGGCCAGACCTGCTGTCATGGCCCCATCACCGATTACGGCAATTATATGCCTCTTTTCTTTTTTAATTTTGGCAGCAACAGCCATGCCAAGTGCAGCTGAAATACTTGTTGATGAATGGCCGGTCCCGAATGCATCATATTCACTTTCTGACATTTTCGGGAAGCCGGATATGCCTCTGTATTTTCTGTTAGTCGAAAATTTCTCTCTTCTGCCGGTTAGGATCTTATGACCGTAGGCCTGATGGCCTACATCCCAGATTATTTTATCATAAGGAGTATTAAAAACATAATGAAGGGCAATAGTTAGTTCCACTACACCCAGGCTGGCTCCAAGATGACCCGGATTATGGCTCAAAGCTTCAATTATATATTGCCGGAGTTCTTTACTAACCTTCACAAGATCAATAGGATCAAGCTTTTTAATGTCTTCTGGTGAAGATATTTTAAACAACAAATTTTCCCCGGTACCCATCATGCCGAAATAATTTGCAAATATAACAATTATTATGCCCATATCTTTATGAGGCGATAGCCCGGATTTTCTTATTTTTGATAGATTGTGCAGAATCCGAAAAGGAGACATTGTAAAGTGGAGGATAGTTTAATAAAAAGAAGATTATGAAGAGAATAGAGATTTTGTTCTTATTGCTATTCCTGATCGGCATATCAATGATTTCATGTGTATCAGGACGTAAATTTAAAGATGTACAGGATAAAAGCCGTCACTTCATGGATGAGAGAGATAGCTTCAAGGCAAGTAGCCTACAACTTGAAATGGCCAGAAGGGAACTTGAATCTGAAGCAGCCGGACTCAGGGAGAAGATGAGCAAGTCAGACGCAGAAATTGAGAAAGTCAGGAAAGAAAGGGATAATGCAATTGCGGAAGTTGCCAGGATCTCTTCACAATATCATGATCTGCAAAATGCGCATGAGGAGCTTATAAAAGGGAATATTAAGGAAACCCAGAAGCTTCTTTCAGAGTTGCAGGCGGCGCATGCTGACCTTCAGCAAAAAGAGGATATACTAAGGCAACTGGAGTCTAATCTTGATTCAAAAAAAGCATCTCTTGATGAACTGAATTTCGAGTTACAGAAGAGAAACGAGCGATTAGTCGAACTTGAAAAAATTCTGAATACACAGAAAAAGATCGCCCAGGATTTGAAGAATAAGGTTTCGGATGCTCTTCTTGGCTTTGAAAATAATGGGCTTACCGTTACGCAAAAAGATGGAAAAGTTTATGTGTCACTTGATGAGAAACTTCTTTTTAAAACAGCCAGTTGGGATATTGATGCCAACGGGAGCAATGCTTTAAAAAAGCTTGCCGGTGTTCTTGAAAGGAATCCAAATATACAGGTTACAATTGAAGGTCATACAGATAATGTTCCATATAATCCGGGTGGTAGCAGCCAGCTAAGAGACAACTGGGACCTGAGTGTAAAAAGAGCTACAACAGTTGTTCGTGTACTTCTTGAAGGATCAAAGATTAATCCAACACGCCTTATAGCATCCGGCCGGAGCGAATATGTTCCTGTCGATGAAAGGAATTCTGCTGAAGCCAGGCAGAAAAACAGGCGTACCGAAATTATTTTGACTCCCGATCTAAGCGAATTGTACGAAATTATAAACACTTATTGATAAGCACTTGGGATACAGCACCTTAATTATTCTTCTTCAGTAAATTCCTGTAACCTGACTTTAATATTTTTAAGTGCTTGCAAAAGATTATCTTCAGGCTTCAGAAAATCCTGTTCACCCCAGAAATCAGCATCATAACTTGTTATTGTTCTTGAAAAGACAGAATGAATTGGGGCAAGTTGTTCTCTTTCGAAGCGCGTCACATTGTTTAGACTTGTTTCTGTAACCGCCATTTCGAAAAACACATTGAACTGGCTATTAAACAACCTCCTTTTCTTTTTCGCAATAAATTGGAGATCGCCTCTTACATGATTCAGATAATAACGTTCATTGAATTTCCGGTAACTTACAGAATATTTAACAGATACTGGCCATGTATTAAATCTGTGGGAGGGACTTGAGACAAATGCCTCTTTCATTTTATCAAGAAATTTCGGATAGATTTCAAAATCAGCGTGTAAAAGGGCATAATCCACAGTATTTATATACATTGTACCCCTGAACATTGCGGGATCTGAACTCTGTTTTGGTTCAAAATCGATCACATAAGCCAAATCTTCATCGTTAACTATTATATCACTTATCCTGTAAGTGTAATTATTATAATCATCTCTTGAAATAAACTCAAAGGAGTTTTTTATTCCATCAAGATCAAGGCAAGTGCTTAATCCTGCTTTAAGTCTTATTGCCAGGGTGTCACTAAGATCGGCATTATCAATCTTCCTGCTTTTAAGCACCATTATCTGGTCATTTGCTAATCCGTGATAAGAACTTTTATAGATGCGGATAATTGCTTCGGAATAAGTCTGAATTTCCTGTTTCTTCATTACACCTTCCCGGTAGAAGGAGGTAAGCATTGCAGGGGAATTACCATAATTTTTGGGTATGGCATCAATAGTTCTGTTAATTATTTCCTGGGGGATCTGGGTTCTGATTATTATCTCCGGGATAGAAATAAACTCTCTTTTGAGACCAATTGTAAGGTCGTGTCCAGTTGCCTGCCTGACGGGTATTTCTTTTCCGACAAAGCCAAGATAGGATATAAAAAGGGTATCCTGCAGGTATTCATTTATAATTCTTAAACTGAATTCTCCGTTGTTATTTGTTACTGTTCCTTTTCCCCTGTTCTTTAAGGCAACTGCAGCAAACGGCAGGGGTTCTTTCGATTCCTCATCAATTATGACACCTGAAATTATTCCGGTCCCTCCCGGCAGCTTAATGTCGACTTTTTTTATTCCAGGGGGAGGCGGTTTTGAAATAATTATATATTTATCAATTACAGAATAAACAAGGGAGTCATTTTGCAATATGCTATCAAGTATGACTTCCAGTTTTTCATCGTTGAAGGTCATATTAATTTTATTGTCAGGGTTTATTAGTCTGCTGTCATAAGTGAAATTAAACCCTGTGCGTTTGGAAATGATATTCAGCGCACTATCAGTTTTAATGGTACCTTCCCCGAATGTAAATACGGAATTAAGTATAGTTTCCTGGCAGTAAATCTGCCACTTGCTCAGCAAAATGAATAATACAATCGCTGAAACTCTTTTTATTATAGAGCCATTGATTGACAGCATTTTTTAAAAAACGAGTCACTTTTTTTTGAGATGATATACATCGCCATCTTTTGTATAACTCAGTGTAAAGCTAGCACAAATCAGGCGAATAATTGTATCCTGTGGCTGGTTATCAATTGTAATTGCCCATGGTAAATCAAGTATTTCTTTATCATCGGCAATTATTTCCATATTGTAGACCTTTTTCAGATCGTGGAAAACAACATTGAGAGTCTGGCCGTTATACGTCAGCAATCCTTTGTTCCAGGCCATATAATTTGGATTTTCATTCAGTTTTTTATCCGAAGAATCCTGGCTAAGAGTTCCGATAAATCCGGGATCAAGCTGAATGTTCTGATTTCCCGATTCATCATAAAGCATTACATGGCCTGTTTCCACGAATACTTCAACTGCAGAATTGTCATTACTTGTTATTACATTAAAAGAAGTTCCGAGGACTTTGATAATTGCTTCACCTGCATAAACAGTAAATGGATTTGATTCATCAGGGGTAATTTCAAAAAATGCTTCACCTGTAAGCTCAACAACTCTGCCTTCACTTCCGAAATTGGTGTGATAACTCAGCCTTGTATTCCGGTTTAGAAAGACATTGCTGCCATCCGGCAGGATAACTTTGAGATTTTTTTCATCATTTCCCGTGGCAGCAATAATTTTTTTGTTCTGGGCATCTGTTCTTATCACATAAACAGCTGCAGCACCGATGCTTAAAAGAATAAGAGCAATAGCAGCTATTCTGATCAATATTCTCCTGTTTAAAATTGACTTTCCATGAGTTTTCAGATTATTAGTGCTTGCCTCATTTATCTGTGTTATGACCTTATTCCATGCCTTATCAACATTTATTGGTTCTTTATCGTACATGTCTTTTAGCTCTTTCCATTCTTTTTCAGTATTATAGCTATCTTCAGCAATAAACTGTTTCAGTTTTTCTGATTTAATTTCCGTTTCCTCCGACATAAAACCGGCAAGTTCCTGCCAATCCCTGTCTGTTAAATTCTCCTTGTTTTTCATTTTTTCATTGTTCTGCCAAAGCTTTCCGGAATTCTCTCAATGCTTTTCCCATGTTAGCTTCAACTGTTTTAACCGAGACTGAAAGTTTTTCAGCTATCTCTGTATATTTCATTCCTTCAAACCGGTTCATGTAAAAGATCCTGCCACATTTTTCGGGCAGCCGGTCGAGGACTCTGATTGTTTTTAAGAGCAGTTCATTATATTGGACTAAATCTGACGGACTTGCTGACTCAGCATCCTTCTTTAGGGACATCTCTCTCACGTGTTTTTCTTTCACCTTGTTATGTTCAATATGATGAAGGCAGCGATTGTACACCGATTTGAAAAGATAACCATTCAATGAACTTTGTATCCTGATTTTTTCTTTGTCCTGCCAGAGTCTGACAAACAGGTCCTGAACAATCTCTTCAGCTGTATCCTTGTCTTTAATAAGTTTTTTTGCATAACGGACCAGGGAAGTATAAGAGGATCTGAAAAGAGATTCAAACTGTTCTTTATCACCCTGTCGGATCCTCCTTATTATTTCACTTTCCCTGTTCATCAGATCTTATATGTCAAGATCGTCTCTGTCACTGAATTTAAGTTTCCTGCTAAGTCTGCGTATTGCCGATTCTATGCTTTGGTCAGGTTCTATCACATTGTAATCTCCCCAGAATTCAGGATCAGTGAAGTCGCTTACCTTTTCTGAAAACACATCTGAATACCTGAGTCTTTCCTTACCTGCAAATTTAATAACTTCCTGATCTGTGCGGTCAGTTATTGCCATTTCTGACATTGTTGTATAGAAAGTATTGAATAGTCTTCTTTTCCAGTTTACTTTAAATTTAACTTCAGCTCTGGAATATGAGAAATACCATTTCCCATCCTGTTCACGGAATTTTGTTCTGTAAGTTACAAGATCGGGTGTAACCTCCATTCCAATAGGTTTTTTTCTGACAAATATTGAAGTAGCGGCTGCTTTATCCTCAAGATTAAGACCGAATTCGGCTTCGGTTATTGCACCAGATTCAACTTCAATAAAGAGAGATCCGACAAACAGAGGAATATCAACATTTGGTTTTTGGCGGAATCCGATCTCATAATGAGGTTTCCCGTCTATTTCGATAACGCTTTTCAGGGAATAATCGTAATACTTCATTGCATCGATGGTAAGTATCAGTTCCGTATTCTTGACCAAATCAAGATCAAGAGCATTTGTAATACCTCCCTGGAGTTTGAACAAAACAGTATCCATTCTTGCCACGTCAGTGCTCTTGCGTCCTTTATATAACCTGGCAGCATCAAACCTTAAGTCGCTTGTATAAGGTGCCTTGAATACTTCGACAGCTGCTTCGCCTATCGAAACGTATGTGCGGTTTTTGCGTATCGTTTCCCTGTAGAACGCTGTCATAAGGTTGGGAATGTTTTCGTAATTTTTCCCGATCTTATAGATAGCATTTTCAATTATCAGATCAGGATCCAGTGGTTTTACAATTACCTCCTTAATCGGAATAGGCGCAGTTTCCATTGATATTAAATTTTTATATCCGTTATCCCTCATAGAGCTTATGGAAACCAATTTGTTTTTGTAACCCAGATAGCTTACTTCCAGATTTTTAGACACCAGTTCATTTGCAATCTTTAATGTGAATTCTCCATCTATGTTTGTAACAATGGCAACATTTGATTCTGAAACGGCTACTGTAGCAAACACAAGTGCTTCACCGGTTTCTGCATCAACCACCTTACCTTTTAAGGTTATGTAATCCTGCTGATCCGATTTTTTATTTTTGTCAGACGACTTGCCGGCGAATGAGGTCTGCATTGTAAAAGCCAGCAGAAAAACAGTGGCAATAAGTGAAATTCTGTTAATAGTTTTCATTGCTAAATATTTAATTTATTAATTGTTGAACTTTATTCTTTTAAAAGGTTGTCCTGTCTATCATTTATATGACCGGTAATAAGCAAAAAACCCTATCTGGAACGATAAAATAATTATTATCTTTCATCATAATATAATTTTGATTTTAGCGTATGATGCTTGTTCCGCTCAAGCGGGGGAGTCGCAAATGACTGAAAATTACATACATACGCGTTTATGCATTTGACAGATGTGGGTTTTATCTTGTTTTACCTGACCTATGGTTAACACCTTTATTAAATTTTTTAATTTTTCAGGATCCGGATTTTCATTTCTTATCAGTTCTTTGACAGGGAAGATATCGATAAATGGAATGCCTGTTTCAGCCAGCATAGAGCTGACAAATTTTTGTAACCTGAATTGTCCTGAATGTTTATCGGGATCAGAATTGATGTCAAGGAGCAGAGGTTTCATGGAAATGTCTTTGTTTGAAAAGATAATTAAGGAACTGGAACCATACGTGTATAATTTAAACTTGTATTTTCAGGGAGAGCCGATGCTGCATCCGGAGTTTTTTTCTTTTCTGAGATTGACAGAAAGAATTCATACCACAGTGTCGACAAATGGTCATTTCCTCTCTGAAGAAAATGCAGATAAGCTTGCAATTTCAGGTCTGAACAATCTTATTGTTTCTCTTGACGGGATTGACAATGAATCTTATTCGGCTTACAGAGCTAAAGGTAACATTAGTTTGGTTAAGCAGGGGATAAAAAATGTAACTGAAGCTAAGAAACGGCATTCTTCAGGGCCGAAACTGATAATTCAGGTTCTTGTAAATAAAAACAATGAACATCAGATCGGACAGTTGAAACATTATGCAAGAGAAATGGAAGCTTCGCTCAGGTTAAAATCAATGCAAATAATTAATGATGAAGCTTTTGATAAATGGCTTCCATCAGACAGGCGATACAGCAGATATAAGTTGACAGATGGTCATTATACTATTAAGAATGCCTTGCCGGACAGATGTCCAAGATTATGGTTTAATCCAGTTATTACATGGGACGGTAAGGTGTTACCATGTTGTTTTGACAAGGATGCGCAGCATGTTATGGGAGATCTCAATGAATCTTCATTCAGGGATATATGGAATGGCCCACATTACCGTCTTTTCAGGAAGGCTGTTTTTTCAGGCAGAAAACATATCGATATATGCAGAAATTGCACATCAGGCCTTAAAGGAGTTAAATACTGATTGCATGTTGAGGCAGATCTTTAATAAGGATTTACAGGAGTAAGGGCAAAACCGTAAAATGATCAGGATTTTGAAAACAAGATTTTGCTCATTTGTGTTTTGAAGGATTAAAAATGATTTTATACAGCGACTTTTTGTCATTTGGTTATCATTGGGCATAATGATCCCCTGTGGTCATCTGTTAGGGATCATTTACGCTCTATACTGTCTCTTGTTCAGTTTTTGGGACAGCCAGCCGTTTTGCGATTCTTATTGGTAGTATAAATGTCATCGGCAGCTATATGAGTGATCTGGGCAAAGGCTCCTTTCATAACGGATCGATTGGATTAGCCTTGTCCCTTCCTGACTTGTGACAATTAGTGCGGCAGAAGGTCCCACCTTTTTAGGTAGTGTTATATCTTGTGTGTCTCACGACTTTGGTTTCCCATTTTTGTTTGACATCACAAGATTGTTTTTTATTTTGACTTTCTTGAATAGCGGGATTTTTGTCAAGGCTTGCGATCCCGGATAGGGACTTGTGCAGCCATTAAATCCTGCAATCCTTTTTCCCTGTTTAAAAGATTGACACTTAACTTGAAAAGTTGTTCCTTTGTAAAATCATAAACGTATACAATAACACCCTCAGGCAGAAATTGCAGAAACCTTTATTACGTATATAAACGAGTT
>DAONXX010000010.1:0-36665 GCA_035414025.1 Bacteroidales bacterium | reverse complement strand
AAGCAGCCCCCCCCCAAAAATTATCAGGATATTCCTTATAGACGCTTTCATTAATTGTATTCTTTATACAAACTTAACTTTTTTTTTCTATATATTTAATCTGTCATTTTGGCAATATATGCAATATACACCTGTCATATTGGCATATGTATGAGTTTGGAATGGAAGTTGAAAGAGATATCGTGTATGACAATTAAATAATGTAAAACTTAAAATAATGGAGGATAAAATTATGTTACCAACGATTGCACGCAGAACTTTCAGTCCCTTTTTGTCGGAGCTTTTTGATGATGATTTCTTTCCTGTCATAAGCAGCAGGGTCGGTTCAATGCCAGCTGCCAACATTAAGGAGAATGAAAAAAACTACACACTTGAGCTTGCTGTTCCGGGCATGGATAAGAAAGATCTCAAGATTGACATTAATGATGATGTTCTTGTAATCTCATCTGAATCGACAAAAGAAGAGGAAGAAGAAAAAGAAGGTTACAAGAGAAAAGAATTCAGCTATTCTTCTTTCTGCAGAAGCTTCTATATTCCTGAAAATGTTAACAGGGAAAAGATCGGAGCTTCGTACAAGGATGGAGTTCTCTCAATTGAACTCCCCAAGATGGAAGAAGAAAAGAACAAGATCACCAGAAAAGTCAAGATTTCATAGTTAATGGTTTAATCCTGAATTAAGAGGGTGTCTCAAAAGGGCACCCTTATTTATTCTGATTCTCTTCTGCAAAACGTCGTGCAAATTTTCTTCCAAAATCCTTAAGGTTTTCTTCCTTTGGCCCTGTGGGCTGAAACTTAAATTCGGCAGTTTCCTCAAACATCTTGAGCTTAAGGCTCCTGAGTGTCTCGGTTATTATTCTGACAGCCTCACCGCTCCATCCATAAGATCCGAAAACTCCGGCAAGCTTACCTCTGTCACGTATCGGGTTTATGAGAGCAAACATTTTGTATACGGGCAGTAAGGTGTTTTGATTAATTGTCGGAGATCCAACCAGGAAGGCATCTGTCGTAGCAAGAAGCGATCCGAGTTCATTAAGATCAATATGTTCAATATCTGCCATTTCAACCCTGAAATTGTCCGTTTCAAGTATCCCGGATCTGATTATTTCAGCTGCCTGCTTTGTGTAACCGTAAGCAGAGACATAGGCAATCAGAATGCTCCTCCTCGCCTTTTCAGTGGTGTCACTTAAATAATCAAGAGCATATTTATTTGTAAGTTCAACAAAATATCTGTGATTCTTTGAAAGGATTGGACCGTGACCAGGACAAATGTGTTTTATATCAAGAGGTTTAATTTTTTCAATAGCCTTTATAATGAACCTGCTGAATGGTTGAAGTATAACATCAAAATAATATTTGAACGCACTGAGATAGTCGCTGTTTATGTCATCCGACATTTCATATTTGCAGTAATGTGCACCGAAAGAATCACAGGTAAACAATATCCCGTCCTCTTCAAGCCAGGTATATATTGAATCAGGCCAGTGCAGGTTTGGGGCTGAAATGAATTTCAGGGTCTTGCTTCCCAGATCGAGTGTGTCTCCATCCTTTACAACCAAAGATCTGAACGGAATATTAAGCTGGTCCTCAAGGTATCTTATTGCATTGCCGCTGCCAACAACAGTTGCTGAAGGGGCAAGTAAAAGCAATTGCCTGAGGCATCCGGAATGATCGGGTTCGGTATGATCAAGAATAATATAATCAATCTTAGCCGGATCTGTTACCTTCCTGATCTTATCAAAATAACGCTCACTGAATTTCTCCTTTGCCACTTCAACAAGAGCTTTCTTTTCTGCATTTATAAAATAAGAGTTATAGGTTGTCCCATATTCCGTTGTCATTACGATATCAAATGTCTTGATATCATAATCGAGGATGCCAATCCATTTTACATCATCTGTAATGTCTATAATTCTGTCATCTTTCTTTTCCATAAATTATCCTTTCAGATTTTTGCGATAACGCTTTTATTAGCTCTCACCCGTTGTAATATCGGTATTTCAACTTCTGTTCCAATGGGTAAAAATATATCAACCCTTGAACCAAACTTAATAAATCCAAGTTCATCACCCTGTTTAACAATCTGATCCTTCTTTGCGTAAGTCACTATCCTCCTTGCCATTGCTCCTGCTATTTGTCTTACAAGGATCTCTTTCCCCATGCTCGTCTCGATTACAATCGTACTCCTCTCATTCAGCTCAGACGACTTCGGATGCCACGCAACCTTGTAATTTCCAGGGTGATAACCAACATGTTTAATTTTTCCCGAAACCGGATATCTGTTACTGTGAACATTAAAAGGAGACATAAAGATAGATACCTGCAAACGCTGATCTTTAAAGTATTCCCTTTCAATTGTCTCCTCGATCACCACCACTTTACCGTCAGCTGGTGAATATACCAGTCCGGGATCGGGTTCGAGCTGTCTCTCCGGCCAGCGAAAAAAGAATAAAAGAAATATATAAAGTGAAAATGAACCTAAGCCCAGTACCCATTTCAGAATAGTTCTGTCAGGCAACAAAATTGCAATAAGAATATTGGATATCAACAATATAAGAAACCCGAAGATCAGTATTTTATATCCTTCTCTATGGATGTTCATCAGGAAAAATTTTGCACAAAACTAATTAAGACGATTCAATCAACCAAAAAGTAAAATAAAAAGAAACATAAGAGGAAAAGCAACTATCGCACTATCAAAGCGATCCAGAAATCCTCCATGTCCCGGCATTATAGTACCTGAGTCCTTAACCCCCATGCTTCGCTTGAGCATTGACTCGATAAGATCACCATATGTTCCTGATATTGATACGATCACTGCCAGCACCAACCATAGTGGTCGTGGCAAAATGCCAAGCCATCCGCCAAGGAACCATGCGGCAATGGCTGCTATGATCATACCTCCGATGAATCCTTCCCACGATTTTTTAGGAGATATCCTCTCCATCAGCCTGTTACGCCCGAACGACATACCCGTAAGGTATGCTCCTGTGTCGTTTGCATACAGCATAAGAAAGAAAGCTATTACTATTCCCGGAGAAAATGACAAACGGGTGCTACGGAGCAGGGGTTCTACTCCTTCCTGGCCATAGGCAGAAAACGGCATTAAGGCAAAAGGCACTCCAATATAAATTAGCGGGAAAAATGTATGAGCAAGTGAATCAAAAGGTCTGTCCTGCTTTCTATAAAGTTCTGTTACCGGGATAAGAAGCATCAGGGGAACAAGCACAAGAAGGTATTCACCGGGAAAAATCCCGGCCGCAACAAGTGAAGCCATTGTGTAGGCAGTAATTGCAGTCAGTATTCCTAAAAATATCTGTGGCTTTATCCCGGATGTTTTTATGATCGAATAATACTCATATATCATTCCGGTCAGGATTATAAGTCCGGTAAAGTAAAAAGAAAGCGCATGGAGCCAGAAACCTCCAAGTGTTAAAATCACTATCCAAATACCTGTCAGTGTTCTTCTGAAAAAATTATTCAATTTCCCGATTGTTTATTCTGTGGACTGTTTAGCTTGTTCTTCAGAATCGACAGTGTTGGTATCAGGAAATAGTTTTTCCTGTTTAGTGGTATTTTTACTTTGTTCTTTTTGAGGAGCATCTTCAGTAGCTGACAACTGTTCTGCCGGATCATTTTCGGTTTTAGTCTTTGCCGCTTCAGCAGACTGAGTTTTCTTTTCTTCTGCTTCTCTCATTTCTTTCAGGATATCAGCTTTTCTCTTACCGAAGATCCTTTCAAGATCCTCACTAAAAATGACTTCTTTTTCAAGCAGCAGTTCTGCCAGTTCAGTCAGTCCTTTCAGGTTTTGTTTAAGAACTGACTTGGCTCTTGCGTATGATTCCTCCACAATCTGCTTCACCTCCTGATCAATCAGTTCGGCTGTCCTTTCACTATAAGGTTTGGTAAAATTGAAATCAGTCTGCCCCGATGAATCATAGAAACTTATATTACCTATCTTATCACTCATTCCGAAGTATGATACCATTGCATATGCCTGCTTTGTTATCTTCTCAAGGTCGCTTAGTGCTCCGGTTGACACCTTGCCAAAGACAAGTTCTTCAGAAGCTCTTCCTCCAAGGGCATAAGCCATTTCGTCGAGCAGTTGTTCGCGTGTTGTTATTTGTCTCTCTTCCGGCAGATACCATGCAGCACCAAGGGCTCTTCCCCTGGGGATTATTGTAACCTTTACAAGCGGACTTGCATGTTCCAGGAGCCAGCTTACAGTAGCATGTCCCGCCTCATGATAGGCCACCGTTCTTTTCTCTTCAACAGATATGATCTTATTCTTTCTTTCAAGCCCCCCCACTATACGGTCAATAGCATCAAGAAAATCCTGCTTTTCAACAACAGTTTTGTTTTTTCTCGCAGCTATCAATGCAGCTTCATTACAAACATTTGCTATGTCAGCACCTGAGAATCCTGGGGTTTGTTTTGCCAGGAAGACAACATCAAAATCCTTTGTAATCTTTATCGGACGAAGATGAACTTTAAATATTGCCTCACGCTCATTCAGATCGGGTAGTTCTACATGTATCTGTCTGTCAAATCTTCCCGCCCGCAACAAAGCCCTGTCGAGTATATCGGCCCTGTTAGTGGCTGCAAGAATAATGACCCCCATATTGGTTCCAAAGCCATCCATCTCAGTAAGAAGCTGATTAAGAGTGTTTTCGCGCTCATCATTGGAACTAAAATTTACATTTCTCCCCCTTGCTCTTCCCACAGCGTCTATCTCATCGATAAATATAATAGATGGGGCTTTTTCTTTTGCCTGTTTAAAAAGATCCCTGACCCTTGAAGCTCCTACCCCGACAAACATTTCAACAAAATCAGATCCTGAAATAGAAAAGAAAGGTACGTTTGCTTCTCCGGCAACAGCTTTTGCCAGCAATGTTTTTCCCGTTCCGGGAGGGCCAATAAGAATAGCTCCTTTGGGAATCTTCCCGCCAAGCTGGGTATACTTCTTAGGGTTCTTCAGAAAATCGACAATCTCCATAACCTCTGTCTTAGCCTCTTCCAGCCCGGCAACATCATTGAAATTAATCTTTACATGTGTGTCTTTATCAAAGATCTGGGCTCTTGATTTTCCAACATTAAAGATACCTCCGGGGCCACCTGCCCCTCCTCCGGCCATCCGTCTCATCATGAACAGCCACACAGCTATCAGAAGGACCGGAAGTATCAACCAGCCAATGATATCAACAAAATAATTCTTCCGCGTTACATACTCAGGGTATATCAGTTCAGTTTCCTCATAACCGGCATTTTCTTGCGTCTCAATCAGAAAAGGCTCGAAATTACTTATATCACCTATATTGTATATAAAATGAGGCTTTGGAACCCGCAAACCCACTCCGTTACCGGGTTTCGGAAGATTTTCATACCTTCCGGATTCCACTGCAGTGTCTTTCAGATATATCTCAGCCTGCTCCTTATTTACAACAATCATGCTTTCAATATCCCTGTTGGCGATCATATCCTTTAACATGTTTGTTGTAGCCTTCTGCGATGATTTTCCGCTAAACAAAATCTCAACAAGGATAATCGACACAGCAAGAATAGCAAAAATCCAGTTTGTGTTAAACTTTGGCTTGCCGCTAGTGTTCTTATCCGGTACTTTCTTATTATTATTTTCTGTCATAAAACTCAACTTACTTAATTTTATCAGTTATCTCCTCAAAACTTGCATCAGCCCAGAGTGTCTCCAGACTGTAAAATTTCCTGTATTGTTCAAGAAATATATGAACAACAACATCACCGTAATCAACGAGGACCCAGTAGCAATTCTCAAGACCCTCAACATGAAGAGGCTCCTCTCCCGCATCAATACTGACGATATCTTCAACCGAATCACATATTGCATCAACCTGTGAAATTGAGGTACCATGACAGATAACAAAGTAATCAGCTATCCTGTTTTCGATCTTTCGCAGATCAATCTTGAGGACATCATGCCCCTGTTTATTTAAAATGCCCTTTATCACACTTTTTAAAAGAAGCTTTGTACTTTCTGATCTCTGCTTCATCAATAATTATCAGTTAGATATCAATCTACAAAAGTACAAACTTTTATCTGTATTTTTATTACTGCGACCCATTTTTGAAATGAGCATGACTATCAAATAAATACTAAGCTAAAAAACGGAAAAAAATGATAATAGGTTCAAAAATTCTCTTCTTCGATACTTTATCATCTACAAATACAAAAGCTGCAATACTTGTCAGGAATGAAAAACCTCCGGAAGGCACTGTTATTTTTGCAGATTTCCAGACATCAGGCAAAGGCCAGAAAGGTAGCACCTGGGAAAGCGAAAAAGGAAAAAACATTCTTATAAGTATAATTCTTTACCCTGAATCTGTCGCTCCGGAAGATCAGTTCATTATCTCAATGACAGTTTCACTTGCGATCTCTGACCTGGTTGATAAATATATTCCCGGCTGCAGGATAAAATGGCCTAATGACATTATCCTCAACGATAAGAAGATAGCGGGCATTCTGATTGAGAATTCAATATCGGGTTCCGCAATTAAAAGTTCCATTGCAGGAATAGGCCTTAATGTCAACCAGGTAGATTTCCCTGAAAACATTCCAAATCCGGGATCACTAAAACAGATTACAAATATCGTATTTGACATTGAAGTCCTGCTTAAGGAACTTCTTTCCGCACTTGATAATCGGTATAAGAAAATGCTGTATGGCGACAGGAAAAATATCCGCCTGGAGTATATCTCAAAGCTCTACAGACTTAATGAACCATCCAGATTCAGGTCAGCCGGATCAGTTTTTGAAGGCAGGATAAGGAATATATCGGATGAAGGTCTTCTGATAATTGAAACCATTGAAGGCAGGAATATGACATTCTCATTCAAAGAGATTGATTATTTGTCCTGATGTCTGTCTTTCCATCCTTTGAAGCTCTCAATCTCTTCTATAAGTTTAGCGAGAAAATACCTTATAGGTTCATCTGCAACCATTTTTAAGAAGGGATTCATATCAGCTGAGAGATCCACTTTGACTTCCGCTTTATCTGCACCCCGACTTAATATATTCAGTATCAGCGAAAAATCATTTATCTGTCTGGCTGATCCCGAAAAAACAACTTTGTTCGGAAAGAACTTCTCCGTAAGCCTTATAATTACTTCACCAAGCATATTTACCCTAAAACTACAGACATCCCTGTCAATATTTATATCGGTGAAGGTATCCGGTGGAATGAATCTTTCGAAATTCCTTATATCAGTCACAAAAAAATATATATCCTCTGCACTACAATCAACCTTACTCTGCCGGCTTTCATAATTTGCAATGCTCATATTGTTTTAAATTAAGTTCCAGGACTCTGTCACACACCCCACTTAGCAGGATCAACTCTCCATAACTTAAGGGTCTCAAGGTCTGCAACTGTTATATAACCAGTATTTAAAGCTGTTTCAATAAGTACCGAATAATTGCTTAAAGTATTCAAAGTCACATTTTCTGCAGAAAAAGCATCAGAGGCTCTTTTAAATTCATAAGTAAAGATAGCGGCCATACCCAGAACATTACACCCCGCATCCCTTAGCGCTCTTACAGCATTCAGACTGCTGCCTCCAGTAGAAATAAGATCTTCAATAACAACAACTTTCTGGCCGCTTGTAAAATATCCTTCTATCCGGTTCCCAAGTCCATGTTCCTTGGCACCTGATCTTACATAAACAAAAGGCAATTCCAGTTTATCGGCAACAAGAGCTCCGTGTGATATTGCCCCCGTAGCTACACCGGCAATAAGCTCAGCCTCAGGATATGAACTCTTTAAAAGAGAAACAAATGAATCACGTATAAAAGACCTCACCTCAGGGAACGACAGGGTTTTCCTGTTATCACAGTAGATAGGAGATTTCCATCCTGAAGCCCATGTAAAAGGATTTGACGGTTGCAATTTAATTGCTTTAATTTGTAATAGATATTCAGCTATTTTTTTTGCATTACTTTCCATAGAAGATGTATAAAGTTCATTTCGAGAACAGATTCATTCTTTTAAGTGATGAACCCGATCGCTTACAAAAGTACGGGTTATTCTATAAATTCAATGATACAAAGGAGCTTTATAGAATAATTTCTGAATTTCAGGAAAATCCAACAGTGGAGGCAATAAATATTTACGGCCGTAATATAAGACATATCTGGAAGATCTTCAGGATATATTTTACGGAAGTGAATGCGGCAGGAGGTCTTGTGAAGCATTCTTCAGGCCGTTATCTTTTCATTGAGAAGAAAGGCAAACTCGATCTTCCCAAAGGTCATATGGAGCCTGGCGAAGAGCCTGAAGTATGCGCCTTAAGGGAAGTAAGGGAAGAGTGCGGAATAGACGGACATTCCATTGTTAAACAATTGATGCCAAGTTATCACACCTATACCTTGGAAGGCATTTCATACCTAAAGAAAACAAACTGGTTCCTGATGAATTACAAAGGTGATATGATTCAGGAGCCTCAGATCCAGGAGGGTATAACAAAAGTCGAATGGCTTCTTCCGGAAGAGATATGCAAGATCAGAAGCAACGCCTGGTTTTCTCTTATGGATCTGATAAACATTTCATTAAAACCTTAATCTTCTTCTCCCTTATAGTCCTTAAGATTTACAGCAGACGGCACAAACTGAGAGGCATCACCTCCGCTTCGTATTATGTCGCGGACTATCGTTGAAGTTACCGAAGCATGTTCCGGGATTGTCAGCAGGAATACTGATTCGACATCCGATTTCAGGGCTTTATTTACTTGTGCAATAGCGCGTTCAAACTCAAAATCCGCAGCAGTCCTCAAACCCCTTAAAATATATTTCGCGCCCTTTTTAACACAATAATCGACAGTCAGTCCTTCATAATGATCGACTTTCACCCTTGGTTCGTCACTGAACACTTTTGCGATCATCTCCTTTCTTGTCTCAAGAGAATAATAACTCTTTTTCAAAGCATTTGCCCCAACAGCAATTATAATCTCATTAAAGAGTTCAAGTGCTCTTCTGACAATACCTTCATGGCCTATGGTGAAAGGATCGAAAGATCCGGGAAAAACTGCGATTTTTTTCATTCGAATGTTATTTTTTTGGCATTATTTACTTTTTGTTTTAGCAAGGCGATATCAAGCACTTCCATTATAGTGTCTACATAATGGAACTTCAGTCCCCTTATATAGATCTCCTTGATATCTTCAACATCTTTCCTGTTCTCTGCCGATAAAATTATTTCCTTTATTGTTGCTCTCTTTGCAGCAAGGATCTTTTCCTTAATACCGCCTACAGGCAGCACTTTTCCTCTCAATGTTATTTCCCCTGTCATTGCAAGATACTTTTTGACTTTTCTCTGAGTAAATGCCGAAGCGATTGATGTTGCCATTGTAATACCTGCCGACGGACCGTCCTTGGGTATCGCTCCTTCAGGAATATGAACATGGATGTTCCATTTATCTGAGAAATCATCAGGAAGGTCAAGCATACCGGCATTTGACTTAAGATATTCAAGGGCGATTATAGCCGACTCCTTCATTACCTCTCCAAGATTACCTGTCAGGGTAAGTTTTCCGGTTCCCCTGCTCAGGCTTGTCTCAACGAACAGTATTGCCCCGCCAGCCGCTGTCCAGGCTAATCCTGTCACAACACCAGCCTGATCGTTACCGGAATAAATGTCACGATTATATTTCGGCGGCCCAAGTATCTCTCCAAGTATTTTTTCGGAAAGGACGGGATTATATTTTGTCTCTGAAGCAATATTCTTTGCAGTAACCCTTACTATCTTAGCCAGCCTCTTATCAAGTTCCCTGACTCCCGATTCACGGGTATATTTCTCGATTATCTTTTCCATCACAACATTCCCGATGGTCAGTTGTTTGTCTTTTACTCCGTGATTCTCAAGCTGTCTGGGAAGAAGATGTTTCTGTGCTATTTCAATCTTTTCTTCAACAAGATAGCCGGTTATCTCAATTGTCTCCATCCTGTCACGCAAAGCAGGACTGATTGTCGACAAAGTATTTGCAGTGGCAATGAACAGAACTTTTGACAGGTCATATTCCATCTCCAGAAAATTATCAAAGAAAGTACTGTTCTGCTCAGGATCAAGGACCTCCAGCAGCGCGGAAGAAGGATCACCCCTGAAATCCCTCCCTACTTTATCGATTTCATCAAGGATAAATACCGGATTTGATGATCCGGCCCTCTTTATATTCTGAATTATTCTGCCGGGCATAGCCCCGATATATGTTTTCCGGTGCCCTCTTATCTCAGCCTCATCATGAAGGCCTCCAAGTGACATTCTGACATATTTCCTTCCAAGAGCTTTTGCAACAGATTTGCCAAGCGATGTCTTTCCTACTCCCGGAGGACCATGCAGACATAGTATCGGAGACTTAAGATCGCCCTTCAGTTTAAGCACTGCGAGGTGCTCCAGTATTCTTTCCTTAACATCATCCAGGCCAAAATGGTCTTCATCAAGTACCTGTCGTGCATATCCCAGATCAAGGTTGTCTGGTGTATATTCCTCCCACGGAAGATCCAGGAGAGTCTGGATATAGTTTACCTGTACTGAATATTCTGCTGCTGCAGGATTCAGGCGGGTAAGTTTATTAAGCTCCTTGTTGAATATCTTTTTAACCTCTTCACCCCACTTTTTGTCCTCAGCTTTTTTTCTGTATTCCTCAATCTCCTTCTCAATAGGGTTGCCTCCAAGCTCATTCTGTATCGTCTTCATCTGCTGGTGCAGAAGAAACTCTCTCTGCTGCTGGTCAAGATCGCTTTTGACCTTTGACTGTAGTTCATTCTTAAGCTCGAGAACCTGTACCTCCTGAACGAGATGCTCCAGAAGCGCATAACCTCTGTCGCGAATACTGTTTATTTCCAGCAGTTTCTGTTTATCCTGAACTTTTATATCAGTGTTTGAGCAGATAAAATTTATAAGGTAAGTGTTATTCTCGATGTTCTTGATAGCGAAGGAAGCTTCAGGACTTATATTTGGGTTGATCTTGATTATCTTTAAAGAAAGGTCTTTCAGGGATCCGACAATTGCATCAAAATCCTTGCTTGTCGGCTCGGGTTTCCTTTCCGGCATTGATTTTACCTTTGCCATGAAATAGGGATCACTCGAGACAAGGTCGCTGAGCACCATTCTCTTTCTGCCCTGGATAATTGCTGTAGTCGAGCCGTCAGGCATTTCAAGAAGCTTAACTATCTGGCCTATAGTACCTACGGGGTGGAGATCTTCAAACCCGGGATTATCTGTTTCAGGGTCTTTCTGGGCAACGGTCCCTACAATCTTATCAAGCCTGTATGCATCCCTGATAAGCTGTATAGAACGCGGCCTGCCAATTGATATGGGCAAAACCACTCCCGGAAAAAGTACGGTATTGCGGAGTGAGAGAATAGGAATTACCGCCGGCACTTCAATGTTCTCAAGATCACTGTCGTCGCCATCTGCTATAATAGGTACTATATCCCCTTCTCCATCTATCATTTCCGGCAGTAGAATCTCGCTGATAGGTCTCCTGTATTTCTTCTCCATTTCTGTCCAGTCTTCCGAATAAATGTCAAAATTACTTAATATTTTATATTTTACAGCGACGGCATAAGCTTCAATCTTCGTGCCATAAATTAAAATGTACGTATAACATAAGATAGGGGCGTTGCATACAACGCCCCTATCTTATATTATCTATGACAAAAATTCCTGCTTGTTGATTTTTTTCTTCTTTTTAAACAGTTTTCTTCTTTCCTAAATGATCTTTATACCTGCTCATATATTTATCAACCCTCCCCGCTGTATCGACAAGTTTCATTTTACCCGTATAGAATGGATGAGACATATTCGAAATTTCAAGCTTGATAAGAGGGTACTCTTTGCCGTCCTCCCACTTAATAGTCTCCTTCGACGGAGCGGTTGATTTACTCATGAAAGTGTAACCATTCGACATATCCTGAAATACAACAAACCTGTAATTCTCCGGATGTATTCCTTTTTTCATTGCTATTTACTTTAAAAATGACTCCCTCTAAAACCATTATCATTAAGGACTGCAAAATTAATGAACTCCCGTTAAAATCCAATAATAAATCACCAAATATTTAACATCATATTCCTTTTTTCTATTTAACCGGTTGCTTATCAGTAATTTCATCCATGTATCTCCTGAACGGAAGTTTGTCATTTATCATATACCGGTAGGTAACATGTGTCTTAACCTTTATTGCCCCAAGAGCCTTGTAGATTGCTAACATTTTAGGATTATAGTCTCCAACCCATGAAAGTTCTAATTCTTTCACCCAGGTTTTTTGTTTAAAGATCTTGTATATCATGAAAAAAATTGCTGATTCCACTCCCGAATTCTGATAAGCATAATGAACTCCTCCAACTACAGCCCTCACCCTGCTGATCTCTTTTGTATACTTATAATACAGAAATTTAAGCTTATTTAAAAAATTCATTCTTCCATCAAGATGCCTCAGTATCTGGTTCAGGTCGGGGTACAGAATGAAGAATCCGATTGGTTTGTCGTTCAGATAGGCAAACCATATTATTTCCTCGTCTATAATAATCTTCGCCTTCTGAAGTGATTCATTCAATATGTCGGGATTAAGAGGAGTAAAATCCTCTTTTAGCTGTGTCCAAGTAGAATTGTAAATCTCACAGATATCATTAATATATTTCTGGCTGTTCCGGAATTCGAAGTGCCGAAAGCTATAACCCGGGCGTTGAGAAATCCTTTCAACAATTTTCACCATTCTTTCCGGGAAAGTAACAAACTCATTTTTTGGTCCTCTGACTTCTTTGTGGTGTGAATACTGTTCAAAATAGTTAAGGAACCCATATGATTCGAAGAACTCCTTGTAATATCTTTTGTTGTAGGGCATCCCATAAGACTGTTGCATAAATCCTTCAACAAGTAAACCCCAGTAACTATCATTCTCTCCAAAGTTGATCGGGCCATCCATGGCTTCCATTCCCTGCGCAGAGAGCCATTGTTTCACTGTATCAAAGAGTAAAAATGCCGCATCCCTATCTTCAATAACCTCAAAAAAACCCAGGCCTCCTGTGGGTTGTTTATTAGCTGCCGACCGTCGTCTGTCTATAAATGCAGCCACCCGGCCAATTATTCTGTTTTCGTCATCTCTTAATATCCAGCGCGTTGCCACGCCGTGCTCGAAAGAGTGGTTTCTTGAAGGATCAAAAATGCGCTCTATCTCATCATCAAGGGGACAAATCCAATCCGGATCATTGCGGTAGAGCCATTTCGGAAAATCAATGAATTCCTTCCTGTCTTTTTCTGTCTTAACTTCAGAAATAATCATCATATAACTATTTGATTAATAACGATTAATGAAAAATTCATTTCTGTATTTTTACAAATATAAGCAGTTTTTTCAATCCGAATGCCTGCTGAAGTAAGCTACCAGGATATATTTTCTAACCGATTTCGATAATACGCTTATCGACGAGGAGAAAGATAAATGAAAGGATTACAGAATAGATAATAAAGACCTGAAGTGGGATATATTCAGACGGCTTTATTTTCATTTTGGCCCATACATATCCAATCAGAATAATTTTACCAATACAGTATACAATGAAAGTAGAAAGAGCTACCCCAACAATTCCATAGCCCCATTTTATCATGAGCAGGCTGAGGGGAATATTTATAGCGATCTCAATAAGGGCTGCGACAAGGGTTACCCGGGTCTTTTTCCGGCCGACAACTATTGTCTGAGGAAATAAAAGCCTGGGTATTATAAGCAGTGAATATACCATGAATATACCTGCACTCTTGTGAAATTCAGGATTAAAGAGACGAGGGTAAAACCATCTTGAGAAGAGCATTATAACCATCATTATCGGGAACAGCAGATGCATCAGCTTTTTTGATTTCAGTTTTATCCTGGCAAGCGATTCCCGCATCATTGATCTCGTCGAGAATTCCGGAAGCATGGCATTATGAAGCCCGTTTGCAAGTAACAACACCAGCGGGAATTCTTTTGCGCCATATCTGAACCAGGCAAACATTGCAGGATCCTGATATACTGATGAAACAATTATGCCGTCAATATACTGGGCTGATCCACTGATAAGAGATGTAATTATAAGGGGGATGCCAAGGTAAAGATGCTCCTTCATGAATTCCCAGGAAACTCTTATCTCAGAATATCTTCTCAGCAATATTATCAGCCATATCCATCTGACAAAAGTTATAATCAGCAGACCATAAATTGACCAGATAATATCCTTACCAAAAAGAACCGGCACTATTATCAGTATCAATTGAGCGCTGAAGGTATAAATAGAATACTGGAGTATTCTGTACGATCTGTTCTTAAGGAGATAAATGTATTCTATAAGGCAGACGGGACTACTAAGCAATATATATAACAGCAGAAGGTTAATATAAGGTACATTACCGCTGAAATTGAATACTGAAACACTGTTCTTTATTGAATGGCCGAGAGCAAAGAAAAAAAGACTGAAAAAGCATAACAGAAGAAAGGTATTAAATACCTCAGGTGATTTTCTCTTTTTTGTTTCACCGAATTGTCTGAAGGTTTTATTCCTGTGATAAAGGGGAAGAAGGGACTGGATTATTCCCGTTACCCAAAAGAAGGTTATCAGTCCTGATATGAACAGGAACATTTCCCATGAGCCTATTTCCGAACGCGTAAGATGACTTTTTGTAAATACAATACTTACAATAAGGAAGACAGTAAATTTCATCAGCTGAAAAAACTGAAGTCCGGAAATATTGTCAATGAATCGTAAGCGTCTCACTCTCACTTAGGTCTTCCTCCTTTTTTAGAAAAGATCTATCTTGTCTGCTCTTCAAACGGCTTTTGAGGGGCCGGATAAAGATAATACTTGAACGTAAGCAGGAGAAAATAATTTTAAATTTTTGCGAATAAAAAATATTGGGCTTACTTTTGCATTTCTGAAACGGTGGATGTAGCTCAGCTGGTTAGAGTACCGGATTGTGGTTCCGAGGGTCGTGGGTTCGAATCCCATCTTCCACCCAAAATAGAAAAAGCCTTTCCCATGCTAAGCAAACGAGGAAAGGCTTTTTAGTTTTTATATTATCCTCCTATGCGAGATTATCAAGAATTACAGGCAGGGATTCAGCAATCCTGTTTTTACTATCAACAACCTTTAAGACATAAGTGTGAGCTTCTTTATCCTCAATTGATTCCAGCAAAGTGAAAGGTTTTACAGTTCTCTGGGGCCTGAAAGGAATCTGCTTCAGCTTAGCACCATCCCTCCAGACTTCATAGGAAGCAATTGGTGAATCGCCTGCATAAGCAGTATTCCAGCTAACAGTGACATCCCTCTTGCTGCCAATCTTCTTCTGAACAACGGATACATTCTCCGGAGCTGTCAAAGGACGTTTCTCAGCTTGAAAATAATTAGTCCTTCCACCTTTTATCTTTCCAGCCAGTTCTTCAATTTCTGCCCTTTCAGCTTCTGTCAACCCGTCAGGAAGTACCTGCGCAGCTGCCAGGTTATTTGTAAGCTGGCATTCACTTTCCTCAGTGCTTATGTGTCCTGTGCCAATAATTGCCACATGCACACCAGGTGTCGTAAGTGCATACTTCACAAGTTTATCACTTGATATCATATCGCTCCCGACGGTTTGAACAACCATGTCCGGTGTCTGGGTCCATGTTGCTTCCTTCGTGAACATTGCCCCGTCTGCAAACACCTTCATTGCTATTACACCCATATCTTTCTCAGCAGCAAGAGGAATGACATTATTCTGCATGCTGAAATACAGTTTATCGTTCGCATTAAGGGCAACCAGCATTGCGTCAAGCAGGTCTTCCGTATCACGTTGTATCATATACATATTGACTGAGGGATCGTGATGGCCCGAAAAACCAATATGACGTATAAGTTTCTTGTTTTCAGGATTTAATCCCGTGCGGTTCGTTCCATCCCTGTAATCGCGCAATGCAGCAAGTGCTCCGATACGTTCTAAAGAAGGATCTGTATTTTCATATCCTTCGTAAAGGGCATCAACTTCATTCATAAAATTAAGGTTATGAATCATCATCATGTCAAGGTAGGCTCCTTCAGGATAATTTCCCTTGCCATCACCAAATAACAATGATAATGCCCTGTGCAGGTCATCAATTGCATGACTTCCCCTTTCCCCGTCGGTCCTGTTGGGAATAAACCGAACATCTTCACCACCTTTCGCATAACGAAGGTGGGTTTTGGAAGCGATGAATATTGATTTTCTGAGGTTTTCATCATAATCAGCCGAACCCGGGATCAGTCTTTTTATCTTAAAGGCTTCGCCATAATAAGCAAGGCTGGGGCCATAGATGTTTGAAGTATCGTAATAATTTATCCCCAGGTCAAAAGCCTTTAGAATTATCTTAACAGGATCAGCATTGGATGGAGTCCATTGCAGCGATGCCTGACCGCCGAGCCCTAGTGTAGTGACCTCGAATCCGATTTTCCCGAACCTGCGTTTCATTGGAGCGGGAGATTTTGAGCATGAAGTAATCAGGCCAGGCGCCAGGGCAGTGGCTGCTGCTGCCATAGCCGTAGTCCTGGCAAATTTCCGACGTGTCATTCGATTATTGATTGCCATATGTAATAGTTTTAAGGTTAATGATCTGAATATTGTTGATTGTTGATTTTTAATGTTCTAAAATTACAAGAATCAACTAAAGAACAATAGAAAATGCAATAAAAAACACTCAATAGCCGTGAAATTTTATTCACGGATAACTATTTAGCTTTAGAAACAGCATTATACTTAAAATAAGCTGTCACTGAAAGTGTTATCAATATAAAAACACTTAAATAGACAAAACCCGGTATTGGAACAGGATCTCCTGATGCGTATGAATGTAATCCAGTCAGATAAAAATTAACACCGAAATATGTCATCAGAACTGAAAAAAAAGAAAAAAGGGCAAGCAGGTTAAAAGTGTAAATATCCTTCATTCCCGGTATCAGCCTTGAATGTATCACAAACGAATAAACGATTATTGTAATGAGCGACCATGTCTCCTTAGGATCCCATCCCCAGTACCTTCCCCATGACTCGTTGGCCCAGATAGCTCCAAGAAATGTCCCTATGGTCAACAAATAAAGTCCTAATGTCAGTGATCTGTAATTAATTATTGTAAGCTCATCAATTGTATCCGAGATCCTCTCTTTGTTTTTCCCGTTAAGAAAAGATAAAAGGATCATTGTTAGTAAACCGAGTATAAACCCCAGGCCAAGGAACCCGTAACTTCCTGTTATTATCGACACATGAAGGGTAAGCCAGTAGGATTGAAGAACAGGCACAAGGTTAGTTATCTCCGGATCCATAAAGCTCAAATGAGCAACAAGGAGTGTCAGACCTGAAAGAACTGCTGTAGCTGAAAGAGTAAAAGGTGATTTCCGGCTAAAGATAAACCCCGCCAGCATCGTTACCCATGAAATAAATATCAACGATTCATAACCGTTGCTTAGTGGTGAATGGCCTGCTATATACCACCTTAATGCCAGAGCAGCCGTATGCAATAAGAATGCTGAGAAAAGCAAAACTTTAAGGCCCCTGACAATATGTGAGGTTTTTAAACTGCCCCGGATTACATTAATTATCAGTATTATGACCAGCAATACTCCGGCAGTTGCATAGAATGGAAAAAGCCTTTCAAATATGGCTGCCTTGTTATAAAAAACTTCCGCCTTTATTTTCGATTTACCAGGCAATGTGTACCCTGAAAATCTGTCCTGATATTGCCTGAGAGAACCTACAAGATTCGCTATCGTTTCTGTTTCCGTATCTTCAAGTGCTTTCGGGAGGATCTGTATGATTTCTTCAAGGTAAACGGAATCCTCTTCCGAACCCGCAGATTTAAGAGCTTCCTGAACCGGTCCCCAGGAAAGAGAACCATCCCTCAGCGGAAAAATCTTCATAAAAGACCCCTGCATTACCATATAAACAATATTCACTCTTTCATCAAGTTTCAGCATTTCCTTCTCAGTCTTATTCCTTTGCCCGGGAGGTTTTGAATATATGCCGCTGATCTTATCCGAAAGCAGGTATCTCCCCTGCTCAAGGTCGACAAGATCTGAGAATGAGGCTTTTTCACCTCTTATACCTAACTGCTGCCTCAGACTCTTATTTGCTACTTTGATCAAAGGAACATCTTTCCAGTTTTCAAAATCGAAATAAAGTCCAAGGAAAACCTGCATGGGAGATAATGACTCATAGCTGTTCTTACCTGTAACTTTCCTTACTATATCATTGCTAAGAGTGTGTAGCGGCTTTGTCCTGCCTTTCTGATCCTGGACAAGCACTTCCCCAAACTTTTCAGCAACCTTCCTGTCAGGGACAAAGCTGTTCGCGGAAGCATATACCGAACCACTGATAAATAATAGAAATGGCAATACAACAGCAGTCTTTCTGAGTCCAGAGGTCCAGTTTCCGGGTCTTATAGTATGAAATAGTGAATTTCTGTTCAGTAGCGACAGAATTATGAAAATAAACAACATTGCATATCCTGAGTATGTGACAAAAATGCCAGCCCGGTCACGGCTGACCGATAATATCGTACCCTTCTCATCTTTATCGAAACTGGACTGGTATAATCTGTAACCTTTATACTTCAGGATGTTATTCATAAAAATGCTGTATGGCTTTTCAGAATTTTCATCCTTATCGATAAGTGTGACTTCACTCCTGTAACCGGAAGGACTATCAGATCCGGGATATCGTTCAAGAATAAAATCATTGAGCTTAAGGCTGAAAGGTAAATAAACAATTTCAGCACCATAAGTAATATCGAACTTAAGATCGTTCAGACTGACCGATGCCGAAGAAACTTCCTCAGATAACTTATCCCACAGCACCAACTGTGCCGATTTCATCCCCGACCGGATCTCAAATACCAATGCATTATTTCCGGTGACAAACTCTCCAACACTGACAGGAGCTGCAGTGACAATACCCTCCGGAAACATTTTACGTGTCACTATCCTAAAATCCCCGACTGAAATTACCTGCATCTCCTGGAGGCTGATCTTTTCTCCTGGTTCGGCAGTTTCGGCTTTCTGTGTCATCATGCTCATTTTTCCAAGTTTATAAACCGGAGATGACATTAAGAATTCACCTGATTCAAAGGCGATCTGTATATCGGCAGGAGAGCCACTGTTAAATCCGATTAACAGGCTATCAATTGATTCTGACTCCCCGCTGCCTAGAACGAAACTCTTTCCTGCTTCTCCTTCCCTGACAACAAACAAAGAGATCAGTGGGTCCCCTCCTGCCCTGGCTGTAATATCTTCCGCTGCATTAGATATTGTCCTGTGCAGTCGTATTATATAATCATTGCCATCCGTTGTGATACTCTCACTGAATTTAATTGAAGAAACCGATCCTGCAACAAAATCCTTGGAACCCTCCTTTAGTATTTTACCACTTACATCACTGACAGTATAGCTTATATGATCCCGGCCGGAATAACATTTTCCCGAAGTCTCTCCTTCCCTGATATGCATGGTCCCTTCCCATCCGAAATACCGGGTGATGCCGGCTCCGGCCAGAATAAGAATAAAGGACAGGTGAAACAATGCGATTGTAATTTTTTTCTTCCTGAACAATTTAAAGATCAGAACCTGCCCTGCCAGATTAAGGGCAAGAAGCAGCAATACCAGTTCAAACCATTTTGATCCGTAAACCATACTGTATGCAGCAGGAGAGCCGTAATCATTCTCAATAAATGTGGCTGCTGCCAATGCTATTGCAAAGACTATAAACAATGATCCCATAAAAATGGGAGAGAACAGGAATCTAAATATTTTCATAACATATAATCAGTTGTCAGGGATTCAGAATACGTTGCATACACAGTGAGTCATTCCTCTTTGCTTTCTTTTATATCTGGTTATTTATCATGCCCAAACCAGAGGTGTTTTCCGGAACATCCCACAAAAATAACATTTCAGATACCATAATCTGATCCACAACGAATATAAGTATATACTCTGTTTCTTAAAGTTAGTAGTATAGAATTAATTTGTCAGAGTAAATTTAATAAAATCCTGCCCCGGAATACAGAACGGATTATCAGAATCTGTATGAATTGTCCTCAATAAGCTTATTCGCAATCCTTCTTCTGGCCTCTTTTACGTTCACTCCTTCGACTGCAGTCAGAGTTTCTGCTGCCTTGAGGAATTTCTCCCTGACATTTTCAGATAAAGTAGAATGAATAGCATCGGTGGCTGATTTTCTTATCATTGAAGAGCAGTCATAAATATATGTGTCCAGTATATCTTTATACACGTCTGTATTGATATTCATCGAATCCATTTTCTTTACCCTGAGCATCAACGATTCAGAAACATAAGTTTCCATCATCATATCAGCTATGTTGTTCAGTACTTCCTGCTCATGCACAAGACTATTCCCGAAAGCCTTCACCACTTCGTTGATACACAATAATATCAACTTCTTGAAATTGGAGATATAAGCAGCTTTTTTCATGAAGTAATCTCCACTTTCAGTTTTTTTAACACCTAAGCTTTCCATTTCATTATATAGAGCTTCAGCTTTTGAGAAAAGATCAAAATCGCCTTTTTTTGCTCTTTTCATTGCAGTATCAACAACAAGCAGCCTGTTGATCTCATTTGTCCCTTCAAAAATCCTGTTTATCCTGGAATCACGATAGCCTCTTTCAACATCCATCTCTGCAGAATAGCCCATGCCACCATGTATCTGGACAGCTTCATCGGCAACATAATCAAGCATTTCTGAGCCGTAAACTTTAAGGATGGCAGCTTCCACAGCATAATGACTTATTGCTTCAATCGATGCCTTGCCGCTATCTTCCATTTCTTTTTTAAAGGAGGTCATCAGCCTGTCAATATCATTGCTTACCCTGTAGCAAGCAGATTCTGCAGCAAATAATCTTATTACCTGACTAGCAAGTTTATACTTTATAGCCCCGAAAGTTGAGATCAATACTCCAAACTGTTTCCTTTCATTTGCATATTTTACCGAATCATTGATAGCTTTCTTCGCTGAACCAAGAACGCTTGCACCAAGCTTAAGTCTTCCCATATGAAGTATGTTCAGGGCAATCCTGAAACCTTCGCCTCTTTTGCCGAGAAGATTTTCAACCGGCACTTTAACATCATTGTAATATATCTGAGCTGTAGAAGAGCCTTTAATACCCATTTTATGTTCATCAGCACCGATAACTACACCAGGAAAATCCTTCTCAACTATAAAGGCACTGAGAACCCTGTCATTATCAATTTTAGCAAATACCACCTGAGTATCTGCAAATCCGGCATTTGTGATCCACATTTTCTGTCCGTTGAGGATATAATGTTTCCCGTCTTCGGATAGTTTGGCAGAAGTCTTTCCGGAATTTGCATCACTCCCGGCTCCTGGTTCTGTAAGACAATAGGCTCCTATTAACTCTCCGGCAGCCAGCTTTCTCACATATTTTTCGCGCTGTTCGCTATTTCCGTAATACATTATCGGCAAAGTGCCAATCCCGCAATGAGCCATATAAGCCACTGAAAAAGAATAACCCGATCCTGTAGCTTCTGCAACAAGCATTTGGGTTACAAAAGACTGTCCGAAACCTCCTAACTCTTCAGGTATCGAAATTCCCATAAGTCCTAATTCTCCTGACTTTTTCAATGTCTCTTTCATAAGTTCGCGGTCACCTTTTTCCAGATCCGCAACCTTTGGATAAACCTCAGTTTCAATGAAATCTCGACATGTCTGAGCGATCATCCGCTGTTCTTCATTGAATTCCTCCGGAATAAAAATATCAGCAGAATCGGTTTCAGCTACCAGAAATTCGCCGCTTTTCAGGGTCTTTTTATTTTCCATGGTTTGACAATTAACTATTAACAACTAACAATGAATAATCAATAATTTTAATGATCAGAGATTCAGAGACATAGCAACAAGTTCGGCTATGTCAAGGTTTTTTATCTCTTCTTCTTTGTTTTTATACTTAAGGCCGTCGGTTATCATTGTCATACAAAAGGGACAAGCTGTTACGATTACTTCAGCATTTGTATCCAGAGCTTCTTCGGTTCTCTCGATAAAGATCTCCTTGTCGCCTTTTTCAGCTTCCTTGAACATCTGAGCCCCTCCTGCTCCGCAGCATAAAGCAAAGCTTCTGTTCCTTTTAATTTCGACAAAGTGCCCGGTCATTTTTTCAATCAGTTTCCTGGGTTCATCATATATTTCATTGGCACGTCCGAGGTAACATGGATCATGATAAGTCACAGTAATATCCCTGAATGATGACGGATCAATTTTAAGACTGCCTTCTTCAACATATTTGTTCAACAACTGAAGATAGTTTATCACTTCAAATTTCCCATCCAGATCAGGATATTCATTCTTAAATATGTTATAGCAGTGAGGGCAGATTGTAATTATTTTCCTGACCTCATATGCTTTCAATATTTCAATCACCTGCAGCGCCTGCATCTGGTAAAGCATTTCATTACCCGCCCTTCTAGCCGGATCACCTGTGCAGGTCTCCTCTTTTCCCAAAACGGCAAAGCTTACTTTTAGATGGACGAGTATCTTGGCAAAAGCCCTTACGACTTTTTTATATCTGTCATCGAAAGCACCGGCACAACCAACCCAGAAAAGGTATTCCGGTTTCTCTCCTCTTGCAAAGAGATCGGCCATAACAGGTATATCGATTTTTACGATTGTCATTTTCTCAGGTAATAATTATCAGTTTACGTTTATCTCAAGGTCTTTAGCCCAGTTAAGCCGGTCTTCAGAAGAATACTGCCAGGGAGCTCCGTTGTTTTCGATATTATTGAAAACTGCTTTCAGTTCGCCGGGAGCAGAAGCCTCTTCGAGAACAAGATATCTTCTCATATCGAGAATAAGCGATAGCTGGTTAATGTTGACAGGGCATTCCCTTACACAGGCATTACATGTTGTGCAGGCCCACAGCTCTTCTTCCGATATATAATCCCTTATCAGAGATCTGTTATCGGAATAATCCCTGCCGTTTTTAACCATAAGAGGTCCCTTTTCTTTCATTCTGGCTCTCATATCCATCATAATCTTACGGGGCGAGAGTTTCTTGCCTGTTATGTTCGCAGGGCAGACAGATGTGCATCGTCCACACTCAGTGCATGACAGGGACTCGAAGTAATTCTTCCAGGTTGCATCTTCAACATCCCTGATCCCGAATCTTTCGGGCGGAATATCATCGGCAGAAACGCTAAAAGCTGTATCGGGATTAAGCATCAGCTTCACTTCCCTTGTGATATTGTCCATATTTGTCATTTTCCCCAGCGGTTCAAGGCGGGAAAGGAAGACATTCGGTACCGACATGAAAACATGAAAATGCTTTGAATATGGCAGGTAATTGGCAAAAACAAATATCAGCAGAATATGTATCCACCAGGATATCTCATACATTATGAGGAATCCCTTTTCTGACAGGCCACCAATGGCTCCGGCAATAATACTGCTAACCGGATATACTCCTGCTATTTCTTCTCCTGAGAAGGATCGAGAACCGACATATCCGGTGTTCATAGTCAGAAGCGATACCATCAGTAAAAGTATAAGCATAAGAGCTGTTGCAGCATCGACATGTGATCTGTGCTTCATTTCAGTCCCTTCAAAGCGCTTGATTTTAAAAAACAGGCGCCGGGAAAGGAAAATAATTATCGAGACAGCTACAAGGACAGCGAATATATCTCCTGATGCCATGAAAAAACTATGGACAGGACCAAAAATTTTAAGCACCTTTTCACTTCCTGAAAGACCATCTATAACCATTTCGATGCTGCCAAAGAGTATTACACAGAAACCCCAGAAAACCAAAGCATGAAAAAATCCGATTACCGGTCTCCGGAATATCTTTGACTGCCCGAAAGCCACCTTAAGCATAAGATTGAATCTCTTTCCCGGATCCCTTATAGGAAATGCAGGTCTTGTAAACCTGAAATATTTGATTAACCGGTTAATTGTAAATACGAAAACACCAATTGTTATCAGGAGAGTGATTGCGAATAATATCTGTTTCATTTTTATTATTCAGGTTTGTGGTTATAACTCATACCACGTGGCAAAAACATTTTTCCTATTTAGCTTGTTTCGCCGCTTCCACAAGTTTTGGCAGGACCTTCATAGCATCACCCACAATACCATACTGGGCGGCTTCAAAGATAGGAGCATTTTTATCGTTGTTTATTGCCACTATATATTTTGAGGAGCTTACTCCGGCAAGGTGCTGAGTGGCACCTGATATGCCGACTGCAATATAAAGGTTAGGAGCTATTATCTTACCTGTCTGGCCCGTATGTTCTGCATGAGGTCTCCAGCCTTCATCCGACACAGGCCTGGAACATGCAGTTGCTGCACCAAGTGCTTCAGCAAGTTCAAGCAGAGGGGCCCAGTTGTCCGGAGATTTCATCCCTCTTCCTCCTGAAACAACGATATCAGCATCCGTAAGCAACAACTCGCCTGATTGCTTCAACACTTCCTTAACTTCTGTCCGGACAAGTGATTTGTCGACAGTTACATTTACTTTCTCAATTATGGCATTATTGGGAGTGCTTACCGGATCGAATGAGTTCTGTGCCAGGGTAAGTATCTTAATATCTGAACTGATTACAAGATGCGCAAATGCATTACCTGAATAAGTCCTTTTATTAACAGTAAAGGGATTAATGTTAAGGGGAAGTTTGTTCACCCCTGACCCAATACCGGCTTTCAGCCTTACAGACAGCCTTGGAGCAACAGCTTTTCCCGTATTGTTATTTGCAAGAATAATTACTGTAGCTTTTTCGGCAGATGCAATATCTGAAATGACAGATGTATAAGCCTGGCTGTCGAACACATTAAGATTTTCATTATCCACGCTCAAAATCTTTTGTGCTCCGTAAGAACCAAGAGTCTTAAGTTCTTCATCATCAACCTTCCCTATAGATAGTACTGTAAGAGAGCTGTTGATCATCCCGGCAACTCCGGCACCATAGGAAACCAGTTCAAAGGATAGTTTCTTGAATTTACCGTCCCAATTTTCTGTATATACTAAAACCGACATGTTTTCTAAAATTAAATTAATTATCAGATTACTTTTGCATCGTTCCGGAGCAGTTCTATAAGCTTTGAAGGCTCCTCGGCATCAACAAATATGCAGGCGGAACGCGGAGCCGGTTTAACAAGCGAGATTATTTGTGTAAAAGAGTCGGCTTGTACCGGATCCATCACCTTTATAGGTTTTGTTCTTGCCAGCATGATTCCTCTCATGGCTGCAATCCTGGGTTCCCTGGCTATCCCCTTCTGGACAATTGCAACAAAGGGAACAGGAATAGTTACTATTTCCCTGCCCCCATCAATCTCCCTTGTAACCAAGGGAGCCCCATTCTCAATTCTGATTTCGGACACTGCCGATACTGATGGAATCCCAAGAAATTCAGCCAACATACCTCCTACAACGGATCTGTTGAAATCGCTTGACTCAATACCACACATAATTATATCAAACTTTTCCTTTCTGACAACTTCTGCAAGCTGAGCAGCTATGAAAAATGCATCAGTCGATTCTGAATTTATCCTTATCCCGTCATCAGCGCCTATCGCAAGAGCCTTGCGGATGGTGGGTTCGGAAGAAGCAGGTCCGACATGAGCAACAGTGACTGATTTTATTCCGCTTGCCGGGTCATCTTTCAGCTCCAGCGCCCGTGTAAGAGAGAGTTCATCCCAGGGGTTTATAACCCATTGAATGCCGGTCACATCTATTGAAGTGTCCCCTTCCGTAAACTTGATCCTGGTTGTCGTATCAGGAACATTACTAATACATACAAGGATTTTCATTTAGTTAAATTTTGTGTTTCTATTAAATTAAGTGAAGTATTCCAAATGCTTCTGTCTTTATTTATTTATTTGAGGCGGCAAATATAATAATTTATACTACACTCTCAAACTACTTTTAATCATATTTTATATAATGTTCGAAATACTGAGATGTATTATTTAATTCATTATCTGATTATTAAACAATTTACCGATTAATTTCCGGACACCCATTCGAAACTGATTACCAGGCCCTCGGTCCGGAAATCCATATTCAGCTGAAGCATAACTGAACATTCATAGAAGGCTCCGGATCTATTTCTAAAAAATCTGACTTTTTTGTGTTGTTTCAGGAAAAAATGAAATTATTTAAATATTAGATTTAAATTCGTGCCGCCGGAAAAAATAAACAGATCCGGGATCAGTGAAAAAGACAACAGGTTTATACGGCGCCCTTTCATTAGCAATGATATTCTGGGCATTCTCATTTATCTGGTTCAAGATAGCGAATGAGACATACAGGCCAATAACAATAATATTCATCAGACTTTCCCTTGCAGTTGGAATACTTGCCATCTTTCTTATTGCTACAAGGGGTATGGAAAAGATCAGGAAAGAAGACAGAAGCTTGTTCTTTCTGCTTTCATTTTTTGAACCTTTCCTTTACTTCCTTGGAGAGAGCTTCGGACTTGTATACGTTTCAGCAACAGTTGGTTCAGTAATTATCTCGACTATCCCCGTTTTTGTAACTCTTGGCACATGGATAATATTCAATGAACGGTTAAAAATCATAAACTACGCAGGCATTGCCTTTTCCTTTATCGGAGTTATTGTATTTCTTTTAAACGGAAACGGCAGCATCTCATTCAACATAAAAGGGCTTGGATTGCTTAGCCTGGCTGTAATGTCTGCAGTAGGGTACAACCTCATATTAAGTAAACTTGTTGGGAAATACAGTTCGGTTTTTATCATATTCATTCAGAACCTGATAGGCTCAATTCTGTTCCTGCCTTTGTTTTTGGCAATTGATTTAAGCCATTTCATGAAAACTCCTTTCGTACTGAAGAGTTTTGTGCCAATAATAGAGCTTTCTGTTTTTGCCTCCTGCGGTGCCTTCATACTGTTTGCTCACTCCGTTAACAAAATGGGGGTAACAAAAGCAAGTATATTCACAAACTTCATTCCCATTCTAACGGCTATCTTTTCTGTCCTGCTCCTTCATGAAAAGTTTACTGTTCAGAATATAGCTGGAATGATAATTGTTATTGCCGGTATCTTTATGTCACAGATAAACGGTCACAGAAAGAACGTGGATAATGCTTCGGTTCTGGCAGGGAAAACTGCCTGATTACATAACAACGCTTATATCCCATTCATTCATACTATTTTACGTTTAGCAGCATTTAATAAAAATCTCTTATATTTGGTGTGATTCACGCCCATGCTGAAAAAAAGCTTCTATATACTAACAGGCTGTCTGATGGCATGTAATCTGAACGCCCAGACAGGCGGAGATAATGTGTATGAGTTCCTCAATCTCACTCACTCAGGATTTATTGCTTCCCTCGGAGGTTCAAATGTCTCCCTGAATACAGGGAACCTTAATCTGGCTTACCATAATCCCGCTCTCCTGAACAAGGAAATGGAAAAGACTCTTGTACTTGATTACGTTAACTATTTTGCAGGAATCAATTTCGGACTGGCAATGTATTCAAGATCATACGACAATATCGGACACTTCAGCGCCGGGCTCACTTATCTGAATTATGGTTCATTCACCGAAGCTGATGCCTCAGGAATAATTACAGGAACTTTCAAGGCTTCAGAATATGCCATGATACTGACATATTCGAAGGAAATCAATTCTCACTTTTCTGCCGGAATAGATTTTAAACCGGTATTATCTCATCTGGAAAAATATACATCTTTCGGTTTTGCAATCGACCTGGGTGCCGCATATCACAATCAATCCGGACTCTTTTCAGCCGGGATGGTAATACGCAACGCCGGTTTGCAAATTACCAAATATGCAGGAGAGGACAGGCAGAAACTACCTTTTGAGATCATTGCCGGAGTATCACAGCGACTTACTCATGCGCCACTCAGATTTTCGCTTACTCTCAGACATCTGGAGAAATATGATCTCACACACAATTATGATAAGGATCCGAACAATAATTTTTTCCAGTCGTCAGAATTTCTTGAGAATCTTTTCAGACATGCTATCCTGTCAGCTGAGATTATCCCTCATAAGAATTTCTATCTTGGCTTTGGTTATAATTACCAGAGAAGAAAGGAACTGCAGGTCGATTCAAAGGTGTCGGCAGTAGGATTCTCCTGGGGTTTCGGGATCAATACTTCAATGATCAATCTTGAACTGGGCAGGGCAACATACCACCTTGCAGGATCCTCGACCCACATATCCCTCGCATTGAAAACCGATAAGATCTACAGCCGGTTCAGTAAATAGAGTTTTGTTATTAAAGCGTTAATCCGTATTTTTATTCCAATGAAGAAAAAAATCGTAATAGCAATTGACGGGTATTCATCATGCGGCAAAAGCACTTTTGCAAAAGCCATTGCCAAAGAATTAAATTATATTTACATAGACAGCGGTGCAATGTACAGGGCTGTCACATTGTACAGCATGAGAAAGGGCTTTATCAAAAACGGCATACCTTACAAGCCTGGAATAATCAATGATCTTGATAATATTAAAATTGATTTTATTTATAACCCCGGCTGCGGTGACTCTGAAATTCATCTGAATTCTGAAAATGTTGAAAAAGAAATAAGGAGCATTGAAGTTTCATCACACGTAAGTGCCGTCAGTACTATCCCTGAGGTACGAACAAGGATGGTAGCTTTACAACGTGAGATAGGTGCACAAAAAGGCATTGTTATGGATGGAAGGGATATCGGAACTGTTGTCTTTCCAGATGCTGAACTGAAGATCTTCATGACTGCCTCTGCAGATATAAGGGCTAAGAGACGCCATGACGAAATGACAGGTAAAGGACAGAAGATCAGCTTTGAGGAAGTAAGAAGGAATATTGTGTCCCGCGATATCACCGACGAAAACAGGGATATCAGTCCGCTTCGCCGGGCAGATGACGCAGTTGTCCTTGATAATAGCAGAATGACAGTTGAAGAACAAATGATCTGGGTACGTAGCCTCATTGACAGAATAACAGATGAAAGCTGAAATTGACAGAAAATCCGGTTTCTGTTTTGGGGTTCAAAATGCCATAGCTGTTGCGGAAGAGGCTCTAGGAAAGGGAGAACAGGTGTTTTCACTGGGACCAATAGTGCACAACGATAAAGAAGTTGAACGCCTCATGGGCCTTGGCCTTGTAACAATTGACCACAAAAAGTTCCGGAAGCTGAAAAATGCGAAAGTTCTTATAAGAGCCCATGGTGAGCCGCCTGAAACTTATCGCATTGCCCGGGAAAATAACATCACAATAATAGAAGCCACCTGCCCGATGGTAAGTAAATTGCAGTCGAGAATAAAAAACACCTGGATCAACAAGAAGGAAGAAAACGGACAGATCGTTATTTTCGGTAAGCTCGGTCATGCAGAGGTCAACGGACTGATGGGGCAGATTGATAATTCGGGAATACTGGTAACAGATCCCTGCGACTTGTCGAAAATTGATGTTACAAAACCTGTCTGGCTCTTTGCCCAGACAACAATGAACACAATAAACTATTCCGCCCTTGTTGAAAATATTAAATCAGAAATGATTAAAAAGGGGCTTGCCGATCCGGAAAAGAATCTGCATGTTCATGATACGATATGCAGGCAGGTTTCAGACAGAGAACCTTCCCTAAGAGAATTTGCCCGCAAGCATGACATAATAATATTTGTAAGCGGAAAAGACAGCTCGAATGGTAAGATGTTATATGCAATCAGTAAAGAAATTAATCCTGATACTTATTTTGTGTCATCACCCGATGAAATTGATATTTCATGGTTCAAAAACAAGAGATCAGCAGGTATCTGTGGAGCTACTTCAACACCTAAATGGCTGATAGAGAAAGTGTATGGTGTTGTATCATCTATCTGACAAGAGTATTTCTCTTTGGCATTTTAATAAATATATTACCTTTGTGCGCTCATTTAAAACTATATTATGAATATGGGAAAAATTAAAAAAATAGGAGTTTTAACTTCTGGCGGTGATGCCCCCGGTATGAATGCGGCGATAAGGGGAGTGACCAGAACTGCTATTTTTAACGGGATTGAGGTTGTAGGGATCCAACACGGATACCAGGGTTTGATCGATGCAAATTTCATCCCTCTTGAAGCATCAAGTGTCAGCGATATCATTCAGAGAGGCGGCACTATACTTAAAACGGCCAGGTGTGAAGCATTCAGAACCCCTGAAGGCCAAGCCAAAGCATACAATAACCTGAAAGAAGCTCAGATAGACGGAGTCGTTGTTATCGGAGGAGATGGTTCCTTTACAGGAGCCAGGATCTTTAACGAAAAATATGATCTGCCTTTTGTAGGCATTCCCGGCACAATAGATAATGATATCTACGGTACAGATTATACAATAGGTTACGATACGGCACTCAATACAGTTGTCAATGCTGTTGACAAGATAAGGGATACAGCAAGTGCTCATAACAGGATGTTCTTTGTTGAGGTTATGGGCGCGGAAGCCGGTTTTATTGCCCTTTACAGCGGTATTGCCACCGGAGCTGAAGCTATTCTGATACCGGAGGTCAAGGAAGATCGGCGCGATCTTATAAAAATGATTAAGAATGGCAATCTAAGAAAGAAATCAAGCAATCTTATTATTGTTGCTGAAGGGGAGGAAGGTGGGGCTTTTGCCATCGCAGAAAAGATGAAAAACGAATTCAGCGGTTATGATATAAGAGTGTCTGTACTCGGACATCTTCAGAGAGGAGGATCTCCAACAGCTATTGACAGGGTAAATGCCAGCAGACTTGGACATGCTGCTGTGGAAGCTCTTCTTGACGATCAGAAGAGCGTGATGGTTGGCCTTTCAAATGACGAAATAGTTCTTGTCCCATTCCGCCGTGCAGTTAAACAAAACAAGAAAGTAAATCTGCTTCATTTGGATCTTGCAAAAATTTTATCAGTTTAAATATGGCTCCTTCAAAAGTATGGTTCACAAATCTCAGGGTCAAACCCCCACAGGACCTTCTGAAAAAGCTTGAAAACCTTGTTATTAAAGCTGGTATCGAAGAAATTGATTTTAACAATAAACTTGTTGCTATAAAAATCCATTTCGGAGAGCCGGGAAATCTGGCTTACCTGAGGCCAAATTATGCTGCCAGGATAGTGAAATTTCTTAAATCCAAGCAGGCTATACCATATCTGACTGACAGCAATACACTTTATCACGGAAGAAGATCCAATGCTCCCATGCATCTTGAGGCTGCATTCGAGAACGGATATAATCCTCTTGTAACAGATTGTCCGGTAATTATTGCCGATGGTATCAAGGGAACAGAATTCCGTGAAATTGAAATCGGCATGGAGTACACCAAATCAGCCAAAATAGGCTCTGCAGTGGCCGATGCCGATATAATAATCTCAATGACCCATTTCAAGGGTCATGAAATGACAGGCTTCGGCGGAACTCTGAAAAACCTGGGAATGGGCGCTGCCTCAGTTGGCGGGAAATTATTCCTCCATTCCGGAGCTTCACCAAGGATTGTTCAGAAAAACTGCACAGGATGCCGCCTTTGTGAAAAAAATTGCGCCCACGATGCTGTTCATGTTGACAAAGACAAGATTGCCCGGATAGACTATGCCAAATGTGTTGGCTGTGGACAGTGCGTTGCAGTCTGCCAGTATAATGCCGCCCAGGTGAAGTGGCAGAATGCTTCCGAACTGGTTTGTAAAAGAGTGGCTGAATATACTTACGCAATACTTAAAGATAAGCCCTCTTTCCACATAAGCTTCATAATAAATGTATCACCCGATTGCGATTGCTTCAGGTTCAATGATTATCCTCTTGTGCCCGATATTGGCATTGCGGCATCTTTCGATCCGGTTGCTCTCGATAAAGCCTGCGCAGATATGGTTATTGCAGCACCAGCATTACCCGGGAACAAGATTCGCAGCAACGATTCTCAGGACAATGATCTGAAAGGTGAAGATAAATTCAAGCTCACTCATCCTGATACTTCCTGGCAATCCGGACTCGAACACGCTGAAAAAATTGGATTGGGTAATACTTCCTATGAACTGATAAATATCTGATCACAGGTCAGATCAATCTTTTTTACTTATTTTTGCAATAAGTCTGGCCATTTAATGAACGTAAAAGCTAAAGTTGCAAGACTTTCAATAGTCTCTAATACCTTTCTGATTATACTGAAAGTCATAGCCGGACTGATTAGCGGGTCGGTAAGTATAATATCTGAAGCAATCCATTCATTAATGGATCTTATTGCAGCCCTGATAGCTTTCTTCTCAGTAAGCATTTCCGACAACCCTCCTGATTCAAAGCATCCTTACGGACATGGCAAGGTTGAAAATATTTCCGGTGTCATAGAAGCAATTCTCATCTTTGTGGCAGCCATCTGGATAATTGTGGAAGCAGTTAAAAAAATCCTTGGAGAAAAAACTGCTCTTGAAGCGATATGGCTGGGTTTAACAGTTATGGTCATATCTGCTGTTGTTAATTTCATTGTATCCAGAAGGCTTTATAAGGTTGCCCGGGAAACAAATTCAGTTGCCCTTGAGGCCGATGCCCTGCATCTCATGACTGATGTTTATACCTCGGCAGGTGTAGCAATCGGATTGGGACTAATCATTGTAACAGGTATAGAATGGCTTGATCCGCTTGTTGCCATACTTATTGCTCTGTTCATTATTAAAGAATCTTTTTCTCTGCTTCGACGCGCATTCTTACCTCTTCTTGATACAGCTTGGGGAAAAGATGAAATTGAAATTCTTGAGAGAAGACTGAATGAAATGGGAGTCAGATATCATGATCTGCGAACGAGAGTTGCAGGAAACTACAGGTTTATCGATATGCATGTTGAAATACCTGAAAACGAATCAGTAGGTGCTGCTCATTCCTACTGTGATATGATTGAGGACAATCTGAATGCTGTTTACAAAAACCTGACTGTGACAATACACATAGAACCTCAGCAGAAGCCGTAATTCAGTTCCTGCAAAATCAGGTTCAAAATGCTTGTCCCGATCAGATATAACTCCTGAGATTGCCGTGAAAAATGATACTGAAAATGTTTATATCATACCACATCCTGGCATAGAAAAATGTCAGGATAAACAAAGCGGTAATGAAAGCAAGGAACAGTCCCAAATATTTTCCGGCAAGCGACCTTCCTGATCGTATAATTCTTACCGACAATTTATTCACCCATTTGTCCACCTTCATAAAAAGGGGATAAAAGATAAGCACAATTATTCCCATACTCAGCAGCGTAAAAGCCAATGGCTTGAAATTACTCTTGTACCCGATAACATAATCACTTATTACCGTAGTTATAAGATTAGCTGTCAGAATAGTAAGTGTTGTTACTGCAAAACGGAAGATATGGCGGTACATAGTCCTATCTTGACCTTATTTCGCGTTTCATGAATCTGAGGTATGACATCACAAAGCATATTATAGTCGCTGCAATAAGTCCTGTTATCTGGGGCCAGACTATCAGGATACTCTGCCCAAGTGACAGTGATGAGCCGGGAATTGTACCATAGATCTTTTCAGCTGTAAGCGGCCCAAGACTTCTAACAGTAGGAACAAGAAGTGTTGTCGTTGCATCACTATAAAGTTCGCTTGGCAGAACCCGGAACAAACTAACAATAAATTGCTGGTATTTCATAACCTGCTGTGTAGATGCCATTTCTGATGGGGCGGCGGCTTTGGCGATAACACTTACAATTATGCTATAAAAAACTGTCAGGAAAAGCCATACCGCAATACCCGAAAGGGCTGAGGTGGCAGGCTGACGAAATCTTACCGAGAAGAAAATAGACAGGCTGAGCCAGAATGACACATACAGGATGCTCAAAATAATGAAACTGATTATCCTCAGGAATTCCTGGGGTGTGGGAGGAATACCAATAGCTATTATTCCAATGCCCATCACTATGAAGCCCAGTAAAAAGAACATCACACTAAGCACAGCAATAGCAGCAAGAAACTTGGCAATTATTATATTGTCGCGGTGAATAGGGTGAGACATAATCCTGCTTAATGTTCCCTTGTTCTCTTCCATGTTTATAGCATCAAAACCCATTGCTATGCCCAGGAGTGGACCCAGGAAGCTGATGAATACAAAGAAAGAGGGCAGAGTTTCGTCTGAGGCTGTAAAAAGCCTGAGAAAGAAAAATGATTCTTCATCCCGTCCTGCTGCTTTTATGGCATCGCTGAATCCCTGCAGCCCTGAAAGCACCGAACCTAGGCAGGCAAGTATTATTATTACAAATAATATAATGAATCTCTTGCTCCTGATATGGTCTGAGATCTCCTTTTTAATCATCACTGTAAAAGGACCAGGAGCCCTGGTATAATCAGTGTCTTTTCCTGAATTGATGAAAGATTTGACACCTCTTGCAAAATTGCTTTCTTTTAACTGCCTCAGCCGGCGTGATATATTATGTATCAGTTTCATTTTCCTCAAAATAACGGTTATAAATATCATCCAGTCCATATTCTTTCTTCAGGAGATATTTAAGCTGTAAACCTGATGTGACTATCACCTCAGCTATGTCGCCCGTAATATCTTCAGAAGCTGTTATTCTGAAAAGATCATTCTCTCTCTGCAATGATACGACTCCCTGAATTGATCTGATCTGGGCGGATATGTTTTCGGTGAAATCATCAAAAGTCTGATTTGCAGACACGCCTTTCAAAATCGGACTCACACCGGCTTCAATAATATACGGTTCGTGTTCAAATAATTGCCGGGATAAAGATTTAATATCTCCAACAGCGATAAGCTTCCCTCTCACAAACAATCCGACCCTGTCGCATATTTTCTGTACCTGATGCAGGTGATGAGAAGAAAGAAGGACAGTATTTTTCTCTTCACGGCTTAATCTGACTATCAAATCAAGGAATTCATTTACCCCTTTAGGATCTATACCGAGGGTCGGCTCATCGAGAATTATTACTTCAGGGCTTTTTATAAGAACATCTGCCAAACCCAGACGCTGACGCATCCCTCTGGAATATTTCCCGGCTTTTTTTGTTGATTGCTCCGATAATCCGACTCTGTCAAGAATGTAATTCACTTTTTCCCTGGCTTCACGCTCCGGGATTCCATTGAGTCTGGCAGAGTACATAAGGTTTTCAAATCCGGTATAATCATCATAGAAACCAACATCTTCCGGCAGATAGCCTGCTTTTTTCTTCACATCCACAGGATTGGTTGTTGAATCAATACCACAAACCCTCACAGATCCTGAATTTGGTTCGGTAAGCCCCAGCATCATAAGAATAGTAGTCGATTTTCCGGCACCGTTAGGTCCCAGCAAACCAAATATTTCCCCCTCGCTTATTGAGAGGTTTAGGCTGTCGACAGCTGTAAATGATCCGTACTTCTTTGTCAGATCTGTAAACTCAATGACAGAAGAACCCATGGATCACCTCCTTCCATACTTACGGAAAAGATAGAATACAAGTCCCAGGGCACCTACAATAATAAATATACCCAGCCATCCCCAAATCATTGGAGTTTTTACTATAACCCTGAAGGTTGCCTTGGAAGAGGTTTCAGCTACAACAGATTCAAATGTCACAACATAATCTCCGGCAATAGCTTTCTTATCTACATCTATTGTGGCAAAAAGTCTGACCGATCCTCCCGGCTCAATAACATCGATCCTATCCGGTTCGAATTCCACTTTCCAGTTAATTGGTGACTCTGACCCTATTGTCACATTCCTAAGTTCTGAAGAACCAGTATTATTTATAATCAAAGCCAGTCGTTTGTTGTCACCTGCAGTGACAGAAGTGCTTAACAAACCAGTCGGCGTTGTAAGTGTCATTCCATAGGTGCCGGTAATCACAACCTCAAAATCAAGATTGGCAGATGTCTCTTTTGTAAAAGCCCTGATCGGTATTCTGTAGGTACCTGCCTGGGCCCTGTCCGGCGGATCAATATCTATAGCAATATCGACCTTGCTGTTTGCCTCAATATCAACTGAAGTGGCCTGTCTGAAGTTAGGGCGAAAAGTCACCACCCATCCGGCCGGAGCATCAGCTGACAATCCATAATGCTGCCTCTCCGGTGTGCTGTTATTCAAGGAAGCCTGGAAATTAAACATTGAGGTTGCTATTCCCTCCATATATGGCTGAGTAGATGTGAATTCTGTCTTGAAAGTCCCTTGCTCCGATATTGTGACAACAAGCGGCAATACAAAGAAATCCCCTGCAACAACCTGGAACCTGTAGGTGCCTTTATTTACTTTCAAAGGGACCTGAACTGTGAGACTGAGACTCTTCTTCTCGCCCGGAAGCACCGATATCTGACGTATCACATAAGCTCCGTATTTCAGGGTGTAATTCCAACCTGAAGGCATGCCTGTTATTGAAAGATCTGCTTCTTTGGTTGATTCAGTATTGTTTATGACATCAATGGGATAATCAATTGATTCCCCTGGAGGAACCGATATCCTGCGAAAAGCTGTATAAAGTTCAAAATCTCCAGCCTTTAATTGCAGATTACAACTGAGGATTATTCCTAGAAAAACTGAAAAAGAAAACCGCATAAAATTAACATGTACTGACATAAATTTCCTCCTTTATATTTGACATGTGCCTATAATGATTATCGGCAAAAATAAGATTTGACTCCAATTTAAAAAGAAAGAGTCGTATTAAAAAATCCCTTGT
>DAONXX010000009.1:0-37740 GCA_035414025.1 Bacteroidales bacterium | reverse complement strand
TATTTTAGCAATTATTTAATTTTCATGTCGAATTTAGTAATAATACCTACCTACAAGGAGAAAGAAAACATTGAAGCTCTGATAAAGTCAATTTTTTCACTAAGTGTCCCCTTTGAAATCCTTGTCATAGATGATAATTCTCCTGACGGTACTGCATCTATTGTAAAAAATCTGCAAACTGCCAATAATAACATACATCTGATTGAACGTCCAGGCAAAATGGGTCTCGGCACAGCCTATATTACTGGCTTTTCCTGGGCACTTGAAAGGGGGTACAATTATATTTTTGAAATGGATGCCGATTTCTCACATGATCCCAATGATCTGGTGAGACTTTTCAATGCATGTAATGAAGGAGGAGCTGATGTTGCAATTGGTTCTCGTTATGTCAGCGGTGTTAATGTTATAAACTGGCCCCTGTCAAGAGTTCTGATGTCATACATAGCATCAATATATGTAAGGATAATTACCGGCATGAAAATAATGGACACCACTGCTGGATTCATCTGTTACAAAAAAGAAGTACTTAAGAATATCAAACCCTTCAGGATAAGATCCAGGGGGTATTGTTTCCAGATAGAAATGAAATTTGTTTCCTGGAAACTCGGATATAAATTAGTTGAGGTGCCTATTATTTTTACTGACAGGAAGCGGGGTATTTCTAAAATGTCCGGAGGTATATTCAGTGAAGCTTTATATGGCGTACTGAGGATGAAACTGAGGAGCTTCTTTATCAAATATAAGAGGCAAGTGGTTGTGGAAAATTGAAGAGCTTGAAGAAGGGGTGACAGAGAGATGAGGAGAGGGAGTTAGGAAAATCTGCGAAAATCTGCGAAAAATAAATGCCTGAAGTCGGAAATCGGAAGCCGGAAGAGGGAAGAAGATGAATTCCATATTAATCAGAAATGCCACAATCGTAAATGAAGGGAAAACTTTCAGGGGTGATCTTCTTATAAAGGATGAGATAATATCCGCAGTCGGTCCTGCCGGTCAGCTTGATTCCCCAAAAGATTCTCAGATTATTGATGCTTCAGGTTTATTCCTGATCCCCGGCATCATAGATGTTCACGTTCACTTCAGAGAACCAGGACTAACACACAAAGGAGATATAATCACCGAATCCAGGGCAGCAGCAGCCGGAGGCATCACTTCATTTATGGATATGCCCAACACTGTTCCGCAAACTATAACAATACAAGAGCTTAATAATAAATGCCGGACAGCCTCCGAGAAATCAATGATAAATTACTCATTTTATTTAGGTGCAACAAATGATAATATCACTGAGGTTTTAAAAGCTGATCCGGAGGAGGTAGGCGGGATCAAAGTATTCCTGGGTTCCTCAACAGGTAATATGCTCACCGACAAAGAAGAATCTTTAAGGATCCTTTTTAAAGAGGCTTTGCTTCCTGTTGCCGCACATTGTGAAGACGAAAAAATAATCAGAAAAAATATCAATAATTATACAAAAGAATATCAGGAAGAGATCCCCTTCAGTTTGCATCCTCTTATCCGCAGCCGCGAAGCTTGTTTTAAATCAGCGTCTTATGCTGTGAGACTTGCCATGGAATACAACACCCGTCTGCATATCCTCCATGTGTCGACTGCAGATGAGATAAAGCTGTTGAGCAACGAATTATCTGTAAAGGACAAAAGGATTACAGGTGAAGCATGTGTAAACTACCTCTGGTTTGAAGATTCCGCTTATGATGAATATGGTGCTATGATCAAATGCAATCCGGCAATAAAGACAAAATTTGACAGGGAAGCTTTGCGCCAGGCGATCAACAATGATCTTCTTGATCTAATTGCTACCGACCATGCACCCCATACTTTCGAAGAAAAATCCGGTTCTTACCTTAAAGCTCCCTCCGGCGTGCCGGTAATCCAACATTCGCTTCCTTCAATGCTCGAGCTTTGGCATGAAAAAACATTCAGTATTGAGAAGATAGTTGAGAAAATGTGCCATAATCCGGCACTTATATTCAAAATCAGTCAGCGCGGATTTATAAGGGAAGGATATAAGGCTGACCTGTGTCTTTTCGATCCGGATGATCAATGGACCGTCTCAAAGGAAAACATACTCCACAAATGCGGCTGGACGCCTTTTGAAGGGACCAGGTTCCAATCGAAAATAATCATGACAATAGTGAACGGTACGATTGTTTATAACAAGGGGTTATTCACAGAGGACTACCGTGGTCAGAGACTGAAGTTTGACAGATAAAGAAGCGGCCGGTTAATATAATTCTTCAGTTTCGAGAAAAACATATCGACTCTTTCCTTTGCAGAATCTCCGGAAGATGACAATTCGCCGATAATTATCTCATGGTAACTGCAATCCTGCACTATACCCCGCCGAACTTATATAGTTTCACATTGGAAAATTTCTAAAAAATTAGAAAATCGAATTAAAAAAACTATCTTCGGAATTACAATGAAATCATACAGGATTACGACGCTTAACGATTTTATCGTACAAAGGCAAAAGGATTTCCCTTTTGCAAGAGGGGATCTCTCAAGTCTTCTTTACCATATCGGCACTGCAGCAAAAATTGTCAATAATATGATAAACAAAGCTGGATTGGTTAATATCCTTGGCAAATCAGGAGTGCTGAATATACAGGGAGAAACGCAACAGAAACTTGATATATTCGCAGACAAAACATTTATAGAGGCGTTAAGGTCAAGCGGGGAATGCTGCGGAATAGCTACCGAAGAGAACCAGAATGAGATTGTCTTCACAGACAACCTCTCCAAAAAGGGGAAATATGTTGTTTGCATCGACCCTCTTGATGGTTCATCAAATATAGATTACAATGTATCCGTAGGTTCCATTTTTTCAATTTACCGCAGGCTGTCACCTATGGAAGGATCTGCAACAATTGAGGATTTCCTGCAACCTGGAATCAACCAGGTAGCAGCCGGATATGTTATCTATGGTTCTTCGACAATGCTCGTTTATTCCACCGGAAATGGTGTTAACGGATTCACACTTGATCCGGCTATCGGAGAATTCTGCCTCTCTCACCTGAATATCAAAACTCCGGTTGACGGGAATATCTATTCCATTAATGAAGGAAATTATAATTACTTCCCCTTAGGTATCAAGAAATTCATAAAATATTGCCAGGAGAGAGATGAAGATACAAACCGGCCTTTTACTTCGAGATATATTGGTTCTCTTGTATCTGATTTTCACCGCAACCTGCTCAAAGGCGGAGTATTCCTTTACCCGCAGAATGAAAAGGCTCCTCAAGGTAAACTGAGAGTTGTTTACGAATGCAATCCGATTTCATTTATTGCAGAGCAGGCTGGCGGAAAAGCATCGGATGGTTCTTCCAGAATCATGGAACTTGAATTAAAGTCGCTGCATCAAAGAGCTCCGTTTTATGCCGGTTCTTATAAAATGGTGGAAAAGGTTGAAAAATTTCTCAAAACCTTTTCCGGATGATTACCAGTAACCACCGATAACTATTCTGTTATAGAATAAACCTCGTTCTTAATTTCCATTTATACCCAAATGATTCTACAGGATTCCATAAAACTGGACTGTACTCTGTCTGATCACGGCATGAGCAAAAAGTAACATTCTGTCTGACTTTCAGAAATTAAGGTTTTCCCGGAAAATGATAGTAAATTTGCCGCCACATTCCGGCAAATGAAAGAAAATCAACTTATCGGTCTTTTTGATAAACACCCAGCGATTCTGGAACTGGCCGGATCAATTGAAAAACAAGAATTTCAACGAATTGGCATCCCGGGTTTAGCAGGATCCCTAAAAGCTGTGACCCTGGCCGGAATTTTCTCTAAAACTTCTCTTACTCATCTTGTTTTGTTACCTGAAAAAGAAGATGCTGCTTACTTTTATAACGATCTGGTAGCACTGACAGGTGATGATTCTGTATTCTTCTTCCCGTCAACATATAAAAGATCTGTTCAGTATGAACAGACGGAACCAGCTAATATCGTTCTCCGGACAGAAACGCTCAATCATCTTGCTTCAGGAAAAAGAAAAGGCATAATAGTTTCTTACCCGGAATCGGTTATGGAAAAAGTCATAAGCCGCCGCAACCTGAAGAAGAACACATTAAACATTTCAAAAGGCGATAAGATTTCTCTTGAATTCCTTGAGGAAATGCTAAGAGAATATAATTTTAAAAGGGTCGATTTTGTTTATGAACCCGGACAGTATGCAATAAGAGGCAGCATAGCTGACCTTTTTTCTTATTCAACAGATTTACCCTACAGGATTGATTTTTTTGGTGAAGAAGTTGAATCAATAAGGACCTTTAAAACTGATGATCAGTTGTCTGTTGCTGTTCAGAAACAAATATCAGTAATACCAAATATCCAGGACATCTCTATTGAAGAAGTGAATGATTCATTTACAGATTTCCTGCCTCCATCAGCCCTGATATGGTTTGATGACTCAGCCTTCATAAGGGATAAAATGAACAACATCTTCTTTCAGATTGAGGAAAAAGAAGAATCAGGACATTTTTCCGGCAAGAAGGAGCTTATAATAACAGGCAACAGGTTAATTGATGAATGTGAAAAATTCAGGATAATAGAATTCGGTAAAAGAGGAGCATTCCCTCTTCAGAAACTTATTGAATTCCGCTCCGAACTGCAACCGGTATTCAACAAGAACTTTAAACTGTTAACAGAGAAACTTATCTCCAACAAGATCTCCGGGTACAGAACATTCATAATATCTGAAAGTCAGTCGCAGATCGACAGGCTAAGGGATATTTTCGCTGAGATAAATCCTGATGTGCAGTTCACGCCCCTCCTGCTGAATCTGCACAGCGGCTTTACAGACAATGATCTAAATATTTCTGTATATACCGACCACCAGATTTTTGACCGTTACCATAAATTCAGGATAAGAGGCTACTTCACACGACATGAGAGCATATCTGTGAAAGAATTAACAGGACTTAATCCGGGCGATTATGTAGTGCATATCGATCATGGTATCGGCAAATTCGGAGGACTGGAAAAAATTGAGGTTAACGGAAAGATCCAGGAAGCAATCAAGCTTGTTTACAGGGATAATGATACCCTCTATGTGGGCATCCATTCCCTTCACCGTATCTCAAAATACAAAGGCAAGGATGATTCAGCCCCAAAAATATACAAACTTGGATCCGGCGCCTGGCAGAAACTTAAGCAAACCACAAAGAACAGAGTGAAGGATATTGCAAAAGATCTGATAATCCTTTATGCAAAAAGACTGGCTTCCAAAGGATACCCTTTCTCACCCGATTCATATATGCAACGTGAGCTTGAATCATCATTCATCTATGAGGATACCCCTGATCAGCTTATTGCAACAAACGCTATAAAAGAGGATATGGAGGCTCCTCATCCGATGGATCGCCTTGTGTGCGGCGACGTAGGCTTCGGAAAAACCGAAGTGGCAATCAGGGCTGCTTTCAAGGCTGCTGCCGACAGTAAACAGGTTGCAGTACTGGTCCCGACAACAATACTGGCATTACAACACTATAAAACATTTAATGAAAGACTTAAAGGATTCCCCTGTAATGTAGAATATCTGACGAGATATAAAAAAGCCGCCGAACAAAAGAAGATATTATCACAACTTGAAGAAGGTAAGATCGATATAATTATAGGAACTCACAAGCTTGTGGGACAAGAAGTCCGTTTCAAGGATCTCGGACTTCTTATAATTGACGAAGAACAAAGATTCGGTGTCTCAGTAAAGGAAAAACTTAAGAAACTCAAGACAAATGTCGACACCTTAACTCTAACAGCAACCCCGATACCTCGAACACTGCAGTTCTCTCTGATGGGCGCCCGTGACCTTTCAATTATCAACACCCCCCCTCCAAACAGAATGCCCATCATAACCGAACTGCACGGATTCAACGAAGAAATAATAAAAGAGGGCATTGAATATGAAGTATCAAGAAACGGACAGGTCTTTGTCATTCATAACAGGGTCGAGAATATAAAAGAGATACAGACCAAGATCAGCAGGATATGTCCCAATGTAAAATCAGCTGTTGTTCACGGACAAATGAAAGGAACTGATATCGAAAATGTTATGTTCAATTTTATTCAGGGCGATTATGATGTTTTAATAGCCACAACAATAATTGAATCGGGACTTGACATTCCTAATGCCAATACTATCTTTATAAATGATGCCCACAAGTTCGGACTTTCTGAACTGCACCAGCTTAGAGGGAGAGTGGGACGATCAAATAAAAAGGCATTCTGTTATCTCCTTACTCCTCCGCCTGACAACCTTACCCATGAAGCCCGGCGCCGACTTAAGGCAATTGAGGAATTTTCAGAACTAGGGAGTGGATTCAACCTGGCCATGCAGGATCTTGACATCAGAGGATCCGGTAATCTTCTCGGGGGTGAACAAAGCGGATTCATAGCAGATGTAGGTTTTGAAACATATCAGAAAATATTGAACGAGGCAATAACTGAACTCAGGGAAACTGAACCTATTGAACAGGATACTGCTGTCCCATCCTTAAAAGCTCAACCCGCCTTAAGGCCCGATAAAACTTATGTCAGCGATTTCCAGATTGATACTGACCTCGAAATTATGTTTCCTGATGAATATGTCTCAAATATCTCAGAAAGGATAAGACTTTATAAAGAACTTAATGAGATAGGGAATGAAGAAACTCTCCATACTTTTGTAAACAAACTTACCGATCGCTTTGGCCCTTTGCCACCTCCGGCAGCCGATCTTGTCGATATAGTAAGAATTAAGTGGATTGCTGTCCGGCTGGGAGTGGAAAAGATCCTGCTGAAAAACAATCTCCTGATAGCTAACTTCATATCAGACCCTGATTCTCAGTTCTATAAAAGCAGTCTCTTTATTTCAATAATGAATTATATCGGACAGAAACACGGCCAGATGGCTGTAAAGCAGAAAGATTCAAAACTGAGCCTGACAATAAAGGAAATAAAATCAGTAAAAGCAGCAATACAGATATTAAACAGTATACTCCAGGGTATTGAAAGCAAAAATTAAATATATCTATATATAGGAGAGATTGAGAGTTTTTAATCTTTAATTCACCTGGCAATCTTCCTTTTTCATAATTTTGTATTTTATTTGCCTTGATGAACCTGATAATTGATATTGGCAATAACTGTACAAAGATGGCAATCTTCGATGGCAAGAAGAAGGAAATCTCTTTCCGCATCAAACAGTTCACCTCAGAAAGAATGCAAAAACTCTGTGAACCTTATGTAAAAAAGCTCAACAAGGCAATAATCTCTTCTGTCAGTAATATACCTCCATTTGTGATAGATCTCCTGACCCGCGGAATACCATATGTACATATTCTTTCCCATAAATCAATACTGCCATTTAAAAACGAATACGAAACGCCTGAAACGCTTGGTTCCGATAGAATAGCAGCAGTAGCAGGCGCTTATTATCATTTCCCGGGAAAAAAGATACTTATTATTGACGCTGGCAGTGCAATAACTTATGATTTTCTGTCAGACAAAACCTTCAAAGGAGGAAATATATCACCCGGGCTCAGCATGAGATTCAAAGCCCTGCACAATTTTACCGGAAAACTGCCGCTCGCATCATCAACAATTACTTATTCATCTCCCGGGAAAAACACACTTGAGGCTATCACCGCAGGAGTTGTTAACGGGCTCATCTATGAAATAAATGAGAACATCCGTACGTTTGAAAATAAGTATCCGGGTATTAAAATAATACTTACCGGTGGCGACAGCGGATATTTGAGAGAGAGATTGGAATATAAAGTAGAATATATGCCCGATATTGTATACGAGGGACTTAATTATATCCTGGAACATAATTCAAAACAGATTCCGGATAAATATAAAGATCATTCTTAATTATATGGTTATCAAATCTTGCAGAATAATCAGCCTTAAACTTATAATTTTTACAGCTATAGTATTTTCGCTTATTGTCTTATCATGTGAAAGAAAAATTGAAAAGATCCAGAAAAGCGAGATAGCTACCCTCCCGGCATTTACTGCAAAAGGGGCAAAAGCTGTTTTTACCGATTCGGGGAAAATGCAGCTTGTATTGACCTTTCCGATTATGGAAACCTACAACAAAGAAGAATCACAATATTCCGAGTTCAGATCAGGTATTACTGTGAACTTTCATGACGGACAAACTGAACCAGTCGGATTTGCTTCTTCAAAATACGCGAAGTACACTGATAAGAAAAAACTATGGGAGTTGAAAGACTCAGTGGTAATTGTTAACGAGACCAATGACAGGCTTGAAACTGACCAGCTCTTCTGGGATCAGGAGAAAGATCTGATCTACACCGACAGGCTGGTGAAAATAACCAACGAAGACCAAACGGTCATAGGAACCGGATTTGAATCCGACTCGCGGCTCGAAAAACGAAAAATAAAAAATGTATCTGCCACAATTTACCTGAAAGAAGAATAAAACAGTTAATTTTAAGGCATGGAATATATAATTATCATTCTGGTGACGATGGTATTTTCCGCCTTTTTTTCAGGAATGGAGATAGCCTTTGTATCATCAAACAAGCTCCGCATTGAGCTTGATAATAAACAGGGCGTTTTCGGCTCCAAAATAATAAAGTTCTTCACAAATAATCCCGGACAATATATTGCCACAATGCTTATTGGCAATAATATAGCCCTTGTCATCTATGGCATGTTCTTTTCAAGGCTTCTGAGTCCTGTACTAACACCTGTTCTGGGATCCGATGCCCTCGTTCTTATACTTATCACACTGATATCAACCGCCCTTATACTGATCTTTTCGGAATTTCTGCCAAAAACAATATTTATTATCTCCCCGAATTTTTTTCTGAAATTATTAAGCATTCCGACAATATTTTTTTACTGGATATTCTATCCTGTGAGCAAACTGATTCTTGCCGCCTCAAATCTTTTTATAAGAATCTTCTTCAAGAAGAAAGAAGGGGAAAAGACAAAAGAGGATATCGTATTCAGCAAGGTTGATCTTGATCACTTTGTCAATGTTAATACAAAGGATCTTGAAGGGATGGAACCTGTACAGCATAATATAAAAATATTCCGCAACGCTCTTGATTTCTCAAATGTCAAGCTCAGGGAGTGTATGGTCCCGAGAACGGAAATAGAAGCTGTTGAATGTAACAGTCCTGTCTCAGAACTTAAAGAGAAGTTCATCGAAACCCAGCACTCCAGGATACTGGTTTATAAAGAAACAATTGACAATATTATTGGTTATTTCGAACTTAAAGACATCTTCAAAAATCCTTCGGATATTATTTCAAATATAAGAAAGCTGGCAATTGTACCTGAGACAATGACAGCCAATAAACTGCTTAAAATTTTTGTCGAGGAAAAAAAGAATGTGGCACTTGTTGTTGATGAGTTCGGAGGCACATCCGGAATGGCCACCATTGAGGATATCCTTGAGGAGATTTTCGGTGACATTGAAGATGAGCATGACGTAAGCGAGTTTACTGAAAAGGTAATAAGCAGTAATGAATACATTTTTTCAGGCAGGCTTGAAATTGATTACCTGAATGAAAAATATAATCTGAATCTTCCGGAAGAAGACGACTATGAAACGCTTGCCGGGATGATCCTTTTTTTCCACGGCAATATTCCTGGATATAATGATGTGATCCGAATAAAGAACATAACATTTAAGGTTCTGAAGGTTACATCAACAAGGCTTGAACTTGTTAATATGAAGATTGAGTAATCAAGTTGTTCCGTAACTCCCGGCTATCTTTTACCTCTTTCTTTTCTTTTTGACTGATAAGCTTCAGATCAATCAATGTAAATTATGGCTCAAAGCAGAGTAATTCAAACCGGAATTAAACAAGCACTTTCCCTGTCATTTCCTCCGGTATCGCAATACCCATTATAGTAAGCAGGGTAGGTGCCACATCGGCCAGAATGCCTTCCCTGATTGATTTGTACTCGTTGCTTATAAGGATACATGGTACCGGATTCAATGAATGGGCAGTGTTTGGAGTGCCATCATCATTGAGGGCATAATCGGCATTGCCATGATCGGCTATTATGAGAACATCATAATTCTTGTTTTTTGCAGCTTTCACTACTTCGCCGACACACTCATCAACAGTTGTTACTGCTTTCATTATTGCTTTATAAACACCTGTATGTCCAACCATATCACCATTTGCAAAATTCAGGCAGATAAAATCAAACTTCTCTGTCTCAATAGCTTTTATTACAGCATCTTTTACCTGATAAGCGCTCATCTCAGGCTGAAGATCATATGTTGGAACTTTTGGCGAATCAATTAGTATTCTCTCTTCATTTTCAAAGGCCTCTTCCCTTCCTCCTGAAAAAAAGAAAGTAACATGAGCGTATTTTTCAGTCTCAGCTATCCTTAACTGGCGTTTACCCGCCCGTGCAAGCACCTCGCCTATTGTATTATCTGCATTTTCCTTTGGATAAATAACATGAAGCCCTTTAAAAGTAGCGTCATAAGGGGTCAATGTGCAATAATGAAGCGGCAATGTCTTCATTCCAAACTCCGGCATGTCTTTTTGTGTAAGGACAATCGTAAGTTCTTTGGCCCTGTCATTTCTGAAATTAAAAAAGACAACCACATCACCTTCCTTTATGGTTCCAACAGCTTCATCATTATCATTGACAACAACGAGTGGTTTCATAAATTCATCTGTTATGCCTTCATCGTATGATCTCTGCATAGCATCGAGGATGTCTGCAGTCTTTTCCCCCTTGCCATGAACAATCAGATCATAGGCTTCCCTGATCCTCTCCCATCTTTTGTCCCTGTCCATCGCATAATATCTTCCAATAAAAGAGGCTACCTTAACATCAGAGCCTTTCAGATTATCAAGAAGATTCTTCATATAACCCTTACCACTCCGCGGATCAGTATCACGTCCGTCTCCGAAACCATGAACAAAAACATTTCTGAGCCCGTAATCCTTTGTAATATCACACAGGTAATAGAGATGCTTATCCATTGAGTGAACCCCTCCGTCAGACAATAAACCCATGAAATGGACCTGCTTATTATTGTCACGTGCATAAGTAAAGGCTTCTGTCAGCACCCTGTTCTTCCTTATCTCGCCTGTCTTGCACTCCAGGTTTATTTTAACAAGGTCCTGGTAAATGATTCTACCTGCTCCTATGTTCAGATGACCCACCTCCGAATTACCCATTTGTCCGTCAGGCAGACCAACATCCTCACCTGAAGCAAAGAGTCTTGAATGAGGGTAACCATCTCTCAGAAGATCAAGATTTGGTGTTGGCGCAGTGCTTATAACATCCGATTTTGAACCATCACCGATACCCCAGCCATCAAGTATCATCAATAATGTTTTCCTGTTCTTCATATAATCATGTTTTTTTGAATAAACACATAACTAAGTGCTCTTGTTCAGAGCATCCTGAAAGTCTGCAAATTTAGGGAAAAATCAAGCTCTGGCAAGAAGAGTTTTATTTTATCTCCTTAACCTTTATATTATACTGATTTTCAGTACATGTTGCCTCGTAAGGAATATCCCTTCCCACATAAGAAATCCATTCATCCGTTGTGAAGTTTCTTGTAATAGCTGAACAGACATCTTGTGCAAGAAGTTCATTATTTGTAGCACGGCCTTTAAGATTATTCGATTTCCCTGTACTTCCTGACACGATAACCTGGCCGTCAGGACTGAATTCGATCGATATTACCAGTCCCTCATTATCTTCAAGGCTTATGGGGAGCACCGTAAAATCCTCTGAGTTCCAGAGTTTAATTAAGCCATCGTTTGATGCTGTTGCTATCTGTGAGAATTTACTGTTGAAACGGATATCATTAACTTCATCTGTATGCGCTTTAATTCCCGAGAGCTTCGCCTTTGACGATATATCCCATAATTCGAAGAATCCGTCGGTATATCCAATTCCAAGAATATCATCGTCAGGTTTGAATCTGACTGTTTTTATCCTTTTACCCTCCGCTTCAATCCTGAAGTTATCAGTAATTTTTACCGGATCCCATACAATTACTTTCCCTTCATTGTTTATACCTGCGATATACCTGTTGTCGGATGACAGGTCAATGGATGTAATCTCGCCCAATCCTTGTGATATATCAGTAGATGTCCTTACTGACAAATCCCATTTAAGCACCCTGCCATCGAGTGATGCTGAATAAAGATAGCGCCCGTCATAGGAAAATATAAGGGACTTTATAGGCCCGGTGTGACCTTTAAGCTCATATCCGATACCGTTACCCTTCAGAGGTATCATTTTTATTCCGGCATTCTGACTGCCTGAAGCCAACCAGTTCTGATCAGAACTTATTGCGAGAACATTTATGATCTCAGATCCTGAATAAATAACCTGCAGACTCTGATTCCTGTTGTCCAGTCCCCATTTGATTATCTTTCCATCTTCTCCGGAGGTATAGAATTCCCTCTGACCGGGTACAAAGGCGATACTTGTTATTGCATCAGTATGTCCGGAAAAATTCCTATAGTTCTGGTTTCCATAGGTTTTTGTAATATTATAAAGTCCCTGATAAATATCTGCATCGTTACTATTGCCTCCATTGCGCTTGTTAAAAAGATAGCCCTGATAAGCCAGAAGAGCCTGTAGATCTTTCTGCTCAGTCATAAGCAAAGATTTAAGCGCCAGCGATTTACCAAGCGATACCATCCTTTTACCAGCAACCAGGTTTTTTTCGTCGATTGCGTTTTTAACAGCGGTTTCAGCATTAATTATCCGGCGTTCTGCAACAAGGCTCCGGTTTTCAAATATTGCTTTCTGCTGTAATGCCTCCGCTTCATTCTTTTTTGCTGCATCGGCAACCGAATCTGCAGATGCCAACTGTATCCTTGAGGCTATTGCAACCCGTTCCGATGCAGTCGCATATTCCACGGCAGCAGCTTTCTGTTTTAATGCTTCCGCGCGCTGCTTGTTTATTGCATTCTTCTGGGTAAATGTTACAAGCATCAGGCCCAGGAAAATTACTGCAAAGATTCCCAGGATTGAAGCAATTATTCTTCCGGTCCTTATCTTCTTTTTCTGGAGTATCGATTTGCGCTCCTCCTCATCTATCAATGCCTTTTCGCTTGTACGAAGATATACAATGGCTCTTTCAAAAGCAGGATCGTATCTTTCAGCCCACTCTACTGTTGGTTTTTGTTTCTCTCTCCAGTTAATTGCAATTTGCAGATCCGGATTTTTCAGAAGTGTCGTTTTTCCCTGCTGATACATGGCTGATGCTTCAGAAAGCCGCCTGTATATTCTCACACTTGCCGCTTCGTCATCTATCCATTCCTTTAACCTGCCCCAGAGATGCATAATACTCTCGTGAGAGATATCAATAAATGTATCATCGTTTATTGGAGTGTCATAACGTGGCACGATAAAAGATCTTTTGACAGCCCGGAACTTTTCGATAACATTTAACAGATCCTTCTCATTACACTGTACTACTGATTTTAAAGCTCCAAATGTCATGGGATGCCTTATATCCCTGTTATCGCTCCCCTTTCCTGTTATAGCCTTAAAAAATCTTTTGCAAATATCCTTACCCTCATCGCTAAGTTCATTAAAAGCCTCATCGGCATGGCGTGACATGGCACCAGTTATTGTACCGACAGCAATATAATCGGTTATTTCAATAGGTCTGCTCCCGGCTCCATGCTCTTTCCAATAGTCAAAAGAACGCATCATAAGATGCTGCAGCACAGGAAGCTGATCAGGCTGATCCCCCAGATCATTAAGGATAGTATCAACAAATTTGGGATCTATCTCTGCTCCAACAGCTTTAAGAGGATTCTCAATAACAGCTTTGCAATTTTCCAATGTCATGCGAGGCATAAGGAAATTACTGTTATTCATCATTTTAATAAGACCATGAAATCCGGCACATTCACCAATAAAATCCGTACGCACAAGGATAATAACATATACCTCGAATGACTCCTGTTTAACGGCATTTTCAAGCAATCCGGCAAATCTGACAGCATCTTCCGGTTTGTTGTAATGGTTATCTTCAGAATTTCTTGTAAAGAGCTCTTCAAACTGATCAACAACAATAAGAACCTTTTCTCCCGATCCGGCAATTATATTCTTCAATGATGATATCCAATTTGGATTATCCCTGAGATGCGATATCTCCATATCATCAGACTCGCCAAAATCATTATTATTGTTAAGGATAGACCTTGCAAAAGCATCTGAGAGGTTCTTAAGAGGATTGCTACCGGGGCGCAATGAAATTACCTTCCATGCTTCTGCATTCTTATAATTAAGTAAGCCTGGAATAACACCTGAATTCACCAGTGATGATTTTCCGCTACCGGATGACCCGATCACAGCAATGAACCTGTTTTCATACAGTTTCCGTATTATTTCCCTGGTCTCATTTTCCCGCCCAAAGAAAAACCTGCTTTCTTCCTGAAGGAATGGTCTCAGCCCGGGAAAAGGATTGTTCCTGTCTTTTATTTCTTCTGCTACCATGTTCTTCCTGCAATATGATATATACTATAAATACCGGATTATCTGATTATTCATTTTCATCAATGTACTTCAGAATTTCAAATGAGTGCTCAGGAAAATGACGATGAAATACATCAACCGACTCAAGAGATAAAATATATAAGTCGGCACCCTTTATTTTACCAGAAATATCGCTCTGGTTACTGTGATTTAATATTATCACATCCGGATTGATGTTGCCTGGAAACAAGGTCCATACCAGGCATTTACTCTCGATAAGCGGCTTTTCACTATTCCTTATAAACTTCATCCTCGAAGCAAGCATTAACAATTCATCCTCAGGTATTCCTCCGAATAATTTAGCAAGAAACCTGGTCTTCTCAAAAAGCATTGCTTCGTTATCATATACCGGAAAACCGATCTTCCCGATTCTCGATCTTGTATTTTCAGGTATCCTTTGCAAAACTGAGCTATAATTTTCAGACCCTGATGCTGAAAGTAATCTTGCTGCTTCTTCCTGAAGTAATTCTTCAGAACCAAAAAGAAGAGCAATTACCGAATCCTCAATAGCTTTATTCCTGGGGAAATCCAGTTCCCGGATTAAACAAGCCTTTGTCCAAACACTTATTGAATTATAATTATAGTTAATTATCTTCTCGCACAATTCATCATAAGAGGGTAGAGTGAGATTGAAGTAGTGATTCAGCTTTCTAAATTTTCTTTCTTCAGTACTTTTTCCTAAGGAAATCAAAGGGAAATTTCTTTTCCTACCAAGAATTATAGCAGCTAAGTTATTAGCATGTTTGTCAAAATCAGGCATTTCAGTATTCGTTTTGTCCTTTAGCTCAATAATACTATCCTGATTATTCATCAATGAATAAATCCCCGCAAAGAAAAACTTCCACCTTGAACATTCTTTATTGATCACATCGGCAAGGTGGTTCTTATTATTCTTTCTGAATACAATGTCTGCTGATATAAGGTCAGCAATTATACCTGCTGTTTCAAACAATAATTTAAAAAGACGGTTTCTGTCCGCTGATGATGGTTTATATTTGTTATCAAGGAGTAATACCAGGGCCATTTCTCTTACCTTCCTTGAAGTAGCCCATAGCATTTCAAAACTGAACGAAATGCTTCTTGCCGAAGCGTTTTTGTTAAATATCCAGAGGATATTTGTACATACCTCCGGATTACCGGAGTATTTAAAATAGCACTTAAACAATTCACTTTCAGCTTCGGTCCCAAATGACTGCAGCACTGAAACAGCATTTCCTTCCAGCCCTTCTGTTGTAAGAGCCTCGCATACTTCAGGGATCAATGATATGATTCTGAACTTTCCAACCATAAAAAGCGCGATCCTGTTGACCGCAATTGAGTTGTCTTTCAGAAGGCGGAGTATTTCAGATGTCCGGGGCATCCTTATACCTACAAGCATCCGTCTTGCTGCAAGAATCTTCTTTTCCTCATTAAGATCGGGAAATTTAGCTTCGGTTACGGAAAAATCAATCTCTTCAAGATTTTCAGATATCTCAGATGCCCTCTGGCGCAAACTTTCATTAAGTGAAGTATCTGCAACAATTTTTTTAATCACAGGCAGCAGATTCGGATCACCTTCTGAGCCGGCTTTTAGAATATATTCAGTAAACCATTTGTTTTTTGTTGTTGTGACAGAAGAAAGATCGCCACATATTATGTTGAAATAGTTATATTTAAAAAGCCTTTCACCGGAGAATCTATTAACCAAAGACCCCCAATCGTTTGATTTACCTTCATTTAGTGTTTCCGATTCCCCTGATCTGACTGTAAATTGTCTATTGCTCATTACAGTTGCGGTATTTACCTTACTAAATTAAGAATTAAATCAATTCAAATTTCCCGATAATTAAATTGTTTAACAAAGAAGAATCAACAAACATTCCATCAACAATAAGACTTGCCCTTCCATACCATTTTTCTCGTTTTGTGAGCATTTTTTCAATGAATGTCTCAAGATGCTCATCTGGCACGTTCTTTATAAGCGGCCTTTCTCCTGACGATTCCAGCAAACGTCTTGCAAGCTGTTCCGGTGTCATTTTCAGGTAAACAGTTAATCCAGTTGAAAGCATATACTCCATATTATCATCATGGCATGGGGTCCCTCCTCCGGTTGAAACTATTGTCTCTGTAAATGAACCCACCTTCTGCAGTATTTCCGATTCTATCATCCTGAAATGACTTTCTCCATCCTGTTCAAAAATATCGGTAATTGTTTTTCCGGCAAATTCTTCTATTTTCCTGTCAAGGTCTATAAATTTCCACCCAAGAGACTGAGCAAGTTTTCTTCCTGCAGTCGATTTTCCGCTACCCATGAATCCAATAATGTATACAATTTTATTCCGGGGCATTATAATTCAAGTTTCATTTGAGCGGGATCGTCTCTTAGCTGTTTTCGTGTTTCAACAATATCTTCCTTGTCTTCCCGGGATACATTTTCTTTCTTTACAACCGGCTCAACTTCATGGATATTATCAACAACGTAGTTTGTAAGTCTTTTGCCTTTGGCCTTATAGCTTTTCACTCCGATGAACTCTTCAACTTCAATTATCTCATTCTCCCGGTTTTTATGCTTACCCCCGAATTTAATCTCGAACCGCGGATATTCAACTTCAGTTATACTTATCAGTTTTGATTCGGGATTCTCGCCAATGAAACATAAAGGCCTTTCGGATTCTTCTGTCATAAACCTCTTTACATAATAATAATGCTGGTCAGCATCCCAGTAGATCACGGAAAAGACCTTCTCTGGCTTGTATTTTTCTATTAGAAGTATGTTCTCCTCAAAATGATTTGAAAGATCAAAACCAGTATGTCTGAAATATCCGTTCTTTGTTATAACCAATAACTTGTCATCGGCGCTGAATTCTCCCAGGTAAATTCCTCTTCCATCTACATTGAGCCTGAATACTGCATCGTCAAACCAAATCTTCCTGTCGCCAAGAGTAGAAAGCCCTTTTTCCTTAAGCACGATTTTCTGAACAGGGTTTTTTGTAAGTATATTTCCCATTGACGACTTGCCTTTAATTGCCAACTGCCCGAAATCAAATTCAAAGACGAGTTTTTTAAGACGCGCTTTTGGCTTATGATGTACCCTTATCACCTCAGCTTCACCATTTGGATTGGCGCTGAAATAAACGATCCGCGAACCCGGTGTACTCTTTGTAAGATTATATTCCTTATCGCGTGTAAGTCCGGTTATCGCACATCTCTTGGCAAGCAGCGGACCGTCTTTCCCATCCTGATAGACGATATTATAGATTGTACGTTCATCGTTCTTAAGAAAAACCTGAGCATAAATAATATCATTTCCGACAAAGATCTTATCGGCAACCTTTGTTACCAGGTAAGCTCCATCTCTCCTTATAACTATTATGTCGTCAATATCCGAACACTCACATACAAATTCATCTTTCTTCAGGCTGGTCCCTATAAATCCTTCTTTTGCATTGATATAAAGCCGGGCATTATTTGCCACTACTTTTGTTGCCTCTATTGTATCAAAGCTTCTTATTTCTGTTTTTCTTTCCCTGCCCTTACCATATTTTTTCTTTATCTGTTTGAAATAGTTTATCGTAAAGGGTATAATATTATTAAGATGATTTTTTACCTCTTCCATTTCCAGCTCTATATCCTTAATATGCTGGTTTGCTTTTGCAGAATCGTATTTGGAAATTCTTTTAATCTTTATTTCAGTCAGCCTGATTATATCCTCGCGGGTCACTTCACGGAAAAGTTTCTTTTTGAAGGGTTCGAGTCCTTTATCAATTGTTGTTATGACAGACTCCCATGTCTCACATTCCTCTATATCACGATAGATCTTTTCCTCGATAAAGATGCGCTCGAGTGATGAATAGTGCCAATCATCCTGAAGTTCAGCCAGTCTTATCTCAAGTTCACTTTTTAACAGAAAAACGGTCCTGTCGGCTGAGTGCTTCAGTAAAGAGCTGACACCCATAAAAGACGGTTTATTTTCCGTTATCACGCATGTATTCGGTGAAATCGAATACTCGCAATCTGTAAAGGCATAGAGGGCATCAATTGTCTTATCAGGCGAGACGCCGGACATAAGGCTGATGACAATCTCTACATTGGCTGCAGTATTGTCATCTATTTTTTTGATCTTTATCTTTCCTTTATCATTGGCCTTGATTATTGATTCAATAAGGGAGGATGTTGTCTTTCCAAAAGGTATCTCAGTTATAACAAGCTCTTTTTTGTCGACTTTTTCGATCCTTGCCCTTACCTTGACAACTCCGCCTCTTTGTCCGTCATTATATCTCGAAACATCTATCATCCCTCCTGTTGGGAAATCGGGATATATACTAAAATCATGGCCTTGCAGATAATTGATTGTAGCATCTATCAGTTCGTTAAAGTTATGCGGAAGGATTTTTGAAGCCAGACCTACGGCAATGCCTTCAGCTCCCATGAAAAGAAGAAGAGGAAATTTAACAGGCAAGGTTACAGGTTCTTTATTACGGCCGTCGTAAGACGATTTCCATTCAGTTGTCTTTGGGTTGAAAATTACTTCGAGAGCAAATTTGGAAAGCCGGGCTTCAATATATCGTGGTGCAGCTGCAACATCGCCTGTAAGGATATTTCCCCAGTTACCCTGTAAATCGATAAGCAAGTCTTTTTCTCCGAGCTGAGTCAGGGCATCTCCTATTGAAGCATCACCATGCGGATGAAACTGCATGGTATGCCCGATAATATTGGCCACCTTATTGAAGCGCCCGTCATCCATTCTTTTCATCGAATGGAGAATACGCCGCTGAACAGGTTTAAAGCCATCATTAAGATGCGGCACGGCACGTTCAAGGATCACATAAGAAGCATAATCAAGGAACCAGTCCCGGTACATCCCCGACAATGCAGTTCCTGTATGCAGCGCTTCAATCTCCCCGCCTCCCTTGGCAGAAGTCTCGCCTGCAACAGGTATTTTATTATCAAGTTCAAATTCTTCCATAGTTAGCCCAACCACTCCCTGAAAAACATTTTATCTTTCTTCTTCCTCAACGTCTTCCTCAACCCTGAGATTCTCAATAATAAAATCCTGACGCGCCTGGGTGTTCTTTCCCATGTAAAACTCAAGATAACTGTTCACAGTATCGTTTTTCTTCATTCTCACAGGCTCAAGGCGCATATCTTTGCCGATAAAATGACCAAATTCATCGGGAGATATCTCTCCAAGTCCCTTGAAACGCGTTATTTCAGGGTCAGGACCCATATCCCTGATAGCTTTCAACTTTTCCTCAATGCTATAACAATATCTTGTTTCTTTCTTATTCCTCACCCTGAAAAGAGGTGTCTGAAGTATATATACATGTCCCTTCTTAACAAGTTCAGGGAAAAACTGAAGGAAGAAGGTAAGCATAAGCAGCCTTATATGCATACCATCGACATCGGCATCAGTCGCTATTACAACATTGTTATAGCGGAGATTCTCGATGCCGTCTTCTATGTTAAGTGCAGCCTGAAGAAGGTTGAATTCTTCATTCTCATAAACAATCTTTTTAGTCAGCCCGAAAGAATTAAGCGGTTTGCCTCTCAGGCTGAAAACAGCCTGAGTCTCAACATTTCTGGATTTGGTTATCGAACCACTTGCAGAATCACCTTCGGTAATAAATATTGTTGAATCGAGCCTGTTCGGCTCATTTGTGTTATAGTGCACCCTGCAATCTCTCAGTTTTTTATTATGCAGACTTACCTTTTTTGCCCGCTCCCGGGCGATTTTCTGGATTGAAGAAATAGCTTTTCTTTCTTTTTCCGATTCCTGGATTTTCTTCAGCAGGATGCCTGCAGTCTCATAATTTTTATGAAGATAATCATCGAGGTGTTTCTTTATAAAATCATTGATGAAGGTCCTTACCGATGGCCCTTCCGGACCCATATCCTTTGATCCCAGCTTGGTCTTTGTCTGTGATTCAAATATCGGCTCCTCAACTTTAATGCTTATGGCAGCTATTATAGATGAACGTATGTCGGCAGGATCATAATCCTTCTTGTAAAAATCCCTTATTGTTCTTACAAGTGCTTCCTTGAAGGCCACAAGATGTGTACCTCCCTGTGTTGTATTCTGACCATTGACAAAGCTGTAGTAATCTTCTCCGTACTGAATATCATGAGTGAATGCCACCTCAATATCTTCTCCAATAAGATGAATAAGCGGATAGAGGCCTTCCCTGCTCATGTTCTCGTTAAGGAGGTCTGCCAGTCCGTTCCTGGAAAAGAATTTATTACCATTAAAGTTAATAACAAGTCCGGAATTCAGATATACGTAGTTTTTCATCATTGTATCTACGTATTCCGACATATAGGAATAATTCCCAAACATGTTCTCATCAGGCTGAAATATTACTTCAACCCCATTTTCCTCATCTGTCGCGCTAATAGGATGGTCTTTTACAAGCAGTCCGTGTTCAAACTCTACGATCTTCAACTGTCTGTCACGAATCGATTTTACAACAAATCTTGAAGATAGAGCATTAACAGCTTTAACGCCAATCCCGTTAAGCCCTACTGATTTCTTGAAAACCTTTGAATCGTATTTGGCTCCGGTATTCATTCTAGAAACAGCATCGAGCAGCTTACCAAGAGGGATGCCTCGGCCATAATCCCTCACCCTGACTTCACTTCCGTTTATCCCGACATCCACTTTCTTCCCGTAACCCATCATAAATTCATCAATGGCATTATCCATCACTTCCTTCAACAGGACATAGATGCCGTCATCCTGTGAGGCCCCATCACCCAATTTGCCAATGTACATACCGGGACGAAGCCTGATATGTTCCCTCCATTCAAGTGTTTTTATATGCTCTTCAGAATACCCGACAGACATTTTCAGGAAATTTTGCGCAAATATAGTTAATTAGAGGTGTCTCCGGTTATCATTTTTTCAACAATTAAATCTATTTATCCTCTGGCATCTGCAGATAAAGAGCTGAAAAAGAATAAAAAGTGCTGCAGGCAGGAGCTTGGAAATAAAACTGAAAACTGCTAATTGTATTCAGGAAATTATACCCATTTGTTTCATTAATAAAACTGCATTCTTTTTACTTGCAATTCCATCACGCAGTTTATAATCGAAATGAATTATCTCTCCATCTATCTCAACCTCAATGCATTTATTTATTATCACTTCAGGGTATTCTTCTTCCAGACGACCAAGTGTGGTGTCGTGTGTGGCTATAAGGCCGGTCCCGCCGAGACTAATTATTTTATTCAGGAATAGCTTCGATCCCAAGCTTTTATCTTCTGAATTGGTTCCCTTAAGAATCTCATCAAGAATAAAAAGGATATTCTCTCCTGTAAGCACCATCTGTTGAAGTTGTCTGAGTCTTTTAAGCTCAGCATAGAAATATGATTCGTTTGACGTGAGCGAATCAGTTGTCCGCATACTTGTAAACAATCTTGTCGGCAGGAATTTCATCTCAAGGGCACATACCGGGGCTCCGACCATTGCAAGTATCATATTAACAGCAACAGTCCTCAGGAAAGTGCTTTTACCTGCCATATTAGCTCCCGTTATTATGCAAATCATGCCCTTTGAAGGGAGCACAAAATCATTACAAACCCTTTTACTGTTATCTATAAGAGGATGCCCAAGTTGCCTGGCTTTAAAAGGCGTCATATCATCCGAAGGAAGGGGATAAACAAATTCAGGATTATTATATGCATAGTTACCCAGACTTATAAAAGCGTCAACCTGCCCAAGCATATCGAGCCAGGCAGGAAATTTTTTCCCGTAACCACCCTTCCAGCCATCAAGTCTCTTCACACAACGAAGGTCCCACAGAAATAATCCATTGAAAATAAAGCCTACAAAGATATTAAGGCGACTGTCAAATGCCCGGATGATCCCGCTCAACTCTTTCAGGGCTTTCACTGCCGATAGTCTGCTTCCTTTAATGTCTTCCTTCATTTTCTCAATAAGGGTTGACTCGAATTGCTCACTTTCAATAAGCTCAATAAGACTGCCCAATGACGACAAAAAGTTATATCTGCCCGTCAACTCTTCGTGAACCGACTGAGTGTTTTTAAGGTTAACGAAAACAATTAAAAGATTTGCCAGAAATATTGAAACGAAAATACTATAATGTACCAGGCCCGCAACTGTCAGTAAAAGTGTAATACAAGCCAGGGAGGGAAGGGCCAATAAACAAATCCTCCGGACTGCGGATGATTTGTTCTTCTGTCCAAGCGCCAACCATTTTGTCATTCCCAGGATATTATTTCTGTCAAGATTCCTGTTAATGCCTGTTGCAAGAAAACTTTGTCGCCATATTATCTTAAGTCCGATTTCTGCTACAGTTTGCTGTCTTTCCCTAAGCACAGTACGTAATTCATAGGGGTCGGACAGCCAGCAGGCAAGAACTTCACTGCCATAACCGGTACAGGTCCTGTTAAGGAACTGAAATAATGACCCCGGGCCAAATATATCAGTATCATAAGAAAAATCATGCCCCTTTGCAATGAAGGAAGATCCGTCCGGGAATATCGAAAAATCACCTTCCCCTGCCTTTATCTCATTTTGATTAATAAGCTCCAGATTCAAAAGATATTGCTGCTTTGCCAGATGTCTGGAATATAACATAAGCAAATAAATAAATATTACCAGGGTCAGTATTAAAGCGACAAAACCATAATATTTCGATAAGGTAAATGCCAAGCATGAAAGGACTATGCCTCCGACAAAGACGACCAGGCGAAAAACAGAGATCAAAAGCAAAACTTTCCTTTCTTTTTCTGCCTGATCCCGGTATTTTGCTGCAAAATTCGAATATTCAGTTTTGCCTCTTGCAATCATAGTCAAAGAATTACAGCTGTCACTTCAAATGACGAATGCCTGAGATTATAATCACGGCCCTTCAGATCTACATCCCACTGCCAGTTATCCCTTAAAATACCTTCAGGCAAATCAACAAGAAGGGTGTTCACCTTTTCTGTTTTACCTCCGATTCTTGTAATCAGTTCAGAAATATCAGAGATAATTACTGAATCATGCTGTTTAATGTATTCCAGGTGCTTCGACTGAATTTTCTTCCTGAGAAGGAGATATTCGTCTTCAGAGACCTTTGCCTTCTTTCGCAAAAGAGCCAGAGGCAGTACTTCAATCTGTGTCAGTATGTTAAGTGAAATTACAAGGCCCGGATCATCAAGGGAGCTGTATTCAGGTACCTCCAGGCCGTCCAGGGACTTAAGCCTGTTCAAAAAGGTGCGCCTCCCTGCTGCTTCCCACACCTTTTCTATCAGCCCTCCTGAAACATCATCTTTAATTAGTTTTACTTTCTTTAAAGAAGAGACCTGGGTCACTACCTCCTGGGGGTGAATTATATCAACAAGACATATTTCATCAGTTTGTTCCACCATTTCAATAAGCGGTAGCTCCATAAGCCATCCGCTGCCAAGAACAGTAATTTTCCCCGGCTTAAAATATTCAATTGCCTTAAGTATGAAATTCCTGCATTTCTGCTGATGATTAAGCCATCCATTTTCCTGCACAAGGAAATTATTAATAAGACCCTGCTGGTAATTATAATATCCCATTCTGTGCAGAATCCTGCGGTATGATGGATTTTGTGTCATTCAGCTTGTATTTTCTTCTCTCAGTTTTCTGAGTTCTTCTGTCATCATTGTCTGAAACTTAAGTGCCAGAGCATCCCAATCCTTTGTACCGAATCTTTCAAGCGGTACAGGGTCAAGTACCCTTACAACTATTTTATGAAACCCTCCAAAAACAAGGCCATGCTTGGGAAGAACCCCTCCCGATCCGTCTATTATAACGGGTAATATAGGTTTTTCTGCCAGAATTGCAAGCTGGAATGCACCTCTTTTAAAGAAACCTATCTGCCCGTCAGCAGACCTTGTTCCTTCGGGGAAAAGCATTATTGATATATTCCTTTTAAGGCAATCAAGAGCCTCCTCAATCATTTTCTTTTTGCTTTCCTTATTAGCCCTGTCAACTGTTAAATAATCCGCCATTTTTAGATACCAGCCAATTAAGGGGAGCTTTGTATTTTCAATTTTTGAGATCCACCGGAAACGGTATCTCAAACAGTTTATCAGCAGGATATCCAGAATTGACTGATGATTTGAGATAATAACATACGTTGTTCCTTTAACTGCTTTATCTCTTCCCTCTATTCTCAGACTCCAGATAGGGATGATATGTGAAACAAGCAATGACTGAAAAACAAGCATGCCGTGCACTACAGTACGATTTCTATCAAATGGAAGTACAATGAACCAGATTAGAAAAGTCACCGGGAAAAATATTATAATGAATGCAATCCCGATCAGCCAAACTAATATTGACTTCAGAATGTCCATAAAAAGCAGCAAGTTTACAGAAAACACGTTCTCCCGAAGATTTTCACCCTGTGTTGCAAGGTCAAAAACAAGTTCTTTTTATGCCAGACAACACAAAGCCTTTATCCGGAGAATATGTGTTTATCATTTATTTGTTCTCATCATCTGGCAAGAGTTTTACAGTTCCCCTTAGAAACCTTTTGTCTGTAAAATCATATAGCCTGTAAAAAAACCACCCTGTAAATGAGCCAAGAAGGGCACCGCAGATCACATCTCCCGGGAAATGGACTCCAAGGTATATCCTGCTGTAACCTATTACAGCAGCCCAACATAAAATACCAAAAGTGAACCATTTCTTTTTTATGAACATAAGACTTACAAGAGCAACATTGAAGGAATTTGAGGCATGTGATGATACAAATCCGTATAAACCTCCACATTCTCCTTTTACAAGATGGACCAGTCCTGACAATTCAGGATCATGACAAGGTCTAAGTCTGTGGAATACATTTTTAAAAAAATGAACCGATGACTGGTCGGCAAAAACAGCAGCAAGAGCAATGAATAAAACAATTATGGGGAATTTTTTTTTGTTTCTGAACCAGATATAAACAAGGATTCCCAGATATAAAGGGATCCAAATCATTTTTCCGCTTATTGCATACATAAGCTTATCCCAGAAGGGTGAATTGGCAGAATTAATCAGCAGAAATAATTGTTTGTCAAGTTGTTCAAGAAACATGGTCCTATTATCAGATCGATACAAGTTCTCTCCAAAGTATATCCTTCAGTCTGGTAATACCCTGTCCTGAGAAAGAAGATATAAATACTCCGGGCACATCGGGCAGCTCATCTTTCATCTCGTTCAGGAGTTCTTCGTCGAGAAGGTCCGATTTTGAGATTGCCAGAATCCGTTTTTTGTCAAGCAACTCAGGATTGTACATTTTAAGCTCATTGAGAAGAATATCATATTCTTCCCTTATATCCTTGCTATCTGCCGGAATGACGAATAAAAGGATTGAGTTTCTTTCTATATGTCTGAGAAATCTGATCCCAAGTCCTTTCCCTTCGTGGGCACCTTCAATAATTCCCGGAATATCCGCCATGACAAATGACTTGTTATCACGGTAATTTACAATTCCAAGATTGGGTGTGAGTGTTGTAAAAGGATAATCTGCAATCCTGGGTTTTGCGGCTGACACTACAGAAAGAAGAGTTGACTTACCGGCATTTGGAAATCCTACAAGGCCAACGTCGGCAAGTATTTTCAATTCTAGAATTATCCATCCCTCAACTGAAGGCTCTCCGGGTTGTGCATACCTCGGGGTCTGATTGGTTGCCGATTTAAAATGCACATTTCCTTTTCCTCCTCTTCCCCCTTTTAAAAGGATCTTTTCCTGTTTATGCTCAGTTATCTCGCAAATAATATCATTGGTTTCAGCATCACGTGCAATAGTGCCAAGCGGCACTTCAATTATCTGATCCTTACCATCAGCCCCTGTTGACTGCTGTGATCCGCCATGACCTCCGTCGCCGGCGAATATATGAGGCCTGTATCTAAGATGGAGTAAGGTCCACATCTGATCATCTCCACGTAGTATTATGTTGCCTCCCCTTCCTCCATCGCCTCCGTCAGGACCTCCTTTAGGAATGAATTTTGCCCTCATGAGATGCGCTGAACCCGGGCCGCCTTTTCCCGATCTGCAAAAAATCTTTATATAATCGACAAAATTTGACTCGGCCATCTTATATTATAACTGATATGCAAAATAGCTTAATACAACAGCAAGAAAATGAACATAAAAGAAAGACAAACTACATGAATTCATTCATGTAATCACTGAGTCTTGTGAATATCTCATCAATTGATCCCATCCCGTTTATCGGTTTATATATACCCTTTTCACGGCAGTACTCAATAATAGGTTCTGTTTTTGACTTATAAACATCAATACGATTTTCAATAACCGCCGGATCTTTATCATCAGGTCTTCCCGATAGTTCTGCCCTGGCAATGAGCCTTTTTACAAGTTCGTCATGATCAACATCAAGGACAAGCATACTGTCGATCTTCATATTTCTCTTGTTCAGCATTTTCTCCAGTGCAACTGTCTGTTCAACAGTTCTCGGGAATCCATCGAAAAGAAATCCGTCCTTGCCTTTTGTAGCATCAATCTTTGAAGCAATCATTTCAATAACAACATCATCGGGAACAAGTTCACCTTTCGACATTATTGAGCTCATCTTCTTGCCGAGGTCGGTGCCTGCAGCTATTTCAGCACGAAGCATATCTCCTGTTGACAGATGAGCAAGATTGAATTTTCCGGCAAGTTTTGCCGATTGAGTTCCCTTCCCGGATCCGGGAGGACCAAAAATTAAAAAATTGACCATTGATTGAAATTTTTACTATTTAGTTAATGTATAAATTGATGTCATATTTCTGCCAAATCCCTCATAATCCAAACCATATCCCACAACAAAATCATTTGGTATCTTAAGGCCGACGTAATCAACCGGAAGGTTTTTCAGGTAGGCAGCCGGCTTAAAAAGCAATGTTGCAACCTTCACTCCTGCCACCTTCCGCTTCGATAATTCTTCAATAATAGCTTCCATAGTATGACCTGTATCTACTATATCATCTATGACAATAAGGTGCTTATCGCTGATATCTTCATTAATACCAATCAGCTCCCTCACATTTCCCGATGATCTTATCCCTTCGTAAGAAACAAGCTTTACAAAAGATATTTTTGCATCCAGCCTTATCCTCCTGAAAAGATCCGAAGCAAACATAAAAGCTCCGTTCAGTATCACCAGGAAGACTACCTCCTTACCTTCGTAGTCCCTGTTGATTTCCTCAGCCATCTCTGCTATTCTTGTATCAATATCTGAAGCAGGTATCATCTCCCAAAATTTCCTGTCGAGTATTGTGATTTCTTTCATAACAGATCTCCTGAAGCATTGACGAAGCGAAAATATAAAAATAATAGCTTATTTTTGCTCTGATCAGTAAGTTAAATTCAACTATATAATGAAACCGTTGGTAAGCATTATTATGGGAAGCACATCTGACCTTCCTGTCATGGAGAAAACGGCGAAAGCTCTTGATAATTTCGGGATACCTTTTGAGATGAATGCATTGTCGGCTCACCGTACACCGGAAGAAGTTGAACTTTTTGCCAGAGAGGCTGCTGCCAGAGGAATAAAAGTTATTATTGCTGCAGCCGGGATGGCTGCTCATTTGCCGGGGGTTATTGCTGCCCTTACACCCCTGCCTGTAATTGGAGTTCCTATTAAAGCTTCTTTCGAAGGTCTTGACTCAGTATTCTCAATACTCCAGATGCCGCCGGGCATACCTGTTGCAACAGTAGGAGTAAATGCCGCCGAGAATGCCGGCATTTTAGCTGCCCAGATTATCGGTGCCGGTGATGAGAAGATCAGAAGTGAAGTCATAAAATACAAGGAAACGCTTAAGAAAAAGATCGTCGAAGCCAATAAGGAATTAAAAGAAATCAAATTCAAGCATAAAACTAACTAATATTCTGCCTGTCTTCCTGAAAAAATCAATCGGCCAGTTGACCGATTGATTTTTTTTGTATATTTATATATTATATCCGACTCACTTGTTCTCGCTGCGCAAGATATCGGTATTGTTGTTATTGTATTCTGTCCCTTTAGCTCTGTCAGGTGAAGATCCTATGTGGTATTCAGCCGGTGCAGCAGGGACGGGTATGGGATCCGTTTCTGCTACAGGCAGTGGTTTCTGGTCATCATTCAGCAACCAGGCACTGCTGACTGAAAACAACAGTTATTCTGCAGGAATAAGCTTTCTGAGCCGTTTTAATATTCCTGAACTCGGGACTTACAGTGCCGGCCTAATCCTCCCTGCAGGCAAAAGTACCGGTGGGATAATGTATTACAGGTTCGGTTACAGTGAATATAAAAGGGAAAAGATCGGACTTGCCTGTGGTATGAGGATGTCAAAGAAAATCTCTGCCGGGGTTCAGATAGATTATGTTGCAGTAAGGACAAGTAATAAATATATAGGTGCACAATCCCTGACTTTTGAAACAGGGTTGCTGATTCATGCATCAGAAAATGTTTCTGTTGGTATCCACCTGTTCAATCCTGTTCCCAACAGCCTGAGAAAATCATTTGTCCCATCTTCACTTTCCGCCGGCGTTGAAACAGAGCTTAGCAGATCATTAAATGCCGCAGCAGAACTGTCTATGAGCTCAGAAAGACCCCTTACAATAAGGTTGGGTTTTGATTATGAAGCCATTAACAAGTTGCACCTAAGGGGCGGATTCAGTACTGAAAACACATCATTTACCTTCGGAACAGGTTTCACCTGGAATTCTGTAATTATCGATCTGGCTTTTGCTACCCACGAAAGACTGGGAATTACAAGTGCTGCTTCACTGATATTTATTATCAATGAAAACAGGAATTTCGCTACCGGTAACAATAGAAATAAATTCATTGCAAAGAGCTAATGAACAATTATTGCCTGAAGCGAAAAATTTACCTGGTCCTGATTGGCTTGATATCTGTTATGGAAGTAGTTTCACAGGAAAAAAACTTTTCGGATATTATGCTAAGCATAGTAGAAGAAATGGCTTTGAATGATCAGGATCAATCTGCTGCGGAGATTTTTCTGGATCAGCTCAATGCCCTGGCTGAGGATCCCGTTCCAATAAATAGTGGAGATGAATCAGAGCTAACCCGTCTTTTCTTTCTGAATGAATTTCAGATTAAATCGATAAAAGACTATGTCACTACAACCGGCAGGATCGTTTCCCCTTACGAAATAGCCTTGATCCCGGGTTTTGACAGACAGACTGCTGAAATAATGACCCCTTTCATTGTTTTTGATGATAATACAGATAGTAAGAAAGGCTCCCGGGTCCTCAGAAATAACATTTTAATTAATTTTACAGTCCGTCCTGATGTAACTGACTCAGCACATGAAGGATCAGCATGGAAGATATTGTCTAAATATAAGATCAGTAAAGGAAAGATCGCCAGCGGATTTACGCTTGAAAAAGATGCCGGTGAGAAATTGCTAGAAGGGAATCCTCCTCTTCCGGATTTCTTTTCGGGCTATATCTCCTATTCCTCAGAGAGAATACTTAAAAAGATAATCTTCGGTGATTTTGCTGCCAGATATGGTATCGGTTTAAATTTAAACACCTCCATCCGTACAGGCTTCCTGATAAATTCAACAGGATTTATGCCGGTTCGAAACGAGCTTAAACAATATACATCAACCGATGAAAACAATTTTCTCAGGGGACTGGCGACAGAATTAGAATTTAAGGATTTAAATCTGTCTCTGTTCTTCTCATACAAGAAGACTGATGCCACTGTGAAAATGTCTGATGATTCATCAGGTTTTTATATAAGCAGTCTATATAAGGCCGGCATCCATAATACGGCTTCGCTAATGAAGAAAAAAGATGCTGTGTCTGAAATGCTTACAGGAATAAACATTACCTATGATTTCGGTAAAATGAGAGCCGGAGCTCTATGGTCACTAAACAAATTCTCAATTCCATATTATGCTGATAAAAAAGATCCGGAAAACATATTTAAAATGCATGGTAGTGAGAACCAGATTTTTTCATTTTATTATAACCGGATGTTTGGAAAATTGCTCGTTTTTGGTGAAATATCGGCAAACAATATCAATAAGACCGCAATTATTCAGGGCATTACTTTAAGGCCGGATGACAGGCTCACAATAAACATGATCTACAGGAATTATTCTCCTCGTTTCATTAGCCTTCATGGCAATGCACCTGGCCGGGGTTCATCTGTGAGCAATGAAAAAGGAGTGACCGGAAATTTCACTTTCGAAGCAGCAAAACATTTGTTCATAAGTGCTGCCTGCGATCTCTCATATTTCCCCTGGATAAAGTACAGGTGCTATTTCCCTTCGAAAGCTGTAAGACAGGAGATCAGGATGAAATATAATCCCACGGATGCCCTGAATTTTGAGATCTCGTTCCTGAACAACATCTACGAAAATAATCTGCCAAACCGGCAAGGTTTACCTGGAATTGAAAGAACCTGCACAAGATCATTTAAAATACAGACAAGGTATAGTCTGTCTGATGACATGACTCTTACGACCCGTGCCGATTTCAGGGTTGTGGCACCTTCAGGAAGCAAGGGAATGCTCCTGCTACAGGATGTCTTTTACAAATTCCGGCCTGTTCCCCTTAGCTTATGGTTCAGGTATTGCATCTTCAGGAGCAGTGACTGGGACTCACGGCTCTATACTTATGAGAATGATCTTCTCTACAGTTACAACATCCCTGCCCTGTCGGGCGAAGGGATAAGGACATATCTAATGATGAAATGGGAATTAGGCGACCTGTCTGAGATAAGATTAAAATATGGCCTTACAACTTCATTAACAGAAAATTATAAGTGCAACAACAAGAATGAATTCCGAATGCAGTTCAGGATCTTGTTTTAATATCCCGGATATTCAGCTGAAGGTTCCTGTTGCCTCTGAACTCATTCATTTCAACTGAATAACATACATCGAAAGGTTTTCCTTGCTTTATATATTCAAAATGATTGGCCTGTCCAAATGCTATTGCCGGGATACTTCTGAATGAGCCTGAATCCTGGAACAGATCAAGTTTAAGGTGCTCTCCGCTTGATCCAACCATTCTGCCTGATCCGGTTTCAAATACGTTATATGAGACAAATATCGGGGACATGTTTTCAGGTCCGTAAGGTTGAAACTGACTCAATACCTGGTAAAATTCTTCATTTATTTCCGTAAAGCTGAGTTCGGCATCAATGAATATACTCGGGGAAAGTTGATCTTCTGTAATTGTACTATTTACGTATTGTTCGAACCTCTCTGTGAACGGTTCTATATTTTCCTTCTTAAGTGTAAGTCCTGCAGCATACATGTGTCCGCCGAAACTCTCCAGCAGGTCGCTGCACGCTTCTATTGCCTGGTAAAGATCATAACCCTGAACCGATCTGGCCGATCCGGTAGCAAAACCGTTAGACTCAGTAAGTATTACAGTGGGCCGGTAATATGTTTCAATAAGCCGGGAAGCAACTATGCCTATAACGCCTTTTTTCCATTGCGGATTAAACAGCACTGTTGTTTTTGAGTTCCTCAATCTCGGGTCATCTGAGATCATTCTCATGGCTTCGGTTGTGATTGACCTGTCGATACTGCGTCTTTCAATATTGAAGCAATTTATCTCCTTGCTAATGCTGGCAGCCAGCCTGGGATCGTCAGAGACAAGAAGTTCAACAGCTTTGCTGCCTGTTTCCATTCTGCCTGCAGCATTTATCCTTGGCCCGATTTTGAATACAACGTCTTCAATTGTCAGAGTATGGCATATATCCGCTTCACGTATTATCTCCTTCAAACCTGTCCTGGGAGCATCATTCAACTGTTTAAGCCCTGTATATGCCAGCACCCTGTTTTCACCCGTAATCGGGACTATATCGGATGCAATGCTTACAGCAACAAGATCAAGATAATTAGCGATCTCGCTGAAAGGTATGTTATGTATCTTTGAGTAGGCATGTATCAGCTTAAATCCTACTCCGCAACCTGACAGTTCCTTATACGGATAATTACAACCGGGTTGTTTGGGATCAAGTACCGCAAGCGCCTTCGGTATCTCATCACCCGGATAATGATGATCACAGATTATCACATCCAGCCCTTTTGATTTTGCGTACTGAATTTTTCCTACTGCCTTTATACCGCAGTCAAGAGATATAAGAACTTTACAATTATTGTTGCTGGCAAAGTCTATGCCCTGAAAAGAGACTCCATATCCTTCTTTATATCTGTCGGGTATGTAATATTCAACATTTGCTCCATGTTTCTTCAGAAAAGAGTAAACAAGGGCTACTGCCGTTGTGCCATCAACATCATAGTCGCCATAAACCATAATGTTTTCACCCTTCTCAATCGCCCCGGACAGTCTGTCAACTGCTCTGTTCATATCCTTCATAAGGAAAGGATCGTGCAAATCTTCCAGGCTTGGATTAAAGAATGAATTCGCCTCGGCAGGACTTGTAATCTTTCTCTGGACCATGAGATTGGCAAGTGACTCGGACACACCAAGTTCACCTGCGAGCCGTTGGACTAACTCACTGTCACCTCTATCTTTCATTATCCATTTCTTTTCCATCAGCTTAATTGTTAGACCCATTCCAGGTCAAATACCTCCCCCAGTTTCTCTCTGACAATGTGCTTTACCCTCTCAAAATCCTGTTTTGCATTGAGTTCCTTTTCCAGCGAAGTCACTCCTTTATCTTTAAATCCACATGGATTAATATAATCAAAATATTTAAGATCTGTATTGACGTTAAGAGCAAAGCCATGCATTGTCACGTACCTGCTGACCTTCACTCCGATTGCACAGATCTTTCTCTCTACTCCCTCTACTCCTGCGTCAAGCCAGACTCCCGTTCCTCCCTTAAGTCTCGAACCGAAAAGACCTAATTCTCCTATGCTTTTAATAATAGCTTCTTCAAGCCTGTTTATATATTCCTTCAACCCAATCCCTATAATTTCGAGATCAAAAACAGGATAACCTACAATCTGTCCGGGACCGTGATAAGTTATATCCCCGCCTCTGTCGGTCCTGTAGAATTCAGCATCCATGGCTCTCATCTTAACAAGATCCATCAGGAAATTATTTTCCGAACCGCTTTTCCCAAGAGTATAAACATGAGGATGTTCAACGAAAATAAGAGTTCCGGGAAAATCCTGATTCTCATTCAACCTTATCTCCCTGTCTGTTGTTTTTCTCTCAATAATATTATTAAACAACTCTGCCTGATAATCCCACGCCTCTTTATAATCTCTCAGACCAAGATCTTTAAAATTAACATTATATTTCAAACTCTGTTTTTATATAAAATAGCTGCAATATAATCAAAATTATCCGCTGCTGACATGTTTTTCCGCATGAAAAGACGACCTCACAAGAGAAGCTGATTCCACTATCCTGAAGCCTTTCTGCAGCGCTGATTCCCGGTATTTTTCAAATCGCTCAGGAGAAATATATTCAACTACATCCATATGTTCCGGTGACGGCTTAAGGTACTGTCCTATTGTAAGTATCTCACACCCCGCCTGAAAAAGATCATTCATCGTTTCATCAATCTCCTGTTCATTTTCTCCGAGCCCGAGCATGAATCCCGATTTAGCAATCTTCATATTCAATGATATATAATTTATAACACTGAGACTCCGGTCATATTTTGCCCTGGTCCTGATTTGCGGTGTAAGACGCCTTACGGTTTCAACATTATGAGAAATAAGATCGGGTTCGGCAGCGAGAATTATGTCGAGAAATTCATGTTTCCCGTCAAAATCCGGGATCAGGCATTCTATTGTCAGGGCAGGATTGACTTCCCTGACCTTCCTGATCACATCATACCAGAACCTTGCCCCGCCGTCCGGAAGATCATCCCTGTCTACTGAAGTTATTACACAATGTTTAAGTTCGAGTATCCTTATCGTTTCAGCAAGCCGGCCAGGTTCTCCAGGATCCGGAGGAAGCGGTTTCCCTGTCCGTGTGTTACAGAATTTGCAGGCTCTTGTACATATATCACCAAGTATCATGAATGTTGCTGTTCCGGCATTCCAGCATTCCCCTTTATTCGGACAATTACCGCTTGTACAAATTGTGTGGAGCCCGTTATGCTCAATGAGCCTTTTCAGCCTTGAGTAATTCTCTCCACTCGCTCTTTGCATCTTAAGCCATTCCGGTAATTTTCTGACTTTTCCCATCGGATTAAAAATTATCTCAAAGGTACGAAATCTAAATCTCAATGGCTCACAACACCGTAAACCTGTTGAATGTGTCATTGCCGATACCTTGCATTAGTGGTGTTGCCGAAGCTGCAATGTGCGCAGAAAAATCGAAGCTTCGATACTGAGATAAAGACATTAAAAGGCTAAGATACTCATATTCCTCCAATTGAAATTTTCTATATTTGCACAAATTTTATTGTGCTATGAGTATTAATCAACTGAGCGAACAGGAGCAGATCAGAAGAAATTCACTTGAAGAACTAAGGAAGCTTGGTATAGATCCCTATCCCGCTGCTGAATACAAAACTAACGCTTTTGCACAGGATATACTTGCCAGTTATTCGCCTGAACAGAATAACTTCCAGGACGTTTGCCTGGCCGGAAGAATAATGAGCAGACGGATCATGGGGAATGCATCCTTTGCTGAATTGATGGATTCCAGCGGAAGGATCCAGATATATATCCGTCGTGATGATATCTGTCCCGGTGATGATAAAACAATGTATAACACTGTTTTCAAAAAACTTCTTGATATTGGCGACATAATCGGGGTTAAAGGTTTTGTATTCATAACCCAGATGGGCGAGATTACTGTCCATGTTAAGGAATTCACAATACTTTCGAAATCAATCCGTCCTTTGCCAATCGTCAAGGAAAAAGACGGCACTTACTTCGATGCCGTAACTGATCCGGAAATGAGGTATAGGCAGCGTTATGTTGACCTTATTGTTAATCCTGAAGTGCGGGAAGTATTTCGCAAAAGGACACGGATCATTCAATCAATGAGAGAACTATTCAACTCACATGGTTATCTTGAGGTCGAAACTCCGATACTTCAGCCAATCCCGGGTGGAGCTGCTGCCAGACCTTTCATTACACACCACAATACGCTTGATATACCACTCTACCTCAGAATAGCCAATGAACTTTACCTGAAACGTCTTATCGTCGGAGGATATGAAGGTGTTTATGAATTCGCAAAGGATTTCCGTAACGAAGGAATGGACAGAACACATAATCCGGAATTTACCGTGATGGAGATCTATGTCGCTTATAAGGACTATAACTGGATGATGAGTTTTACTGAGCAAATAATAAAAAAAGTGGCACTGGATCTTCACGGGAAAGCAAAAATTACATATGAGGGGAAAACAATTGATCTGAATCCTCCGTATAAAAGGATTAGTATGCTTGACGCTATAAAGGAACATACAGGAATTGATATTTCGGTTATGAATGAAGATGAACTCAGGGCTGCTTGTGACAGACTTGATGTCCAGCATACCCCGGCAATGGGAAAAGGTAAACTTATCGATCTCATCTTTGGAGAAAAATGTCAGGATAATTATATCCAGCCTACTTTCATAATAGATTACCCTGTCGAAACTTCTCCACTTACCAAAATGCACCGCAGCAAACCAGGTCTGACAGAGAGATTCGAGCTTATGATAAACGGAAAAGAGATAGCAAATGCATATTCCGAACTAAATGATCCGATCGACCAAATGGAAAGATTCAAGGATCAGTTAAGATTATCCGAGAAAGGTGATGATGAAGCAATGGCTATAGATCATGATTTTGTGAGAGCACTTGAATATGGAATGCCGCCCACATCAGGACTGGGCATGGGGATTGACAGACTGACAATGCTGATGACCGACCAGCCTTCCATACAGGACGTGCTCCTGTTCCCCCAGATGAAACCTGAAAGCAATAAGCAAAAAACCGAGAGTAAAAAAGAAGAATATCTTGAAAAAGGAATACCTGAAGATTGGATTGAACCACTAAAAAAGATGGGCTTCACAAACCCTGCAAAATTAAAAGAGATAAAACCAGCTAAATTATTTAACGATCTGTGCGGATTTAATAAGAAAAATAAGCTGGGACTAATAAATCCGACTCCTGATGATGTAAGGAGCTGGACCGAATAATTTGCCTGAAAATTGAAGGTTAATTATTGATAATTTATTAATTTCGAGTATGATTTGCAAGTACAATGTCCTGAAAATATATTAGTTTCTTTTTAACTGAATTCAAAAACTCAACATGTCAAGCCAAAGCAAAATCCTGTTATTTGTCCTTTTTCTCTTTCCGTTCCATCTGTTGATGGGACAAGAAACGCCTTATCAACCAATATCTTACAGGATATTTTCGCCCTTTATTTTCAATCCTGCTGTCGCTGGGAGCAAGGATTTTACTTCAGTGGACCTGATTGCCTCAATGCAAAATAATTCATACTCCCATGTGGCAAGTGCAAATACAAGGCTATGGCGCAGAGGACCAAAGTATACTGTCTCTCCAAAACTCAGGAGATATTCAAACATAGGTGTCGGAGGAGCTGTCTTCAATGATGTTGTCGGATTAAACCGTAATCTTGGAGTGAGTCTGACAGGATCCTATCATATTGCTTTGAATGAAAGTGAACTTTCATTCCTCTCTTTCGGTCTTTCCGCAAAAGGAATATATAGCCACATTCCCGGCAACACTCTTTTCGATCGGCCTGAAAAGAACCTAATGTCTCCAAATTTCGATGTGGGTGTTTATTACTATAATCCTAACTTCTATATCGGATTCTCTGCCACAAATATCCTTGGGAATCCGGAAGAAATTGATTCTGAGGGATTATATACAATACCTGTTGACAAACAATATTTTTTCCATACCGGATATAAATTTGTTTTAAGCAGAGTTCTTGATATCGTTCTTGAACCCTCACTCATCATTTCTTCAGGTGACACTCTATATCTTAATGTTGATGGCATAAAAGATATAATCAGGCCAGGACTCAGACTTTATATGGACAAATTCTGTGTAGGTACCTATTTCCAGAATTTCGATAAAATACCTTTTTTCTTCCAGTATAAATATCCGAATTTCTACGTGGGTACCTTTTTTGAGATACCCAGAAATATCCCATTCTACAAAAGGGAACTAACTGCTGAAATTGCGGTCGGAATGAATTTTGGAGCTGACCGTTTTGGTAATAAAAAAAGTAGTCACTGGTAGGATGACTTATTGAATAATATGAAAAAGCTGTTTTTCTTAATATTATTCTTTTTTTCAATAAACTGCTATTCAGATATTAAAGCTCTTTCTGCCCCGGTTTATAT
>DAONXX010000008.1:0-39035 GCA_035414025.1 Bacteroidales bacterium | reverse complement strand
CAATCCACCCCGGAGGGGTGGCCGTCAATAATCCCCGCTAGCATCCGGTAATGGAATGAATAGAAAGAAAATAATCAAACAAGAAGTAAAACCATAATTTGTATTTATTCCCTGTGAATGTTTCAGCTTATAGAAATGTCAATTATATTTATGGAGAAATAAATCTGACAATTAAGAACTATATTTTTAAATTAATTATATCATGGCAAAATTATCTAACAGAAAAAAGTCTGACATAACAAAGCATTACGTTTTGCTTATATGCTTGATTTTATTCAGTTTTTCATCTTCATGTTTAAATAAAAAATCAGGTTCTAAAAATCGTATTTCTAGTCCGGGTGAATATTCCGGCTATAGTGATGTTATTTATGCTGATGATTATGAAATGAGTTCTCAGTATGTTGAGATGAGAGATGGCGTTAAGCTTGCGATAGACATTTACCGTCCTAAGGATAAAATAACAGGAGAGGTTATAGAAACACCGCTTCCTGTTATATGGATGCATACCCCGTATAACCGCAGGCATAATGACAATAGGATAGGTGCGCTGACAGTTGATAACTACGCAGGTACTGCAAGCAGACTGATAAAATATGGCTATGTGGCTGCCACTGTTGATTTTAGAGGACTTTTCGCATCTTATGGACATAATGAGGGCTATAACCGGGGTGAATGGATCAGTTCAGCCCGAAATGATGCATACGATATCACTGAATGGCTTGCCAGGCAGCCATGGAGTAATGGGAACATTGGTATGTGGGGTTGTTCAGCTACTGGCGGTAGTCAGATGCAGGCTGCCACAACAGCTCCCCCGCACCTGAAAGCTATATTCCCGATGAGCTTTGAGTTTGATGTATATGATTTCCGTGTACCTGGCGGCATTGCTGCAGCCAGGGGAGGCGTAAGGCCCAGGAAGCCCGGAGATCCAACACCACAGGAAATCAGGGATGCATTCGCGGCACCGGTAGATGCAGATGCTGATAGCATATTGCTTAAAAAAGCAATAGCTGAACATGCGGGAACGATTGAAAGCGAAGGCGATCTGCCTTTCCGTGATAGTTATTCTGAGTTCCTTACTGATGAAGATTCAAAACAGTGGTGGATAAAAAGCAGTCCTTCAACATATATGGATCAAATCAATGCTTCCGGTATAGCCATGTATATGGCCGTTAACTGGGATGAAGGGGCAACCAAACCCGGTCCTTTTTTTGCCATTAATAATTTCAAAGTACCGGCTAAATTACTTATAGGTCCGGGAGTGCACTGTGATTGGAATACCTCTATGAAACTGACCGGATTTGACGTTACTGTAGAGGAACGCAGGTTCTTCGATTACTGGCTTAAGGGCATCGATAATGGTATAATGGATGAAGACCCTGTGTACTATTATACATATAATGCTCCGGAAGGGTCTGAATGGCGTTCGGCTAAAAAATGGCCTTTGCCGGAAGAAAAAAGAGTGGAATTTTATCTTGGCGAAGGTTCACTTAGTACGACAGTGCCGACAGGAACAAATCAAAAAGACCAAACCATTGTTTCTTATGATGTCAGACCAGATGATGCAACTGCCGGAAGATTAATATATGAGACTGCTCCTCTGAGCGAAGATATCCAGGTCACCGGTCATCCGACAATCAACCTTTGGGTATCATCAACAGCAACTGATGGAGATTTCATTGCTACGATCCGGGATGTGGCACCCGATGGCACCACTTCATCATACAATGTTTATGGACAGCTAAGAGCATCAATGAGAAAACTGGCCGAACCACCTTATAATTATCTGGGATTACCCTGGCATAGTTTCATGGAGGCAGACGTAATGCAATTGGTACCGGGAGAACCGGCTGAGCTTGTATTTCAGATTCTGCCGATATCAATGATTTTCAAGGCAGGTCATAAAATACAGCTTGTTATCAGTTTTTCAGGAAGGGGAACTCCCAGGCTTAACCCGCCTCCGGAAGTGACTATTTACCGTGATGCAACTCATAAATCATATTTAACATTGCCGATTATTGAATAGTAATACACTTTTATTACCCTTAGGAGATTCTGTTTAATTTTATTATAAAAATAATAACAATGAGAAGAAAGAATCTATTTTACATTACGCTTCTTTTATTAATGTGCAGCCATCAGATAAATGCACAGGACTGGCCTAAGTTCCTCGGACCAAACGGGAACAGCACTTCACCCCAAAAGGGCCTCCTTCGTTCGTGGCCTGATGGCGGACCCACAGTTCTGTGGACAACAAATGTCGGTCGCGGTTTTGGCGGCCCTGTAATCCATGCCGGAAAAGTCTATCTGCTCGACAGGGATGATACGACAGGGGATATCATGAGATGCTTTGATCTTAATACCGGAAAGGAACTCTGGAACTACAGTTATAGTGCACCGGGATCAGTTTCGTATCCGGGTTCAAGAAGCGTTCCGACAATCGATGGCAACAGGATCTATTCCAGTGGTCCATACGGAGACCTGTACTGCATTGATATCAACACACATAAGCCCATATGGAACAAGAACATAATGAAGGATTTTGGCGGAACCAAGCCGCCTGTATGGGCTATAACCCAATGTCCGCTTGTCTACGGTAACCTGCTTATTGTATCTTACTCGAAGGATCCTTATGCCGGACTGGTAGCCTATAATAAGATGACCGGAGACATCGTATGGAAGACAGACGCTATCGGAGATGAAACCTATGCCAGTCCCTCAGTGGCGAAGATTGCAGGAGAAGATCATATAGTTATGGTGTTCTCATCCACGAATCCCATTATGCACAAGGAGATCACCAACAAAAGCATGGGTAAGATAATAGGCCTGAAACCCCAGACAGGACAAATTCTCTGGGAATACAATGACTGGGTAAATATGGCTCAAACATCTCCGGCTCTTGATGCCGGTGAAGGCAGAATCCTTGCTGTGGGAGGAAATGAACTGGGAACTGTAATGATAAAAGTGGAAAAAAAGGCTGACGGTAACTATACAGTAAATGAGCTTTTCAAGCATAATGAATTCGGTGATCATACAAAACCGGCTTTGTTGCACAATGGTTATTTCTATGGACAGTTCTCGACAAATACCAAACGTGATGGCTTGTGTTGTATGGACATGAATGGCAAGGTGTTGTGGAAGACAATGCGCAATCCGCTTTTCGACAAAGGCAGCATGATCCTGGCTGACGGGCTTATACTGGCTACAGACGGCAGGCAAACATTGTATCAGATACAACCCGATCCCTCAGGATTCAAGCCACTGGCTTCTGCTGAGATCCTTGAAACGGGTCAGAACTGGAGTCCATTGGCACTTGCCAATGGCAGACTGCTTGTCCGGGATCAAAAAAAGTTATTGTGTGTTAAAATAGCAAAATGACAAATTTCAGAAACTGTATCGGGTACTGAAAAAGGTGGAAGCATGGGTGAGAGTATGAGTGCAGAGCATTTTCCTTCCACCCGCACTTCCACTTTTTTTCTATTTCCACCAGGTTTCGCCTTCAACCATATATTTTTCCCTTATAAGCTTTTCATTCAGGTCAAAGCCAAATCCGGGCCTGTCACTTAACTGCAGATGACCTTTGACTATCATTTCCTTGTCGTAACCAAGAACATCGGGGTCGCCGTTTACACCCTTGCCGGCACGGTTCATAGGATTCATAATAAAGGCCTCGTGGGCTACAAATTCCCTGACTGTGGCGGCCCAGTTGGCCGATGCAATGGTTGCAATCGGACTGGCAACATTATGGGTACAGACAGGAATGTAGTATGTCTCGGCAAAGTCAGCAATCTTCTTGGCTTCAAGAAGCCCTCCGGCCATCGAAACATCAATCTCGATCATGTTAACGCCTTGATTTACAATGAAGGGGCGGAAATCATCCCTTGTATATAAATTCTCTCCAGTGAGTATTGGGACCGGTGATTTCTCTGTCAGTTTTACCCATTGTTCATTATAGCCGATCGGAAGGGGGTCTTCCAGCCAGATGGGACGCATGGGAGCAACAGCATTTGCAACACGTAATGCACTGTCAAAATCAAACTCCCAGTGGCAATGAACGGCTATATCAAATTCGGGCCCCAAGGCTTCCCTCATATTAAAGAAGCCTTGTGCAATCTTGTCTACTTCAGTGTTTGAGAGCCTGCGGTTATCAAGGCTGTTCCAGCGCTGATTCCTGTCAATATCACTCTTGCATGCTGTCCAGCCCTGACCCAGCATCAACTCTGCAAATTCCTTGCATGAATCCATATCAAGCATGTTTCTTGGACGGGCTGATGCATAGGCCCGTACTTCACTTACATGACTGCCGCCACCAAAGATCTTATGAACAGGTTGTTCGGTAATTTTTCCGATCAGATCCCAAAGGGCCATTTCCACTCCCGTAATTGCATGTGTTGCTATTCCATGATTTCCACCGAAATATGAAGTGCGGGTACTCATCTTGAAGACAAGATAATCCAGATCCAAAGGATCCTTTCCCATTATTATTGGTTTACAGACATTCAGTACAACATCCTTGGCACCATAGCCATTTGAGTCGTGATGACATTCTCCAATCCCAAATAAACCCGCATCAGTAGATATTTTGACAAGGGGGCTGATACGCATACCTATTCTGGTTAGGACACACTGCACATCAGTGATCTTTACTTTTCCTTTGACAGGATTTGCAAAAAGTTCGAAATTTGGTAAAAAAGCCATCATGGGAACTGTGACAGCCGCGTTTCTTATAAAATTTCTTCTGTTCATTTTATAACTTGTTTATAGTGTGTTTGTTATGCAAATTATTCTAATCTCTGGCAATATCTGAAGCATATTTTGATTTTTCGCTATCGCCGCTGTTCCACTTAAGCAAGATATATCCCTTTAAACTTGTTGTTGATATCCTAATGCAGAACAATCTATCCTATAATTGAACTCATGATGTAAATAAAAGAATAAAATCAAACAATTCAGTAATTATTAATGTTTTATTTTCAGGCAATTTACCAAAAATATCAGTAAGCGATAGAGAGGGAATTAATTGCCTGATCTGGAGCAAAGAACAGAGGTGTCGAGTGATTATGGAAGCTCCGGTTTAATGTCTTTTGCAATCTGCAGAACTAAGTATCACCGGTATGCTATATCAGTGATTTCAAATAAATCCCTGTTTTTGAACATTCTCTTTCATCACTGACTGAGAATGTTGATACAGAGCAGGCGTGAAAGACAAAAGATGAAAAGACTAAAGGGATTTCTGGTTAAACAGTAAGTCTCTTGGATGATAATGCTGAATATAAATGTCTAATTTACCTTACCGGACCCCATTCGACAAGTCTGTCGTTCTCAATATAAAGCCATGATTTGGAATAGGTCCATTTTTCATTTACATCATTACCGTTTATAACCCTGTCGATTTTTCTAGGAGAGCCCCAACTGTCCTGAACCATCTCGGCAGTCATCCCTTTCCAGATCTTCATGGCCATCATTCTGGATGCAATATCAGAACCATATTTATTTGTGAGCCGGGTTCGTCTGTCATTCACAGGTCTTTGTGCCGGCTGAGCCGGTCTGTCATCTGGCCGGGACTGTGAAATAGTTCCGGTTCTTTCTTCTCCGGCTGTTAAGGTAACAGGTGTGCTGTTAATAGAAGCATGTTTCCTGAAGATGTAACCCTCAACTTCCTCGTATGTAACAAACAAATATGTACTGTCTGAATTAGTAACATCAACAACAGTTTCTGCCGGGATTATTACAATTACCGAAGTCAGGTCTTCCTTATCCTTAAAAAGCCGGCTTGCAGATGTGAGAGTAGCTTTCATTGCAACAGACCCTTGTGCAGACTGTGTCTTCTCAGGATCTTCAAGATTTCCCTGAGCATTGATTTGGCAAGCAAGCAACAGGGCTATTACTGATGTTATAAGATTTTTCATGTTCAGTTTTCAGATGTATGCAAAAAATGTACCATACAAGGGGTGAGAATGGAAATATTTAGTTTTGAAGTCTTAGATTTTGATAATCATTAGGCCGTCTTTTATAGGGAGAATAAATTTCTCAATATTTTTCTGATTACGGATCATTTCATTGAATTCAATTATGCCTTTCGACTGAGGATCTTTCGTGTTTTTCTCAAGGACTTTATCTCCCCAGAGTACATTATCGGCTATAATGAAACTCCCGGGTCTTGTTTTGCGTAAACATATATTATAGTACTCGCAGTATTCACGTTTATCTCCGTCAATGAATATGAGGTCAAAGACCTGGTCAAGTTGAGGTATTACATCCTGTGCCCTTCCGGTGAGCTGGATAATTTTATTTTCAAGTCCGGCTTTACAGAAATAATCATGTGCGAAATCACGGAGTTCATCATTAATATCAATTGTTGTCAGTTTCCCTTCTTCTGCAAGTCCCTTCGCCAGGCAAATAGCTGAGTAACCGGAAAATGTTCCTATTTCAAGAATATTTGAAGGTTTCATCATTCCGGAGATTAATTCAAGGAATTTTCCCTGAATGAATCCTGTTGACCTGTTTGGATTAACGAATTTAATATGGGTTTGCCTGAAAAGATCTTCAAGTACGGGATCTTCAGGTGTAGAATGATCAAAAATATATTTTTCGATCTGCTTATTCATTATCATTTATAGATAAGGGTTGACAATTTTCCGGGTTCAAAAACTTCGTTAGCTATTTCAAGAAGCCGGGAGGAAGTCAGGGCGTCTATTTTTTTGCTGATTTTTTCAGGAGAGTCAATACTGTCAAATACAAGCAGGTTTTTTGCCAGGCTGAGCATAAGACTCTCATGATTTTCGTAGGCTCTGGCGAGAGATCCCTTGATCTGATTCTTGGCCTTGTCAAGCTGAATCATACCCAATCTGGTATTTCTCAGCTTATTCAGTTCTTTTCTGATTATTGAAATACACTTTTCAAGGTTGCGGTTTTCGGTTCCAAAATAGATTGAGAAAAGTCCTGTATCACAAAATGCATTGTAGCTTGATTCAATGCTATAGGCGTATCCGTTTCTTTCCCTGAGTGAAAGATTCAGCCTTGAATTAAGAACAGGTCCTCCAAGGATATTATTAAGAAGGAACATTCCGATCCTGTTCCTGTGTTTTAAACTGTAAGTAATATTCCCGATCATGCAATGGTTTTGGTTCGTATCTTTATTCTTTATTACTGTCACCGGCTGATATGATCCTCTTTTTTTATTTCTTGTACCCTGACTGGTTTTTAGAGCAACATTGTTGAAATACTTCTGAAAGATCCTTATTATATTTTCTTCGGAAACATTTCCGACAGAACAAAAAACCATTTGATCTGTATTGTAGTTGTCTGAAATGAACCTTATCAGATCTTGTCGCTTAAAAGCTTTAACTGTTTCCGGGGTGCCAAGGATGCTTCGACCCAGTGATCCGTTTTGAAAGACAAGTTCCTCGAATTCATCGAAGATAAGTTCAGCAGGATTATCGAGTACAGCTTTTATCTCTTCGATAACCACTTCTTTTTCTTTTTCAAGCTCTTTTTCAGGGAATATTGAGTTGAATGTGATATCACATATAAGATCGACAGCTCTCTCAAGATCTTCTTTCAGAATTGAAGCATGGACAACTGTTTCTTCCTTTGTTGTATAAGCATTCAGTTCTCCTCCTCTGTCGTCAAGGCAGCTCAGGATATGGTATGCTTTCCTGCGGCTGGTCCCTTTGAATAGCATATGTTCGATAAAATGGGCCATGCCATGTTCGCTTGCTGATTCGTCACGTGATCCCGTATTAATCAGTAATCCGCAATGAGCAACCTTTCCGTTTGTCTGATGGTGCACAAGGCGTATGCCGTTGTCGAGAGTGTGATAGGAGAGAAGCATGTTTTCTGTGCAAGATGCAAATTTATCCAATACTTGAAAGATACCAATAAAGAAGCATTGTGAAGATTTGAGAAAATATTTAAAACTGTTGGCGAATCAAAATAAATTTTAAGGTTAAAGTTTTGCTTACTCAGATTTGAGATTTATATTTGCAGACCGTAAAGCAGGTGCCATAGCTCAGTCGGTAGAGCAACGGACTGAAAATCCGTGTGTCCCCGGTTCGATTCCTGGTGGCACCACTTAAAAAGAGTGAGAGTGCGAGCGAGAGCAGGCATTTTCACTCTTGTTTTTTTGCAGATCGGATTATATTACGAAATAATTTATTGCTTAATTCTGTTTTTATTGACAATCTATAATTTCCGGATTGTCAATACAATTACACACTCAGATAAGATTTTTTATTAAAAGCTGATAAATAATATTCTGATCACCCATAAGTTGCTTATTCCAGAAATCTTGCAGCCTTATACATAAGACTGTTAAAGCTTTTGTCAACTTTATGAATATCATTTTCCTGCAATTGGGGAAAGGGATTTTCGTGCGTATAGTTAAACGGGAAATCAATTACTTCCAGACGAATGTCATAACCAAGTGTTTCAATTATGCCAGTTGGCGGAATAACTTTGTCTCTGGCAAGGGCAATAGCATAAATCCTGTCCTTCAGTTTTTTCAAAGTTTTTTCTCTGACATCTTTGAAACGGTTAAGACTGATCATTGAGCGGAATGCCAATCCCAGGTTGCTGGAAGCTATCTTTTTCAACAGCGGGTTGCTCTTTCTGATATCATTTTCAAACAGGTTTTCGTAGTAGTCATATAGTTTATCGTAGGCCAGTTTGTCCATAATATGGCGTGATTCTCCTTGCATCCTGTTGAAAACTGATCCCCCGCAAAACAAGAACAGTTTTGAATCATTAAAAATGCCTTCATTATCAGACATTATCATTATCTGAGAAAGGAAGGCGCCTATTGAATATGAAAATATGTTAATTGTATTTACTGCAGGGATAACAGGGTGTTGCCCGGTTTTTATTTGATTTATAAGCACTTTGATATCGTTTGCAGTCTGGTAACCCGATTTTACAAATCTGCCGGGGTCCTCTGAGAGCCTGCAGCTTAGTGCAATATTCGCAAAAGTCGAACTTCTTATCTTTCCTCTTGTGACATTCTGTTCCCGGTAGTACTTCTGTAACGACCGCGGATCTTTCCATGATACTGGAGCCCTGTTTATGTGAAAAGATATGGGGAATAACACAACATAACTTCCTGTTGACATAGCAAGGTAATAAGCCCAGGTGAGGTATTTATTCCAGCTCCTTTCGTTAAGTCCGTGAAGAAGGAGGATCACTTTGTCGCTTATCTCTGCAGGCATAAATACAGGATACGAAAACTCAAAGTTCTCTGTAATTGACAAATCGTTTTCTGTGAACAAATCTTTGGAGGAAGGTTCTGAAACAAAGTTGGTATTGAAAATCTTTATTTCTGAATCGGGTAATGGTATTAGCACAGATCCGGAATCAAAGACAGAAGAAAGTTCTGTATGTTTTATAGAATAAACCATGTTTCAGAAAAATGAATTAACAAACTGTTCAAAGGAATAATGTTGAAATTTGTTCTGCAAAATGTTGTGCCGGAAACCCGGAGTATGTGACAAAAAGACAAGTCCCGGGACAAAATCGGGCAATGTGGGATGAATTCCGGGTATGTTTTAAGCATTATGGCAGGAACTTTACCCTTAGAAATAAAAAGAGTATTTTTGTATTTGTTAAAGGAGAAGAAGCGATGATTGATAATCAGAAACCGATTCCGCATTATCTGATTGAAAAGAAAAATATTGTGAACCTGATTCTTTTCACGGCTTTCTTTGCGCTTGTTTTTATAAATATTTATTCTCCCTTTGGTTCCGATCAATGGTTTGATCTGACAAAATTTGAATTCTTTGCGTTTTCGAGCCTTGTAATACTTTTAGGCGTTTTTGTCGTAGTGATCAGCAGGGTATTGATGTACTTCGTCAGCAAAAAGAGAACAATAACAATGTTCATGTTTTTTATATGGATTGCAGCAGAGATCTTTGCAATGGCCCTTGCATATGCTCTTATCGAGAAGTTTGTTCTTCATGACAACAGGGAATTCATTTATCTGATAAAGGTCACTGCACAGACCACTGCTCTTGTATTGCTTCTGCCATACTCGGTTTCCTGGCTTTACCTTTCGTGGCGTGATAAGAAGGAACAGATAAGGATCCTTGGAGAAAGTGGCAGCACATCCGACATGATACCCTTTTATGACGACAGGGCAGTTCTTAAATTCTCTGTTAAAAGTGACAGCTTACTTTATCTCGAAGCTTCTGAAAACTATATAACGATCTGTTATCTCAACAAGGGGAAGGTTTCAAAATATCTTTTACGGGCAACAATGAAGAAACTTGAAGAGACCTTTGCAGGAACGAACATTATCCGTTGTCACAGATCATACATGGTTAATTTCGATAAGGTTAAAGTCATCAGGAAGGAAAAGGACGGATTGAAACTTGAACTTGACCATCCTGACATAATTGATATTCCGCTTTCAAAAACGTATTTAAGTAATGTCATGCAGAACTTTGCCAAATTCAGTGAAACATAAAGAAAGGGCAAGCTAATAGATGTTCAGGTAATCATTATCAAAATTCGAATACAATTTCCATCCACTTAAATATATAATTAATGCATATAAGTTAATTAATTAGCATACAATTATATATAATTGATTAATTTATTTACTATTTTTCGACCGTCAAAAAAATAATAATTTAATTAACACAATGACCAGGGCTATAAGTAATATCCACTTATAAATCCGGTTTTAACGAATCCCGAACATTATGCTACTTCATCAGCAATTTGTGCGCATAGCCAGGAGACATGCAAAAAAACTTGCAATCATTGACAAAACAACAGGTAAGAGTATCACATATTCAAAAGCACTTATCGGAGCTCTTATACTTTGTTCCAAATTCAGGAAATACGACAAAGGATTCATTGGAATAATGATTCCTACATCAGCTGGCTGCGCACTGTCTTCCGTAGCTATGTTGATGAGTGGGAGGGTGCCCGTTATGATCAATTATTCCACAGGAGCTGAAAATAATGCAAGGTATGCTCAGAAGAAATGCAAATTCAGAACCATCATAGCTTCGAAAGCCTTGCTTGACAAGATTGGCTGCCCGGTAATGGATGGTATGGTAATGATTGAGGACCTTATGGCGAGTGTAACAACAGGCGATAAGCTGAAAGCCATACTTAAATCATTGCTTCCGGTCAGCATTCTTCTGTCATTACTCCATAGTGGAAATGAAAATGATACAGCAGCGATGCTTTTCACAAGTGGTAGCGAAAAAGATCCTAAAGCTGTACCCCTATCTCACAAGAATGTTATCTCAAACATTGAAGGATTCAGTGATTATCTTGGAGTTTCATCTGAGGATAAGCTTATATCCAACCTTGTTTTTTTCCATGTTTTCGGACTGACTGTTAATCTCTGGGTCCCGTTCTATCACGGGATGACGAATGTAACTTATGCCAATCCTCTTGATTTTCAGACTGTCAGCAGGATTGCCAGGGAAGAGAAGCCCACTATCATGGTTGGTACACCAAGTTTTTTCTGGGGTTACCTGCAAAAATCAGACCCCGGAGATTTCAAATCTTTGAGATTCATGATCACAGGCGCAGATAAATGTCCTGATGCATTAAGGGAAGGATTCAGGAATAAACATGGTGTTGTTTTGCTCGAAGGTTATGGAACAACTGAGACCTCTCCTGTTATTTCGGTAAACTCACTTGAGTTCAACAGACCAGGGAGTACTGGGAAAGTTCTCCCGAATATCCAGGTGAGGATTGAGAATTTTGAGACCGGACAGGATTGCAGTGTAGGGGAGATCGGAAAAATCCTTGTTAAAGGGCCATCAGTTATGAAAGGGTATTATGACGATCCGGAGCAAACTGCGGAAGTTCTTAAGGATGGCTGGTACAACACTGGTGACATGGGTTACCTGGACAAGGATGGATATCTGTGGCATGCAGGTCGTTTTAAAAGATTCACAAAGGTTGGCGGGGAAATGGTTTCACTCGTAAAAGTTGAAAACACTCTTGAAAAATATCTTCCGCCGGAAGTATTATGCTGTGTGGTTGAGATCATGGATGAGAAAAAGGGATCGCTTATTATTGCTGCTGTCTCCGCAGAAATCAATAAAACCGAGATATTAAGAAAAATGATGACAGAACTGCCAGTTATTGCTCTGCCAAGACAGTTCCTAACAATAAATGAACTGCCGGTTATGGGAACCGGAAAAGTTGATTTCCGCACGGTGACAAGAATGGTACAGGAGATAATGAATAAACCCGGGGCATAAGGAATTTAAATCACTTTCTGCACTTTAAAACTGTATTATTTAGGGAAATTCCCCCTGCAACCGCATGCTGATGATGCTGTCTTATTTCATAACATTTGAGATCCCTACTGGCATTTAAGGTTTATTCTCTGAGCCTTTGATGCTTCTTCAAAAACTCCGTAAAGCGCATTTTTAAATGAGCCACAGGCTTCTGAGGTCTGACCTTTTCCTGCCTGGGCAACAGCAAGCTGATAATAGAATTTTGCTTTTGCTTCTGCATCGCCAGTCTCCAGATCTAGTCCTTTCTTCGAGAATTCCAGTCCATTATCAAAGTCCTTTTTCTTGTTATAGACATCGGCAAAATAGTAGAAAAGGTCTTTATCATCACCATATTTTGCTGCTTTATTAAGCATATCAAGAGCTTCGTCAAGATTCTCAGCCTGGTTTGCTTTTGAGCCGGATGCACGGAAATATTCAAGAGCTGTTGTTTTTGCCTGTTTAGATAATTCTTCGTTTGTGCTGCCGAGTTTTTCGAGATACTGGTCTATTGTTTTTTCAACTTCATCGGAATTATTCTGCCTGATGTAGATAAGAGCCTTGTTATAGATTGCAGCAGCATATTCGGGATTTACAATCAGTGCACTGTCAAATGCAAGAAGGGCATTTTCATAATCATTCTGGCTGAAGAAGTCTGTTGCCATGGAACTATAAGCCTGAAGCATTATTCTTTCGGCATTCTCCTTATTTGCAGCATTCCCGTATTTTTCTGAGACATCTGCAGCTCTTCTTGCAGCACGTATTACTTCAGAGGCCGGTTTTTTTTCAGTCAGGGTATTATTTGCTGACTTGACATACAATCCCGGTAATATTTGTATTGCTTTTTGTTTGAGATCATCGGCTGTTTCACCAACCTCATCCGCAAGGGTTATTGCTTTTTCAAATGATTCTATTGCTACTTTAAGATCGGTCTGAGCAGCTTTTGCTCCTTCATTATAGGCCTTAATCACATCACTTCTTGTTGTTTGAGCGGTAAGGGATGTGGTAAACATTGCAGAGATTATAAGGGCCCCTGCGACTCTTGTAAATGATATAAACTTCATGATTTAAGATTATCAGGTTAATATTATTTTTTTGGAAAGTAAATATAGGCATTAATTTACAATCGATATCGTTTTATTAATTTTTAATCTCATTTTAATTTCATCTTCGATCTGGTTTTATAAATTTGAAGTATAAAACTTAATATAAAATGAAGAGAAAAAATTTATTTGGATTTGTAATTGCAGTGATCATGATACTGAGTTCCTGCGCACCGGTTTACAGGTGTGGCGAAACCAGACCTGATAAGACTCCGATTTATTGGAGCAAGAACCTCAGGCTTGTAGTAAGGGAACGTGACAGGTTATGCCAGGACCTGGCAGTTGAGGAGAAGGAAAACATTGAACTGAAAGCAAATCTTGATGATGCAAACAACAAGATTACCGAACTTAGTGGTGAAAAGGAAAATCTTATATCAAGGCTCAATAATCTTCAGCTTAATTATGATAATCTTATAAATGAGAGCCTTTCTCAGACTGACAGACTGAATAAAGCTTTGAGTGATAAATCGGACGAACTTAATGTCAAGGAAAGGCTTCTTGCTGAAAGAGAGAGAGCCCTTGCGGAAATGAGCAGAACGATTGCACGACAGGATTCAATAACTGAAAGGCTTAATTCCATTCTAAGAAATGCCCTTCTCGGCTTCAATTCAGATGAATTGTCTGTTGAGGTCAGAAATGGCAAGGTCTATGTTTCAATGTCTGATAAGCTTCTTTTCAAATCTGGCAGTGCGACAGTCGAAGCCAAAGGTAAAGATGCTCTGAAAGTGCTGGCAGATGTACTTGATAAGAATCAGGATATTGATATTCTTATAGAAGGCCATACTGATAACGTGCCGATAAAAACCTCTGTGTATAAGGACAACTGGGATTTAAGTGTTGCAAGGGCTACATCAATAATAAGGATATTAAGCACTGAATATAGCATAGCGCCTACCCGTCTTACCGCTTCTGGAAGGGGTGAGTTTTTCCCAAAAGATAATAATAAGACAGAAGCTGGAAGAGCCAGGAACCGCCGGACTGAAATTATTCTCTCACCTAAGCTGGAAGAGATAATGCAGCTTCTTAAAAGCTGATATCGTTCTGATATATCATAACCCTTCGGAGGTTAAATAATAAAACTCTGATCCGGGAGCTTTTCAACGGTTCCCGGATTTTATTTTATTTATTTCGGGAAAGAAATATAATTTTCTATTTTTGCACTCCAAATTTGTAGAATACTTTTAAAATCTGATGAATATTGCGGGTGTTTTTATTTTATTGACGCTTGTTTCTTTTCTTGTTTTTTTTGTAAGAAACTCTCTTAAATATTTCTTGTCTCTGTTCATCCTTGGTGCCGGAATCATTATCACTTGTTTGTGGAGCCTGCCGGTTTTATTAAACAAAGACACAATTGAAATTACGATTGATTTACCTTTTATAAATGATTCTCTCCGGCTTGTAATAGATAAGATATCTGCTTTTTTTATCCTTGTGATTAATATAACAATTCCTGTTGGATTTTTGTATGCAAAAGGATATCTCAAACCATACTATAAGACTAAAACCTCTTTGCATTTTTCAATCCATTATTTTTCTTACATCTGGTTATATCTTTCAATGATCCTTGTTGTAATGATTCGGGAAGGCACTGCTTTCCTGATTGCCTGGGAAATGATGGCAATATCATCATTCCTTCTTGTGATCTTTGATGCCGAAGACAGGAAAGTATTGAAAACAGGAATAAGTTATCTGATCCAGATGCATGTAGGTATGTTTTTTATTCTTGTGGCATTCCTGATCCTTGAAAAAGGAAGCGGTAAAATGGATTTTGATTCTCTGCCTGTGTATTTTTCACAACATTCAAACATCATTCTTTTCTTATTGTTCTTCATAGGTTTTGGTATCAAAGCGGGTTTTGTTCCGATGCATACCTGGCTGCCCCGTGCCCATCCTGCAGCCCCGTCACATGTGTCGGGTGTAATGTCAGGGGTAATGATCAAAATGGGGATTTACGGGATAGTAAGGGTATTGATCTCATTGCAAAGTGATTTTCTCGTTATCGGCTTAATTATTCTTGGCATTTCCCTTATCTCTGCTTTGTTTGGAGTGATGATGGCTATAATGCAGCATGATTTAAAACAATTGCTTGCTTTTTCCAGCATTGAGAATATTGGTATTATAGGGATGGGACTGGGACTTGGAATTATCGGTATTGCCAAGGGAAATCATACTCTGAGTATTCTGGGATTGAGCGGTGGCCTTCTTCATGTTCTTAACCATTCACTCTTCAAATCCTTATTGTTCTTCAATGCAGGATCCGTATATCAGGCTACTCATACCCGGAATATGGAAAAGCTTGGTGGGCTGATGAAGAAGATGCCCTGGACAGCAGCTTTGTTTTTTATTGGTTCGCTAGCACTATGCGGACTTCCTCCATTTAATGGTTTTATATCTGAATACCTGATCGTGATAGGAATGTTTAAAAGTCTCCCATTAGCAGATCTGAATCACTCTGTCGTTTTGTTATGTGCAATAACAGGCCTTGTTCTTGCAGGAGGTCTTGCTATATTTTGTTTTACGAAAGCATTCGGAATAACCTTCCTTGGCCAGCCTCGTTCTGAAGAAGCGATCGCTCCAAATGAAGCATGCAAGATGATGATCCTGCCACAGACTGTAACTATTCTTTTTATCTTGCTAATCGGATTGGCTTCGCCCTTGTTTGTCAAACCGGTTTTTGAAATGGTTACTGCCGGATTCTATATTACAGATACGATTCCGACTGTAGAAAGCTCAATAATGAACCTTTCTAAAGTAAGCATATTAAGCGGGATTTTCATTGGTATTGTAATCCTGCTGCTTGTCTACAGGAGTTTTCATCTTAAGAGAAGGATTGTTACCACCGGCCCGGTATGGGGCTGTGCTTATACAGTGAGTTCTCCGAAACAGCAATATACTGCTACTTCATATTCGTATAATTATAATTATCTGGCAAAGCCGCTTCTGGGGACTCAAAAAATAATGGAAGAAATGGAAGAAGAGGAGATCTTTCCCGGGGAGAGAGACTTCAGATCATTTAGCGAGGATATGTTCAGGACAAAGCTGATTGACGTGCCAGTTGGAAGGATATCGGGAATGCTTAAAAAAATTGCTGTTATGCAGACTGGCGAGATCAGGCATTATATATTATACGCTTTTGTATTTATACTGTTTGTCTTATTACTTACTTTCTTCAATCTTATCTGAGATGATGGCTATAATCCTTATGATTGTCACGGCACTTGTTTTCCCGGGTATAATACTCAGGGTCAGGAGTCTTGCATCGGGACGTAAAGGGCCGCGATTAATGCAGCCCATGAAGGAGATTGCCATTCTTCTCGGGAAGGGCAGTGTTTTCGGTGATACGGCAGGGATTGTTTTCCGGATTGCTCCGGCAATCTCATTATCGGCAATCTTATGTTCAATGCTTGTTCTGCCGTTTGCCAATCAGAAGCCGGTGATTTCTTTCGAAGGAGATTTTATTTTCTTCTCATTCTTACTGGCACTAGGTAAATTCTTTTCAATTATTGGGGCACTTGATATCGGAAGCAGTTTTCAAGGGATGGGGGCTAATCGGGAAGCATTATTTTCAATGTTGATTGAACCAGCCTTCTTTATATTGCTGGCTACTTTTGCGATGTTCACCGGATATACTTCATTTTCTGGTATTTTCAGTCATTTTAATATTGCTGGTGATTATTATGTGTTGTTATTTAGTATTCTGGCTATCTATATTTTTGTTCAGATCGCAGTCATAGAAAATAGCAGGATACCTGTCGATGATCCGAAGACTCATCTTGAACTCACTATGATACACGAAGTTATGATTCTTGACAACAGCGGATTTGATAAAGCCCTGATACATATCGGATCATATCTGAAGTTTGCAATTTTCGGAACATTACTTTATAATATTTTCGCAACTACGGGAATGAGTACATTCCTTCATGTTGTGTTGTTCTTTCTTGTTCAGATTGTGTATGCCGTCATCATAGGATTGGTGGAGTCTTTCAGAGCACGGAATAAAATGGATAAAAATCCGAAATTTATTCTGACGATTTCGGCGATTGCATGGCTCGCTTTTGTACTGATACTTACAATGACAAGCAGACTGATATAAAAAATACCGATGGTTAATTATCTGATAATACTGTTTGCCGTTACGCTGATATATTTTGCTTCAGTTGAGAGACTGACTAACTACATAAGGCTGATCAGTTTGCAGGGATCATTATTGTTTGGGATAGCAATTTTTGAGTTAAAGGAGATCAACACTGCCAATATGCTATTCATTGCTGCTGAAACTTTGTTTATAAAAACTATCCTCGTTCCCTATCTTCTGACAAGGATAATTAAACGCTCGGGAGTCACTAAAGTACACAGAGATGCGATGCCGGGATTTTATCTTCTTATTCTGTCTATATCTGCATTGCTGTTCAGTGTAATACTGACACAACTAATGCATAATCAGTATATAAATTCAATATTTATGGCTGTAGCGCTTTTTACTTTATTCACCGGATTACTTCTGATTGTAACGCACAGACTTATAATATCTCATCTTATTGGCTTTCTTGTAATTGAAAACGCTGTTTTTCTGTTCTCTATGGCTGTTGGAAACAGGATGCCCATGCTGATAAACATAGGTATACTACTCGATATTTTTGTGGGAGTCCTCATTCTCGTATTTTTTGGATTACGGCTCAAGCCCCGCACAAATGAATTAACAATGTTAAAAGATTAACAGATGGTTGTATTATTGTTTTTCACGACAGCGGTCATAATGAGTTTATTGATAATCCTTCTAAAGAGGAGGGTACTGACAAAGATCCTGTCTCTCCTGTTTGCAGTATTCCTTATCGGATTTACATTCTATAGCTGGCAGAATTTAAACAGAACTGAGTTTAGTTATTTTACATTTGACAGTGCCGGGGTATTGTTATTGTCAATACTTGCCTTGCTCAGTATTCCAACTATTTATCATGGATTCATCTATACGGTCGATGATGACCCTAAAAAACACAGCATATATCATGCGGCTCTCATAATGCTTATGACCTGTATGTCGGGAGCCTACCTGGCAAATGGGATGACAATTCTCTGGATATTTGTTGAAGCAACAACGCTTTCTGTTGCAGCTCTTATTTATCATGACCGTAACGATGCTGCTCTTGAAGCTACATGGAAATATGTGTTCATTTGTTCTACGGGTATTGCCCTTGCTTATCTGGGGATCCTGTTCCTGGGATTTGTCTATGGCAGGGATGATGCCGCCAATTTATCCTTTGATACACTTGTCGGATTGATAAAACAGGTAAATCCTCTTTATCTTAAGATAGCCTTTCTTTTCGTATTTGTAGGGTTTAGCACCAAAATGGGGCTTTTCCCGATGCATACAGTTACAATTGATGCTCATTCAGTTGCTCCCCCTCCTGTAAGTGCACTGATCTCAACCACTCTTATGAATGTTGGATTCCTGTCTATATTCAGGGTATATTCACTGTTTGCATCATCTGAAATCCTCGGTTTCATGAATCATGTCCTGATATTATCCGGAGTACTTTCTTTGCTGATAGCAGCCGGTTATATGCTTAAGGCGAAGCATCTTAAGCGGATGCTTGCATATTCAAGTCTTGAAAATATGGGACTTGTAGCAATAGCCCTCGGAATTGGAGGTGCAGGTTATTATGCTGCATTTCTGATAATAATATTGCATTCACTTGCCAAGTCGAGTCTTTTTTATCAGATGGGTCAGCTTTCGAGGATATTGAACACGTTTCGTCTTGATAATTGCGGTAAATATATGGCATTATACCCGGCTGGAGCTCTTGTATTGATAGCAGGACTTATTACAATAATGGCAATCCCTCCCTCTGGCCTTTTTATTAGTGAATTGATGATATTCAGGGCTATGGTAAACAACAATCAGTGGATAGCACTTGTAATTGTTATATTGCTGCTTAGTTTTATCCTTTATGCCATGAGCATAAGGATAATGCATATTGTGTATTCAAATCCGAGAAGGGATTTTGACCCCGGTCCCCCTTCCTATGTAAACCCGGTTGAGACTGTGAGCCAGTTCTTCCTTCTTGGTCTTGTCGTTGTTTTCTGTTTTTATCAGCCCTGGTTCATTGCAGATCTTATAAACCAGAGCATTGCAATATTTCTCCCATAATGATTATGAATATTGAACGGCAATACATAGCATTAAAGAACAACGCCCCTTCGGAAGCCCTTAAGAATGTACCCGTACTTTCTTATGAAGTTTTTCGCGAAAGGATTATATCATGCCTGCAGAATGTGAATAAACACTGCGTATCATATTATGGTGTGAAGACAGATGATAATAACTTAAGGCTTATATGTTGTTTCGCCGATGATTCAGATAATAGCATTCAGATATTTTCGGCCATAATTGGCAAAGACATATCATCGCTTGATTCTGCAGCTGTGGAAAGCCCTCAGGTGCATATTTTTGAACGGGAGATCCATGAGAATTCAGGAATCATGTTCCGGGGTCATCCATGGCTTAAACCTGTAAGATTTGCTCATAATCGCGCTGATACTTTAAAGACAATTGATAATTATCCATTTTATTTTATTCACAGCGAAGAGTTGCATGAAGTGGGGGTTGGCCCGGTGCATGCAGGAGTGATTGAACCCGGACATTTCAGATTTATCTGTAATGGGGAAAAGGTTCATCATCTTGAAATACAGCTTGGTTACCAGCATCGGGGGCTTGAAGAATTATTCATTTCAAAGCAGGATGCCCTGCAGAGTTGCATTTTATCGGAATCTATCGCAGGAGATACCTCGATAGGTCATTCTCTTGCCCATTCACAACTTATTGAATCATTAAGTGGGATGGAGGTCAGCGAAGGGCTTCAGATAGAACGATGCATTGCACTTGAACTGGAGAGGATAGCTGTTCATATTGGCGACACAGCAGCATTATGTGGAGATATTGCATTTCAATTGGGGCAGGTTGTATGTGAAGCTCTTAGGACTATGGTAATTAATACAACTCAACTTTGGTGTGGTAACCGTTTCGGTAAGGGGCTGATACGTCCGGGGGGAAGCAACTATCCTTTAAATAGTGAAATATCAGATGCAATAGTTGATCTGACGACGGCAATATCAAAGAGATTTGGCGAGGTAACGGATTGTATTTATTTAACTCCCGGCGTTCTTACGCGTTTCGATGAGATAGGAGTCGTGACGAAAAAACAGGCTCACATGATTGGGGCTGTAGGTCCTTCTGCAAGAACATGCGGTATTATGAGAGATACCCGTAAGTCTCACCCTTTTCAGTACTTCAAAAAATACAATATAGAACCTGTAATGCTTGACAGTGGTGATGTGTTAGCCCGTGGTATGATCAGAAACCTTGAAGTGCATGAGTCGCTGAAGATAATCAGGGATCTTCTTAAGACATGGTCGCTTGAGAAGGGGAAAATTGAAAAACCCGTTTATAGCTACAAATTAAAACCCGAAAATTTCTCTGTTTCTATAGTTGAGGGCTGGAGAGGAGAGATATGTCACTCAGCTGTAACTGATAAGGATGGCAAAATCTGCCATTATAAAATTAAGGATCCTTCGTTTCATAACTGGATGGCACTGGCGCTGGCAGTCAGGAACCAGGAAATTTCAGATTTTCCTGTTTGTAATAAGAGTTTTAATCTGAGCTATTGCGGCCATGATCTTTAATCTGTTAATTTACAGGATGTTAAGATGCTAAAAGAACTGAAAATACTCAAACATCACGGGAAACAATATATTGAAGATCTGCGAAAGCAGAGCATTTCACCATTGTTTAGAGGTCGTCCGCTGATATCCGAAAAGATATCGGAAGAAGAGATCAATGCTGCAGCGGCAGTTTGTCCGGTAAGGGCGATCGACAGCAGAACTGGTTCTATAGACCTTGGCAGGTGCGTTTTCTGTAAAGAGTGTGCCTTCCTCTTGCCTGAAAGCATAGAGTTTACAAATGATTACCGCATAGCATGCAATGACCGTAACGATCTGATAATAAAACCCGGAGATAAGAGTTCGCTGGTGATCAATGAAATGAAGATCAGAAAAGAGATCAGGGATCTTTTCAAAGGAGCATTGAAGCTGCGCCAGGTATCTGCCGGGGGGGATAATTCATGTGAAATGGAGTTGTCTGCATCATGTAATGTGAATTTTGATCTTGGCCGTTACGGGGTTGAATTTGTTGCCAGTCCCCGCCATGCTGACGGGATTGTTATTACCGGACCAATATCGGTAAATATGTCAAGGGCTCTTGAGATAACATACGATGCCATACCTGAACCAAAGATCATAGTACTTGCCGGAACGGATGCTATAAGTTCCGGTATCTTCGAAGGGAGCCCGGCTATTGATAGAAGTTTCCTGGAGAAGCATCACATTGATCTTTATGTTCCAGGGAACCCGGCGCATCCTCTCACATTCATAAACGGAATAATGGATTTGCTGGGTATCTGAAGATAAACAGCCTTGATCCGGCAGATGTTCAAAGGATCTTAAAAAAACTTATTATCATTTCTGCTTCCTTGTTATCAGACGGAGGAACCCCGTTGTATAACCAGAGATTTATCATCACTTTTTCTTCATCATCGATGGGGATATCCTGACCTGTATAGCTCCATTCACTTATTATTTTTCTTTTTGGAGGATTCTCCTGGTAAGGGCCTCTGTAACTTAAAAAGACAATTTTATCCTGCTTCCAGTCAATAATATGAGTTGAATATGTTCTCCTAAGCTTTAGTTTAAAACGGTGGGAATTGCCTTCATTATGAGCTGGTTGTATAATGAACTGGCCGTCATGATTATTTTTGACCCCCCATTTTGCGAATTCAATATCTATCTCATTTGTATCGTCAAGATATGTGAATAATCCTCCTACTACATTTCTGTCAAGTCTGTTAACTCTTGAAGCAACAGTGAATATATATTTGTTATAGGAATATGATTCTTTCAGGGTTACTTTAGCACAATACCATTTGCCTTCTCTTTTTGTGATTCGCAGATGCAGGTAACCGTTTTCATCAACCCATACATTATCGTCGGAACATGAAAAATAATTCCGGCCCGGACTTATTTTGTTTTCATCCGAGCCTTCAGCTATCCACTCATATCCGGAAAACATAAGCGATTTTTGCCTCATTTCATCTTTTGCGATTTCTTTTTTGTCTCTCTTATCCTGACAGGATGTCAAATCAACTGCGAAGAATGCAAGATTGAGGGAAAGCAAAATTCTTAAGAACATTCAGATACCTGATATTTAAATTGAAACTACCAGCGTTGATGAACTTCCGGTTTCAGGAGTCTTGCATAGATTTCATTCATATCAGAGATCTGCTTTTCACTCAGCTCCGGGAGATTATAAGCCGACAGATTCGTTATTATATGTTCAGGCTTTGATGCGCCTGGAATGACACAGCTTATTTCCTTATGCTGAAGGATCCACTTGAGTGCGACCGGAGCAAGATTACTTAGGTCGGGGAAGAGTGATTTTAATTCCTGAACAGCTTTAAGGCCCAACTCATAATTGATCCCGGAGAATGTTTCTCCCTTATCGAAAGCTTTTCCTTCCCGGTTAAAGTTACGGTGATCATCCTTCCCGAATATAGTTGAAGCAGTGAATAATCCGGTAAGCAATCCGCTTGCAAGGGGTACTCTTACAATGATTCCGATATTCTTTTTAGCAGCTTCTCTGAAGAAGAGTTCAGCAGGCCTCTGACGGAAAAGGTTAAAAATTATCTGGACTGTTGTTACATTGGGGTATTCTATTGCTTTAAGGGCTTCTTCAACTTTTTCAACACTAACTCCCAGGTTAAGGATTTTGCCCTGCTCTTTTAGTTTTTCGAATGTCGCGAAGATCTCCGGGCGGTAGTAGACTTCAGTAGGAGGGCAGTGAAGCTGGATAAGGTCAAGAGTCTTCAAGCCAGTCCTTTTAAGGCTATCCTCAACGTATTTTACAAGTACTTCGGGTTTGTAGCCTTCGTTAACATGGGGACTTATCTGACGGCCGCATTTAGTTGCCACATATATCCGTTCTGATCTGGAACGAACAACTCTTCCGACAGCGGTTTCGCTTAAACCGTCACTGTAAACATCGGCCGTGTCAATGAAATTAATGCCCCGATCAATGGCGGAATTCAGGATCTTTTCAGCATTGTCGTCATTGAATACTGAACCCCATTTACCTCCGACCTGCCAGGTGCCGAGGGAGATTTCAGAAATTTCAAAGCCGGTTTTTCCTAATTTTCTGTAATTCATGTTGTTATATTTGAAGTTAATAATTATAAATCTTTTTTCAAGCCTGGTAGGTGTTCCACACTATAATCTTAAATCAGTTAGTTGCCAAACAAAAATAATTAAAAATCATTGTTGAGACTTATAAACAGATAACATACTAAGCTAAATTATTCTGTTGTTTCTAAGAATTCATCAAATATTCATTTTGGCAGCTATAATTTAGCTATTGAATTTATATTAATCAATAAAAACAGAAAACAATGAAAAAGCAAATAGTATTTCGGGTTTTCTTGTCTATCCTGCCGTTATAACTCAGGTTTAACAATAAGCCCAGATCCGGAAGCAGGCAAAGAATATTTTAAAATTTTGCACCTTTAAATGATCCTACCAGCCCGGCGTGAAATTTAGCCCGAAGGATCCATTTTTAAAACCTCCATTCTGCAAAGGGAAGGCATAGTAAGGTTCTATTATGAGATATCCTAGCAGATTGATTCTTAAAGACACACCGGTGCTGAATACAGGACATCTTTCCTCGTAATTCATTATTGATACAGGATTAAAGTCGAGTATTATCTTACTGTCTTTATTCCAGGCTAGTCCTGAATCAAAGAAAAGGCTGGCTTCGGTCAGGAGCAATTTTGATTTTATAAGGGCGTATCTTTCAGGTCCGGTAAGCGGCACCCTTAATTCTGCATTGGCTACAATTATCCTTGATCCGCTTAGCCAGGATATATCGAATATATTACTTGTAAGATCATAGCTTTCAGGTCTTGTAATTTTATTATAACCTCTTATTAGCCAGGGATATCCAATATAAAGGTCAGGTAATATGCCTCTTTCAGAATCTTTTCCGTACATGCCATAGTTATAGAAACGGAAGGCCAGACTTACAGGTTTCATGTAGAAATATTGTCTGTAATCGAGAAGAGCGGTTAATACATTGGCTGAACCAAAATACTTATCAGCCTGTAATCTTGTCCTGTGTCCGCGCATCGGTGAAGTGAGACCGAAATAAGAATTGTCTTCGACATAGGCCAGAGATATTTGCTGGTAATTACTGCCGGAAGGTGCGGGGAGTTTTTCTTTGGAATGGCCTATATATCTATCGAGAGTGTAGTAGTTATTGAGCCTGTCGATACGGTAATAATACCACGATGCTGAAATGCCCGCTTCAAATCTTTTAGTCTGGGATAAAGGATAAGAAGCAAAAATGGAGATATTATCTTCAAAAAGCCTGAAATAATCAATAATAAGATTATTAACAGGAAGATCTATATACTTATCAGGATTGTCAGGATCTCTTACGCTTATTGTATCCCCGGAGAGCATCATGTTCCCGTAGAGATATGGAATATGTCCGATTGCAGCTCCCCATTTGATCTTGCCTTTCTGGTTAAGGTAGGAAACCTGTCCGCTGAAATCATATATCTGCCCGTTCAGTGATAATGCAGAAAACAGCTGGTTGTTGCCAACCATATCGCTGAATATCATATTAATGCTTCCTCCCTGGTTGTTGCCGTAAAGGCCGGTTGATATACCGATATTTGCATTATTTGAGATATAGTCAAGCTTGAATTTTGATCTGAAAGGTATTATTTTGACAGAATCTTTTGGCAGACGTACTATTTTATGTCTTTGTTGAAGAGTTGTATCTACTATGTTAAAGGAGATGTTTTTAAGAGGAGGCAGAGTACCAGGGTCGTAATCTATGAAATGCCGGTCTATCTCTCTGGCAACAAATTGATCGGCCCCGGCAATGTATATCTGGTAATTACTTTTAATATAATATGTATAGGCAATAAGATCTTCATCGCCTGACACGCTTATAGCAGGGGAATAGGCAGTTATACCGCTGATACCTGTTATATACTCAGTTAACCTGTAAACCTTTTCTGTTGTGAGATCGTATTTGTAAAGATTCCTGAATCCATCGGCATCAGAAAGGAAATATATGCTCCTGTCGTCAGCTGAGAAGAATGGGTTCAGGTTATACGACAGGGGGAATACATCAAGTTCTTTTGTCTCTTTGTTTCTAAGATCGAGTAATGTAAGATTGAAACTGTATTTTCTCCGGCTTAGCCCTTTATTTATCTTTTCCTGTGAAAACACTATGTAATTACCATCCGATGACCATGAAGGGTGAAGATTTGATGTAAAATCGTCTGTTAATTTTTCAACCCTGCCTGATTCAAGGTAATACATGTAGAGATCGTTTATCCCATCAACAAGGCCGGCAACAACAATTTTTTTGCCGTCGGGAGACCATGCAGGATTTGAAAATGAAGGAACCCCATTTATGGAGATCTTTTTTATGATCCTGGCTTTAGCTACATCAACAATTGCAAGTTTATTTTTACCCTTGCTGAAGACCGCAAAGGCGAATTTTTTTGAATCAGGCGACCAGGTTCCTGCCGATTCTATGAAATTAAAATCATCAATTTCATTGTTTCTGACAGTACTTGAGAGCCGTTTTATTATTTTTCCCGTTATAGCATCGGCCAGAAAAAGATCGAGAGTGAAGATATTCTTTTCAGAAAAGAATGCAAGATATTTTCCATCAGGGCTCAGTGAAGGTGAAATATTTGTTGTACCGGCGTTTTTCTCCGAAATGATCAGTTTCCCTGAAAGAGTATCTGACTTGTCGCTGATGAATTGCCTGAAATGCATTTCAAGTGCGCTCTTCCACAAGCCAGAAAAGGCATTTTCATTAAATCCAATGACACTATCTGCTGCCTTGGAAAATCCATATTTTGCAGTGTTCCTGAGAAGCGGTATAATGACAGTATCTCCCCATGTTTTACCAACAAGCGACCAGAAAGCGTGGCCATATCTGTACGGAAAATATTTGGAGTCACTAGTCATTTTTTTTATTGTAGGCACATCATCATTTATAACAGCATCCCTCATCCACATTGCCGTATTGGGATCATAGCTTCCGATTGAAAGATATTCAGCCATGCCTTCTATCATCCATAACGGTACGTTATTTAAAGACAGCTTCTCTGATGTATCGCCTTTGAGGAATAAATTATACTGAAAAGCATGAACCAATTCGTGCCCAAGAGTGTGATCGGTCTGCGCAAGCGATGATGCAACCGGCATTATAACACGATTCTTCAACGATTCAGTAACCCCTCCGGTCCCCGTGCCGATCATGCTGCTTATTGTATTTGTTTGCTGAAAGTCGGAATGATTATTATAGAAAATGAGAGGGTTTTTGATCCGGAAAGTATCCTTAAAGACTTTCTGGTGCATCAGGTACCATTTTTCCGACAATTGCGAAAGAGCATCAAGTAATGAATCATTCTTAAGGTAATGGTATATCTCGAAATTAGGAGTCTGTAAAATATCGTATTCGAATGATTTGTATCCCGGTTTGTTTCTCCCAAAGTATTGTGCAGATGCAGTGAAATTTAAAGATAAGCCTGCAAGGGAAATGATTATTACAAACATTATCCTTCTGACTGATTGGGCTGAATATCCTGAACGCATAACCATTGTATGTGTTTTAATATCTTTTTTAATAAAACTAGTTTAATACTTGTTTTATTATTGACAGGTTTTTCATAACAGTGGTTTCAAAAAATATGCCATTCTGCTAATAAGTTTTCGATTAATTTAGTGAAAGTTAGCTAATTCCAAGCCATTTCCTGCAGATTTATTTCTCAATTTGAGAAAGCAAAATTACTATTTTACTGTTTCTATTGATCTGCTACTGAAACAGAACAATATAAATCAGGCAAATATAATTTTATCCTGAATAGTATTAGCAATCGACATAATGTTGGATTATAATTTCTTATTCAATTCTGCCTGCTATGCTAAAATCATTCGCTGTCTTTATTGTTGGGATAATGAATGTTATAATATCCTGGTACCAGGTTCTTGATTGATGTTAACTCACGGATTGACGAGAAATACAAATGTTCAATAAATATTTTATCATATATCCGAATGTACATCACTAAGTTATCTGTATCTTGAGCAGTTCATTGATAATAAATTTTCATAGCTTTGAGGATCAATAGGCTTTTGATCCGGTAATGAGTAAAATCCCGTTACAGCTCAAAATAGGGTTTTTAATGTTCCTGGCAGTATTAGTGTTGTCGGCAACGGGCTATCTGTCATATCTTAATCTCTCTTCAGTAGTGTCTTCTATAAATGTTGACACAAAGCCTGATCAGAGACTCTTATCCATACGGGAAATCTCAATGGAGCTTGGAAAAGCTGAAAACAGCATAAGGTTATTTACACTGACAAATGATCCCAGGGTGTTGAAACCATTCTATTCGATAGTTGCTGAAATTGATGATAAGATTGACAGTCTCAGGTCAGAATGCCTTGACGATACAGTAATGCTTCAACAGGTTGATACAATTAGCACTCTTATTGAGCGTAACATTGTGATCTGGAACCAAATGTTGTCTCTTAATCCAAACCGCCAGGTGATGGAGAATCTGGAGGAGCTTTCAGAGCTTATAGACAGTGTCGCTGCCAATAGCCAGCAACAGAAGAAGGGTATTCTGAGGAGGGTATTCGGCAGGGACAGAAGAAGGGTGGAACTTAGTGAGCAGGAACTGATTGATAATATAAGCAGGATCGAACAGCAGGATCAGGAGATAAAGGAAAAACTCCTGACAAGAGAGAGAAGACTGGCTGTTACAAGCAGTGAGATACAAGACCGGTTTTACGATCTTATTTCTAAAATGGAAAAAGAAGTGTCGGTGAGCCTTGAAAACAAAGCCTCAAATGCAAATGTTCTTGCTGCAAGGACTTACAGATGGCTGGCAATGTTCACAATATGCGGAACTCTCCTTGCAATAGCTGTTGTATTCATTATAGTGAGGTATGTAAGAAAATCGAATGCTTACCAGATAGCGCTCTCAAAATCACGGGATGAGGCAGAAAAGCTTATGAAAATGAAAGAAATGTTCATGGCTAATATGAGTCATGAGATCAGAACCCCTGTAACAGCAATATCAGGATTTACTGAGCAGCTTTTACATGAGCCACTGAATGAAAAAAGTCTCAATACCCTTAAGATAATCAAGTCTTCGTCTGATCATCTTGTTACAATAATAAATGCGATTCTTGATTTTTCCAAGCTGCAGGATGACAAAGTGGCACTTGAAAAGATACACTTCCCTGTAAAGAAGATCCTGGAGGATGTTTACGTTCTTTTTGAGAGAGATGCAGTGAAGAATAGAACAGAGCTTAGGTATTTCCTGGACCCCGGGTGTCCGGAAGTATTGATCGGAGATCCCTACCGACTGAAACAGATACTTATTAATCTTGTTAGCAATTCCATCAAGTTCACCCAGGATGGCAAAATATTTTACAGCATAAAATGCAGCTTCAATGAACCCGGGAAGGTAGATCTTGTGATTGAGGTTTCTGACACAGGAATAGGAATAGATGAGAGTAAGCTGCAATATATTTTTGAGGATTTTACACAGGCAGAGATGAGTACTGCAAGAAGGTATGGGGGTACAGGACTTGGTTTATCGATTGTTAAAAAGCTTGTGGATCTGCATGATGGATCTATAGAATGCAAGAGTAGCAGGAACCAGGGAACAAAAATAACATGTAAAATGACACTGGGTATCGGAGATGGTAAGCTACTGGTACAGGATACGGAGCCACGGCTTAAGGTGCCGGAAGCGATACCAGGGCTTAAGATCCTTGTTGTTGATGATGAAGAATATAACAGGCTTCTTTTTAAGACTATTATGGAGCGATGGGGCATTGACTGCCATCTTGCAGCAAATGGGATGGAGGCAATTGCTTTGGTTAAAGCACAGAAGTATGATCTGCTGTTCATGGATATCAGAATGCCGGGGATTGATGGGTTGAAGGTAACAGATTACATACGTAATGAATTGGGTATAGATTCTACACAGATGCCTGTTGTATGCATAACTGCAGCTTCAGAGAAAGATATGCGAAGTAAATATGCTGAGAGCGGGATGGATCAATTTCTTTCAAAACCGTTTACAGAGGCAAAACTTTCAGAAGTTATTATTTCTGCACTTGGCAACAAAAAAACAACAGGCAAAGTGACGGATGTTAAACCGGAAGCCCAGGTATTAGCCATTAACGAAAAGATTGATCTGACAAACCTTTATCATATCGCCGGGGGAGACAGGCAGTTTGTAAAACAGATGCTTGTTTCCTTTATTGAAACTACTGAAAAGGGTCTTAATGAGATCCGTGAGTCATATTTTTCAGGTCACTGGCAGACCCTGGCGGATCTTTCCCATAAATTATTGCCTCCATGCCGTCACCTGGGGGCAACAGTACTTTGCACATTACTGGGAGAAATTGAACACAAGGCAGGGAATAATACTGATATAGAGGAGCTTATCGAAAAGGCTGAAACTGAATTTTCTTCAATAAGCACAATTATCAGGGATCATATAAAGAAAATTGACTGAATATTAGTAACTGCATAGGAATATTTTTTAATTTGCTATGGGTTCGGATTCAGATAATAAAAGGTCCATATATTTTGAATGGCAAAAAATGCGTTGAAAATATTTGTTGTTGAGGACAGCGAATGGTATAAAAAGTTACTTGTTCATACTCTCTCGCTGAATCCTGATTATGAAATTAAGAGTTTCGATAACGGGAAGGATTTTCTTGCCTGTCTTCACGAATCACCCGATATTGTTACTCTTGATTACAGATTACCTGATATTAACGGGCTTGATCTGTTGAAGAGGATCCGTCAGGAGAATCCCGACATACAGGTTATCCTTATATCTGAACAAGATGATATCAGCGTCGTAGTATCTCTGCTTAAATTAGGAGCTTACGATTATATTACAAAATCTGAAAATATCTGGGAGCGTCTCCTGATAACTGTTCAGAATATCGGCAAGGAGATTATTCTTAAAAGGGAACTGAAGGTTCTCCGGAAGGAGGTGCAGCAGAAGTACAGTTTCCGCAATACAATTCTTGGGGAAAGCAGAGCTATAAAGAAGGTCTATGAGCTGATTGAGAAAGCAATAAATACCAATATCACAGTAATTATTTCTGGCGAAACAGGTACGGGGAAAGAACTTGTGGCAAAGGCTGTTCATTTTAACTCAGCACGAAAGGACAGATCCTTCGTTCCGGTAAATATTTCGGCCATTCCATCAGAACTTATTGAAAGTGAGTTGTTCGGCCATGAAAAAGGAGCCTTTACCGGTGCAATATCACGCCGCATCGGGCATTTTGAAGAAGCTGACGGGGGTACCATTTTCCTTGATGAGATAGGAGAAATGGAGCTCGGCCTGCAGTCAAAACTGCTCAGGGTGCTGCAGGAAAAGGAAATTGTAAGACTTGGGAGTAATAAACCTGTAAAGACCGATTGCCGGATTATTGTTGCCACAAATAAAAACCTGAAGGAAGAGGTGAAAAAGGGAAGATTCAGGGAGGATCTCTACTACAGGTTATTAGGCCTGCCTATTGAGATGCCTCCATTAAGAGAACGCGAAAATGATATATTGATATTGGCGCGGCACTTCATTTCACAGTTCTGCAGGGAGAATAATATTCCTCTTAAAAAGCTTACAGAAGCTGCTCAGAACAAGCTTATGAGTTATTCATTCCCGGGTAATGTAAGGGAATTGAAGTCGGTTGTTGAGCTTGCAGTAGCACTCTCGGAAAAAGATGATATCGAAGAGGCAGAACTCAGACTCGATATCGCTGACCCTTTCCCCGTGACTATTAATGATGATTTGACCCTGAAGGAATACGAACTTAAGATAATTAAGGCTACCCTTCAGAAATACAATAATGATATTAAGAAAACGGCGGAAAAACTTGATATCGGCGTATCAACCATTTACAGGATGTTGCAGAACGAAAAAAATAACTGAGATAGATTCTCAAAATGAGAAATTTTTCTCATTTTGAACAATGGAGGGCTTTTAAGATCCTTTTTTATGTAATTATAAATCAGGCTTTTAATAAAATATTATTTTCCGGTTTGAAATTTGGTTTAATTTTTAATAAAAGATTGTAGGTTTGCTAATTGAAATTTATGCATGAGGCAATAATACATTTATTTTGTAGTTGTTAAAAGCGGATAATTTTATAGAGTACAAAATCATCTGAAAATATAAAACAAGAAATCCACCAAGGAAATAAATTAAAACTCAAACAGGAGGAAACAAAATGGAAAACAAAGACAAAAAAGAATTGAAAACAAACCCTGAACAGATTTCAGCCGGGAGACTTGAGATTGCAAGAATGGAAGGGATATCAAAAGGTGCCTGGACTACAGCACTTATTGCGCTGGCTGTTTTGATTGCCTTAGCCGTGTTCGCTTATTACCTGCATAAGACGGATCATGATGAGCAGCTTGCTCTTATGGATGATCAGAAGACAGCTTTTTCACTTCAGCTTATTGAACGTGATTCTATAATTAACGAATGGCTGCTTACATTTGATCAGATAGAACAGGACCTTGCCGAGATAAAGGAAAAAGAAAAAATGATAAATGTCGAATCTTCAGATTCAGAAATCTCAAAGAGTAGAAAAGACAAGATTCGTGAAGATATAAAGTATATCAATACTTTGTTGGAAGCTAATAAACAGAAGATAGCATCATTGAACTCCCAGCTGAAAAAAGCAGGGGTAACAATGAAGGCTCTTGAGGATAGAATTGCCACTCTTGAAGCATCTGTACAGCGATATGAATCTGATATTAATGAAATGAAAACCGCTCTCGCCAATAGGGATATCCAGATAGAACAGCTTAATACTCAAGTGATCGGACTTGATCAGACAATTGCTCAGCAGACTGAGACAATCAACACACAGATTGCTGAGATGAACAAGGCATATTTAATCTCAGGAACATTCAAGGATCTTCGCGACAGGGGTATTTTATCAAAGGAAGGAGGTTTCCTGGGAATAGGCAGGAAAGAAGCTCTGATTCAAGATTTCAGTGACACCCTGTTTGCTCAAATTGATATTACTGAGATAAAGATGATCCCGGTAAATGCTAAAAAAGTAAAACTTATAACCGAGCATCCGACTGGATCATATGAGCTTATCAGACAGGATGAAAAAACTGTTGAGAGCATTGAAATAAAAGATCCCGAACAGTTCTGGAAGATTTCAAAATATGCTGTTGTTGAGCTTGTTAAATAATTTCATGTATGTATGGGCTGAATAATTACTTTTATTCAGCATATTAATACAATCCTAATCATGCCCTGAATAACATCGGAGTTCAGGGCATTTTTTATTTGTTAAATTAAGCTTTTCTCACCTTAGTGTAGTCTCTTCAGGGGAGTAAGATGGAGCTATATAAATTGATTTTAAAGCGATTCCGGGATGATTCCTGTGATACTCATTTAAAATAATTGCTAAATTGAGATCATTAATACATTATTGAAATTTTGGAATTAATTATATGTGAAGCTCAGTTTTTAATTTATTATTTATATGAAACCCACATGTATTTGAATACGCAAACACAATATTATAATAATCAGTTACATGTTGGTTCCCCCGCTGAGCGGGACAGGCTATCATACCATTAAAATCAAAATTATATTATGATGAAAAATTTTTTTATAGTATTCGTTGCCTTGATTACGGCATTTATGATAACCAGCTGTAATAAGGGGAAAAGCAGTAGAAGCGTTTATGTGGAATTTGATCAATTTTCTCCTCAGGCTTTGTATGCATCCGGAAGACTTAAGGATGCCCTTTCTGAATCAGGCTATTCAGTGACTGAGTTAAGCAATAAGTCGGGCACTAAAATAGAACTATCGGTAAAGACCGGGGATCTTCCTGCTGAATCATTTTCAGTTACAAAAAAAGGGAAGAACATTGTAATTGCAGGAGGCGATTCCAGGGGTATGATATACGGAGCCCTTTCAGTTTCAGAAGATCTTCGTAATAAGGTCAAACTTCAAAATATCAAAGACAGGACGGAGACTCCATATTATCCGCTTAGGGCAATAAAGCACAACACTCCATGGGATTCATACAGGCCCAGTTCTGCTATCGATCAGCATTATGAGACTGTCCGTGACCTTGGGTATTGGGAAGCCTTCCTCGACATGATGGCTGAGAACCGTTTTAATTCTCTGGGAATATTCAACCTGCATCCTTTTGTTTATATGATCAGACCGAAGAATTTTCCTGAAGCCAGTCCCTTCAATGAAGAAGAAATGAAGGAATGGGAATCTTTTCATCATGAATTGTTGCATATGGCAGCAGAGCGTGCAATAGACACATACATCTTTCCTTTCAATATTTTTGTCAGCGAAGAATTTTCCCGGGCTCACAATGTTGCAACTGTAAATTTCTATCCGCATTATTACTGTGCAGGGGATACAACGGAAATAGTACAGAGGTACATGCGCGAATGTGTTACTCAGGTTTTGCAGGAGTATCCCGATCTTACAGGCATAGGTTTCACGCTTGGAGAGGGTATGGCCGGAATGACACCCCAGGAAAGAGAGAAATGGATGACAGATACCTACATTGAAGGCATGCGCCAGGCTGGCCGCAAAGTGAAGCTAGTACACAGAATACCTTTTTCAAGCACCACTGAATCGCTGGGAGCAACAAGCGTTGAACTTGAAAAACTTACAAGGAAAGCAATAGAAGATGAAGCGAACCTGGATTTTATCGATGGTCCTGTATGGGCAGACCTTAAATATAATTGGTCTCATGCCCATTCAACGCCCAAACTCGTAAAAGTCCATGGAGGAAAAATGTACGACACATTTTACAATCCTGAACCTGAGGGATATAAAATTACCTACACTGCCCGTAATGAGGATTTCTTTGCACTTCGCTGGGGGGTTCCTCAGTTCATACGCGACCATATAGATCAGAACAGTCAGACCTATGTGGGAGGATATTTTGTCGGGTCGGAGACATATATTCCGGCACTTGATTATTTTACTTCAATTGAACCTGTAAGCTGGAAATATGCATTTGAGCGTCAGTGGCTGTTTTATAAATTATGGGGCCGGCTTCTTTATGATCCTGCTACTTCAGACAAAATCTTCGAAGATGAATTCATCAGGCGATATGGGGAAATTGCCCGTCCACTTCCCGAGGCTTTGTCACTTGCTTCATCAACACAGTTGCGTCTTGCCTCTCTTTATGATTGCGGCTGGGACTTTACACTTTACGGAGAAGGTTTCATGGCATTGCAGGGAGACAGCACAAAATATATCTCAGTAAACAGACTGATCTCGCAGCCGCCCTTAGACCCAGATTATGTATCTGTCAAAGATTATGTCGAAGTATTATCAAAGGGTGGAACTTTTGAAGAGAATAAAGTTACGCCTCCGGAACTTGCCGGATTATTAAGGAACGATTGCTCAAGGGCGCTTCAACTTGTTGAGGCAATCAATACAAGCGGGAACACATCTCTCATGTATGAGGTTGCTGATGTAAAAGCCTGGGCATATCTGGGGCTTCATCTGGCAGAGAAGCTTGAAGGAGCAGTTGCCCTGCAGACATTCAGGAAACAGGGAGGTGAGGAAAACCGGGAAAAAGCGATCATTCACCTTAAAGCTGCGCTTGACAACTGGGATAGATTAATTGAAATCACAAGACCTATTTATAAAGATATGCCTCTAACCCATCTAAACGGGAGCAGTCATGACAGGAATGACAACAATTTATTTCATTGGGCAAGGATAAGACCAGCAGTAGCCCGGGATATTGAAATAGCTGAACAGGCAGCTTTTTAAAACTCAGCAGATGAACCTTAAAAAGAAAATTGAGAGGATTCCTGGCGGGATGATGATAATCCCGCTGATATTGGGAGCTCTGATAAACACTTTTAGCCCCGGGGTTCTTCAGATCGGAGGTTTTACAACAGCAATTGCCACCGGGTCATCCGCCCTGATAGGCGTGTTTCTTGTATGCATGGGAGCGGGGATAAGCTTTAAGGCTGCGCCTCTCGCATTGAAGAAAGGAACAGCAATTACTTTTTCCAAGTTCATTGTCGGGGTAGCAATAGGTCTTTTAATAGCAAAACTTTGCGGCGAAAGTGGATGGCTGGGCTTATCCTCCCTTGCTGTTATAGCTGCAATGACAAATTCAAACGGGGGTCTTTACGCAGCACTTGTCGGGGAGATGGGAGATGAGACTGATGTGGGTGCCATAGCCGTCCTGTCAATAAATGATGGTCCTTTACTTACTATGATAGCTCTTGGGACAACAGGATTGGCAACAATTCCTTTAGGCAGTCTTATAGGTGTCCTTATTCCCATTGTAATCGGTATGATCTTAGGTAACCTGGATAAAGATATGAGGAAATTCCTACTGTCCGGCGGACCCGTCCTTATCCCTTTCTTTGCATTTGCACTGGGTGCCGGATTAGATCTTAAGATGCTGATAATTGCCGGCTTCTCAGGTATACTGCTCGGCATTCTGACAACCTTTTTCGGAGGTTTTTTCAACATACTTGCAGATAAGGCATCAGGAGGAAGCGGGATTGCAGGTGCAGCTGCTTCAAGCACAGCAGGAAATGCTGTTGCTACTCCGGCAGCTGTCGCCCTGGCTGACCCTGCCATGAGTTCAATTGCTCAGATTGCTACTCCGCAGGTAGCTGCATCAACAATAACAACTGCCATTCTCACACCGCTCCTTACTACTTATGTATTCAGACGCAGGAAGAAATCCCAAACAATGATCAATGGTAATGGCCCAGGGCAAGTACCCGATGAAAAGATTATTATTGTTGCTGATGATTTTACAGGGGCATCAGACACTGCAGTCCAGTTTGCAAAGAAGGGGCTTAAAAGTCTTGTTATAAATGATATTGACAATATCAGCAAATCGCTGGATGGCTGTGATGTTCTGGCTATAAATACCGGAAGTCGTGCGGATAGCAGAGATACGGCATACAGGAAGACTTACAGCGCGGGAAGCATGCTGAAAGGCAGGAATATAAAACTCATATACAAAAAGATTGACTCTACAATGCGTGGAAATATCGGTGCTGAGTTATCCGGATTGATGGATTCCTTAAAAACCGACATTTCTGTAATTGTCCCCTCACTTCCTGATCAGGGACGGACAGTAGTTAACGGGAATCTGTATGTAAAAGGTGTATTGTTGTCTGATACTGAATTCAGTACTGATCCCGGTACCCCTGTCAGGGAATCTTATATCCCGGCAATAATATCACAACAGTCTGATAAGAAAACTGCTGTGATCAATTATGACAGGGTCATTGAGGGTGAAAATATTCTGGCTGAGGATATCCGGCAACTTATTGATGATAATGTCAGAATAATTGTAATTGATGCCAGGGAAAAAGAAGATCTGAGAATTATTGCTTCTTCACTGGCATGTATGAATGAGAAAATTCTTATGGCTGGATCCATGGGTCTCGCAGAATTTATTCCCGAATATTTTTTTGCAGAAAAGATCAGAAAAGCAAATATAGTAGTTGCAGGAAGTGTCAGCAATGTCACCCTCAGTCAGCTTGATTATCTTAAGGCTAATTCAGATGCGGTCCGGATAGATATCAATATACCTGATCTGTTTACAACAGGAAAGACAATGGAAAAGGAAAGGATACATAATATTCTTCATGATTCATATATAAAGGGCAATGATGTGATAATCAGAAGTGCCAGGGTTCATGATGATGCTGAGAAAAGCTTTGAAGCGGGAAAGGATTACGGATTAAACAGGTCAGAAGTCAGTGATATTATTGCATCTTTTCTTGGTGACATAGCAGCTGATATTATCAGAGAGCATAGAATAAATGGGATGCTTCTTACGGGAGGAGATATTGCCATGAAAACAGCAACATCCCTGAATGTATCGGGTTTGATAGTTGAGAGAGAGATACTTCCCGGGATCCCTTCCGGTTATTTTTCCGATCCGGCCTACAGTGATATAAAGATAATCACCAAAGCAGGCGGTTTTGGAGGTGAAGATGCAATTTATAAAGTTTTGGAATTCCTTAGAACGGGGAGAAAATGAAAGCAGACAGCAAGGTTACAATTGGCATAACAATGGGAGATCCATCGGGTATCGGACCTGAGATAATAATTAAGAGTTTTCAAAAGAGATCTGTAAAAAACAGAAGAGTAATTGTAATAGGCGATTTTGGGATAATGAAAATGGCTTATGATCTTCTGAAACCGGAAGGGTTTTTTCTAAAAAGGATTTCTGATGTAAGTCAATGTGATTTTAGTCCTTCATTGCTGAATGTTCTGGACCTTCAATTAATTAACAGTAAACATTTTAGTCCCGGCATCGTTAATGCCGATTCAGGAGCAGCTGCTTTTGAATGTGTCAGGAAGGCAGTACAGCTTGCAATGACAGGACAAATAGATGCGATAGTCACAGCCCCTCTTAACAAAGAGGCTTTACATAAAGCCGGAAAGAACTTTTCAGGTCATACTGAAATACTGGCTTCATTAACAGGTACAAAAGATTATGCAATGCTTCTGTATGATCGCAAGCTCAGTGTGATACATGTCTCGACACATATTTCATTAAAGGAATCTGTCATGGGCTTGAAGAGTGAAAGGATTGAAAAAGTAATTGCAATGGCAGACGAGGTAATGGAACGGCTTATTGGTTCCAGGCCCAGGATAGCAGTATCGGGTTTTAATCCTCATGCCGGGGAGAATGGACTTTTCGGAAGCGAAGAGATAGAGATAATAATACCTGCCGTTAATAATATGAAGAAGAAAGGGATAAATGTTGAAGGTCCGTTACCACCTGATACTGTTTTTCTTCAGGCGGTAAAGGGAAGGTTTGACATTGTAGTAGCGATGTATCACGACCAGGGTCATATTCCAATGAAGCTGCTGGGATTTTCCAGTGCTGTTAACATTACTGTGGGGCTTCCGGTAATAAGAACATCAGTTGATCATGGTACAGCATTTGAGATATCCTGGCAGGGAAGAGCCGATGAAAACAGCATTGTAAATGCTATCAGGCTGGCGGTCAGGATGAGTAAACCCATGCTTTCCCAAACCTCCAAACTAAGGGCTTATTAATTTCTGTTAAAAAGCCTTTTAGTAATCCAGGAAGTCGCTGTTGCTCACGAATGCAATCCTTTTACCATCCGGCGACCAGTTAGGAACATTCATTGTCCCCTGTCCACCGTACACATAGGCAATGATTCTGGGTTGCCCTCCATTGATCGGCATGAGGCGTATGTATACTTGTTTATAGAACGGATGCTGACCCGAAGGCACACTGGGGGGAAAAGATATGAATACAACCCATTTTCCATCAGGTGAGATATGAGGGAACCAGTTATTAAGATCATCAAAAGTGAGTTGTTCAGGATTTTTACCATTAGGTGACATTCTCCAAATCTGGCTTCTTCCACTGCGGTCAGAGTTGAAATAGATGTATTTACCGTCGGGAGTATACTCCGGACCGTCATTTAATCCCGGAGTATTAGCCAGTGCAACTTCCTGTCCGCCTTTTTCGGAGATCCTGTAGACGCCCCAGTTAT
>DAONXX010000007.1:0-39585 GCA_035414025.1 Bacteroidales bacterium | reverse complement strand
CTCAAAGAATATCTTGTTCAGTTCGTGAATTGCAGGCTGAAGGGAATCGGATGTTTTATGGGTCTCAAATATTTTTTCAAGTCCACCCTTGATTTTGTAGATATGACGAAGAGCTTTCAGAAAATAAGCAAGATCAACCATATTGAATGTCCTGTGTACAAATCGAATGGCCTGATCCAGTTCGCAATCGCTCGAATCCATAATGAATTCAAAAGGAGAATCCTCCAGAATTTCCATCATCCTCGCAGAATTTCTCAGTATCATCTTGCGATTTCCCCAGGCAATAGTAGCTGTAAGAAACCCGGAAATTTCAATATCTTCTTTTCTTGTGTAAAGGTGGGGAATACTGATGGGATCATCCTCAATAAAAGAAGGCCTGTTATATAGATCAACCTTCTCATCTAAAAAATCCTTCACTTCAGACTTTTTTAAGCCCATCTATTCTCTTTGGCACTTAACTGATTATGATTTATGAAATTGTTTATCGCACACATCGCTTACAAAAAAGATGCGATTTCTGAAAGATATTATTCTTGCACCATCATTCCGTCCTTTATCTGCAGTATCCGGTCTGACATACCGGCAAGCTGCCTGTCGTGTGTTACAATAACTATTGTCTGCCCAAATGTATCCCTCAGTCTGAAAAAAAGCTTATGAAGTTCATTCTTATTCTCACTGTCAAGATTGCCTGAAGGTTCATCAGCAAGAATTACAGATGGATCGTTTATCAATGCTCTCGCAACAGCTACCCGTTGCTGTTCGCCTCCGCTAAGCTCTGAAGGTTTATGTTCAAGCCTGTCGTTAAGATTCAGAAAACCCAGGAGTTCGATAGCTTTGGATTCGGCTTCTGCCTTGTTCTTCCCGGCAATGTAGGCCGGAATGCAAACATTCTCAAGTGCCGTGAATTCCGGCAGCAGTTGGTGAAACTGGAAAACAAAACCAATATTTTTATTCCTGAAAGAAGCAAGGGCCTTCCCTTTTAGTTTACTTACATCGGAATCATTATAATAAATAGTACCGCTGTCAGGCTTATCAAGGGTTCCGATTATCTGCAACAATGTCGTTTTCCCGGCTCCGCTTGCACCAACAATTGAAACAACTTCCTCATCCTTGATCTCAAGATCTATGCCTTTCAGAACCTTCAGATCCCCAAATGCTTTTGTAATACCTATTGTTCTGATCATATGTGTTTAGCACTAAAAAACAACAATCAGCAAACGACTGTCTTAAATAAGAACCTGCATTTATTTAATCGGGATAATCATACCTGTAGTCATCCGGGACTTCATTGCTGTCTTCCTTCCCCTGCTCTGTAATATCTTTTATATCCTTCTGAAGATTATCAGCTATCTCATCAGCATCCTTCTGCAAACCTTCGGCAACCTGTTTCACATCACTCTGAATAGAATTCGAGAAATCGTCCAGGTTACTTTTAATATTTTCCGACACTTCCTCTACATCCTTTGTCAGATCATCGGCAAGATCCGTGACATCTTTCCTGATATTTTCAGTGACTTCATTGAAATCATTCCGTATATCCCTTGTACTGATCTCAATCTCCCTTTTTATATCATCAGTGGCTTTTCTGAAATCACGCATACCCTTCCCAAAACTCTTCGCTATTTCAGGTAGTTTATCCGCACCAAAAAGAAGAAGTATAACCAGAATTATAACAAGTATCTCCTGTCCACTCATAAAATTCTACTGTTTGAATTTTTCAGATTGTAAAGTTAGCAAAGATATCAGGATATCCCGCAATCAATTGTGTTTTCCGGGTAAACAAAAGCTGATACAGAACTATCTGCCCGTATCAACTTTTGAATCAAATTATTAAATATTTATTGTCAGGTTTTAATACCTCTTTTCTTTGCAGTATCATACAGCAGTGAGCTTGCTACGAATATTGAAGAGTATGTTCCTATTACGATCCCTATTATCATTGCAAAAAGGAAACCTCGTATTGTCTCGCCACCGAAGAAGAACATTACCAGCAAAACAAGTATTGATGTTATACCTGTATTCAGGGTACGGCTGAGTGTATCGTTCATAGCCAGATTAATTACTTCATTCAGCGGACGTTTTCGGTAAATAGGTATGTACTCTCTCATCCTGTCATAAACTACAACCGTATCATTAATTGAATAACCTATTCCCGTAAGTATTGCAGCTACGAAAGACTGGTCGATCTCCATTGTAAAAGGAAGAATACCCCAAAACAACGAAAATATCCCGATCACAATTATTGTATCATGTGCAAGAGCTGCCATAGCTCCAAATCCATACTGCCAGTTCTTGAATCTTATAAATATATATAAGAACATTGCTACAAGTGAGAAAAGTACAGCAAGAACTGCATTCCGTGCCATATCACTTGCTATTGTAGGTCCAACGATTTCTGAGCTTCTCCTGTAGTTATTCAGGAATTCTTCTTTTGTGACATCAGGACCCAGCATGCTCTTAAGACCTTCATATAATTCAGTTTCAACTTCACTATCAGATCCGACCTCATCAACCTTGTATTGCGTAATTATCCTCACCTGGTTATCACTTCCGAATGTAACGACCTGAGGAGCTTCTCCGAAAACCGGGGTAAGTAAGTCTGCAACATCTTGTGTTCTGACACTATTATCGAAAGCTACAACGTATGCTCTTCCTCCGGTAAAATCAATCCCCTTATTAAGACCTCTTACAAAAAGAGAGATGAAACTGATTGCTATAATGGCTGTTGATATTGCATAGAAGACCCTTCTTTTACCTATAAAGTCAACTTTGGTATTCTTCAGAATATTGGCTGTGATCTTTATTGAGAAAGACAAGCTTGCATTTCTTTTCAGTAGCCATTCATATATCAGTCGTGTTATATAGATCGCACAGAACAGAGAGGTGAAAATCCCAATTACAAGTGTTGTAGCAAATCCCCTTATCGGACCGGTTCCAAACATGTACAGTATGATACCTGTCAGGAGAGTTGTTATATTGGAGTCTAAAATAGCCGGGAGGGCTCCTCGATATCCGTCAGCTATTGCCAGCTTATATCCTTTGCCCGCTCGTAATTCCTCCCTGATTCTTTCATAGATGAGCACATTGGCATCGACCGACATAGCCATAGAAAGAACTATACCTGCAATACCCGGAAGTGTCAGAACGGCACCCAAAGATGTTGTTACCCCCAATATAAGGAATACATTGGTAACGAGGCCTATGTCTGCTATTGTTCCTGCGCTCTTACTGTAATAGAACATCATATACAGCAGAACAATGAAGAATGAAATGACGAATGATTTAAGTCCGGCATTGATTGCGTCCCTTCCCAGCGTAGGCCCGATAACCGTATCGGAAATGATTCGTGCAGGAGCAGGCATTTTTCCTGATTTCAGGATGTTCGCAAGGTCATTGGCCTCATCAATTGTAAAATCACCTGTGATCTGGGTGCTGCCTCCTGAGATCTCTGTTTCAACCCTCGGATAAGAGCGCACGTATCCGTCAAGTACGACTGCTACGCAACGACCGATGTTCTCCCGGGTCATTCTTTGCCATATCTTGGCTCCTTCGGCATTCATATTAAAATGCACCTGCACCTCAGATCCGGTAATTCCCGTACTTGGCCTGGCAGAAGTAACTACATCGCCTGTAAGCGGAGCTCTTCCATCACGTGTGGTGACTTTAATTGCATGCAATTCAAAAACTGATTGTGAAGGGTCATATTTAAATGGTTTCAGGCTCCAGTAAAACCTCAGATCTCGCGGAAACAAAGCCCTCACCTGATTCATTGAAAGGTAATCGTTCACTTTTGCAGTATCCATACCCTGGGCCAATCCAACCATACTTGATGGCAGAGGTTCACCCTGAGCTGTGACCCTCGGGTTCAATAATCCGAAGAGTGGATTCTGCAGGTTAAATTCCTCACGTGTTGAAATTTCTGCCGCTTTTGAGCTGTCTGAAGAAATGAGATCAAGAAGAGCCTGATCACCGGTTTTGATTGTATCTTTGATAACAGTTTCAATTTCTGTCTGAAGACTATCTGATACTGCATTTTCAGTATTTGCTATGATATCTCTCAAAAGCGCATTGGCATCTGAAAGATACCCAATCACTTCTCCATTCTCGTATGTTTCCCAGAATTCAAGATTTGCAGTTCCCTGAAGCAGCTCGCGTACCCTCTGGTAATCAGTCTGTCCGGGAAGCTCAATCATAATCCTTCCTTTTGTACTAAGCTGTGTGATGGTTGGCTGGACAACACCGAATCTGTCAATTCTCTGGGAAAGTATATTATATGCATTGCTTATAGCTGCACTGACCTCTTCGTCAAGCACTTTAAGCACCTCTTCATTTGTTGAATTGAAATTGACCCTGTTCCTGAGATCAACCGTATTGAATATAGCAGCAAGTCTTGCATTTGGATCAAGTTCCTGGAACGCTCTGCCAAAAAGAGTGAGAAAATCACCGGGACCCTGAGACTGAAGTTCTTTCGCGCGTTCAATAGCATTATTAAAAGAAGGATCTGTACTGTAATTTGACAAAGATCTGAGAATATCCTCAACTGAAACTTCAAGAATGACGTTCATCCCACCTTTAAGGTCAAGACCAAGGTGAATCTCTTTTTTCTGAACTTCCCTGAAAGTAAATCCAAGATAACTCCACTGGTCTTTTGTAAGGCTGGCTATCGAATCCAGATAATGAGTTTGTTTTTCAAGATCCCCCTGTGCATATTTTTTTGCGTCTTTTCTAACTTTTGCGGTTGCAGCAGTAAACGACAATTCATAAACTGATACCAATATCAATGCAATTGCAAGAATGAGTATGGCTGCTTTGTTCTGCATTTTTGTTTGAATTACTCTGTAATTATTCCTGATTCTTATTTATTGAGGCGCAAATATATTAAAATTTTTACAAAAAAGGCTGGATATTTATTTAATATTCAGCCTTCAGATTTTGTAAAAGTCTAAATTTTATTCAAGTATCGCATCAAAGTCAGTTTCAAGTTGTTTTCTGTTCACAAAGTCATAGAGTGCCAGGCTACGGATATTGTAATAATAAATCCAGTAGTTCTGCATAGCCTGGATATAAGCCCTTCTGTTGCTGTCTTTCTTTGAGTCAGCATTGTTCAGTTCAAGTACTGATATTTTTCCGATCCTGAACCTCTCATAAGCTACTTCGAACATCCTTTGAGCAACTGTATCTGATTTGGCTGCAGTGGCTACCTGTTCTGCCTGCAGGTTGAACTGCTCGCAATCAAGTATCAGGTTAGCATCAAAATCTGATCTTTCTCTTTGTGAGGTTACCTGAGCCAGCTCCAGACTTGACTTTGCCATCTGATATCTTCCTCTCCCCTGTCCCCAGTCAAGGATCGGCAGGGTTATGCCCAGCCTAATTGTCTGCTGCTGGTTTGATTCCTTATATGCATTAATAAAAATCGGATCCTGGTCCCTTAATCCGAATGAAGCTATAAGGTTAGCATTGAGTCCTTTATCAGCCTTGGCCTGCGCAACACTACTCTGAGCATTAAGTAAAGTAAGCTGCTGAGAGATCATTTCCGGATTGTTTTGGTGTGCAAGCTCAAGCACCTCCTGAGGGTCAACCTGTAAATCAGGAACTTCGGTTGGAAGGATAAGTTCTATACTTACATTTTCATTGAAACCGAGGAATGATCTTAACCTGATTTCTCTGTCACGAAGATTCATACTGGCTTCTTTTCTTGCATTCTCAGTATTGAGCCAGGAAAGCTGCATCTCGAGCATCTCATCCTCGGCAATTGTTCCGAGATTATATCTTCCCTGCGACATTTTCCAGAGAGTGTCTGCATTACTATAGTTTATTTCAGCGATCTGCATGTTAATCTGGGCAAGGGCCAGAGCAAAAAATGATTGAACAGCCTGCTGATGAACAGTCTCAATACTCTGTACATAAGTCTTTTTTGCCCGCTCATATTCAAGAGGAGATATTCTCTTCTCCCATTTGAGAGAATTATATCTGAATAATGGCTGAACAAACCTGATGCTTATGGGAGCAGTAATATAGTTGCGTTTGTCTGTCTCCAGATTATTCTCAAGAGTAAGATCTGACTGAAGTGAAATTGTGCCACCTGTAAAACCTACGTTCTGCTGAAGAGAAAGAGAACCAATATTCTGAAGGATATTTGTAGAAACATAAGCATATTCCTGCTTAACGGCATCCCATACACGTGTATTTGCAGTTGTATAATCAGGTGTATTACCGGTAAATGTCAGGGATGGTCTATACATAGCCTTGAATGTCCTGTACTGCCAGTAACTGGCACGGAACCTGTGCTTAGCCATAAGCGCATTAGGTGATTGCTCCTCGGCTATACGTATTACATCCTCAAGTGTAAGTTTTTTTAATTCCTGGGCTGCAGATTTCTGAACTGTGAAAAAAAATGCAATTATGATTGTAAGTGAAAATATTTTCTTCATTGTTATTGTTTTATTCATATCTTAATGATTCAATAGGATCTCTTTCTGATGCACGTTTTGCCGGCGAGTAACCAAATATCACTCCAACAGCTGCCGATACTCCGAATGAAATGAATACAGAGAAGAAGGAAACTATAGTCTTGATTCCCGCTATCTGCTCAATCATCTTGGCCATAATAACGCCGAGGAAAATCCCGATAAATCCTCCGGTAAGACTTATCAGAACTGCTTCAGAAAGAAACTGAACAACTATATCCATCTTCTTTGCCCCTATTGCCATCCTGGTACCGATCTCTTTTATCCTTTCCATTACTGAAGCAAACATAATATTCATTATACCTATTCCCCCTACAACAAGTGAGATACTTGCTATAGCCCCAAGCACTATATTGAAAATATCCTTGGTCCTCTGCTGTTGTTTAAGCAGAAGTTCTGGAACTGTTATTTCAAAATCCTTCACGTTTGAATGGCGCCTTGTCATCATACGGCTTATCACTTCAGTTGAAGAATTGATCTGTTCTGTTTCGTTTACCTGTACAACTATCCGGTCGAGCTGGTTATAGTTTGTTTCAACATTTGTATTTGCATCTGAACTGCTTACTATTACCCTTCCCATACCACCTCCGGGACCTCCGGGTCCGCCCATCAGCATAACATTTGATGAAGCTTCGGATGCAAGTTTAGTGTTAACAAGAGCACGATTCTGATATCTTGACAACATTGTCTGTATCGGGATATAAATGTTATCGTTATAAACATTAACCCCTTGCTCCTCAAAACCTGTAAGACTTACAGTTGTTTTCTGCAGAACACCTATAACCTTTAGCCATATACCGTTAAACTTAATATATTGTCCAATGGGATCAATCTTGCTGAAAAACTTAGCCCTGATGTTAGCACCTATTATGCAAACCGGAATCCCGTTTTCTGCCTGGTAATCATTGAAAAATGCACCGGCAACCAAAGGCAGGTTATAGAGATAAAAATAGTCATTTGAAACACCAACGAGCTTGGCGTTATACTTTACACCATTCATCATTGCTGTTGAATTGAATGAAATTTCCGGACTGATCCTTTTTACTGAAGGGAGGATCTCACGTATAGCTTCAACATCCAACATACTCAGTCCTCTTGAGAATTTTTTCTGTTGTCTTTCTGCATTATCAGAACCTGAAGAGCCCTCGTCCTGGATGATGGGATTGATCAGAATATTATTCACTCCGACCATTTCCATCTGCTCCATGATCTCCTCCTTGGCGCCTTTTCCGATAGCAAGCATTGCTATCACAGCTGCTACACCGAAAATTATTCCAAGGGCTGTAAGCATAGACTTAAGCTTGTTGGAAATTATCGATTCTACAGCAATTTCTATGTCGTGGAAATATCTGAAGAAAAATTTGAACATCTTGTTTTCTCTTTAAGTGTTGTTAACTGTTCACTTTTGAATTATCTGATTTATAGTCTATTTTATTCCTGCATGTCAGGATTAAAATTACGCTGGCCTCCCATATTATTTCTTGCACCACGCTGCCCTCCTGGCTGCATACCGGGTTGTCCTTCTGGCTGCATCTGCTGGCGCATCTGATTGAATCTTCTCATTGCAGCTGTATCAATATTGCCATCCTGGCCTCCACCCGGGAAATTACCTCTCATGCCACCGCCCCGGAATTCACCTTCACCCATTCCGGGAGGCATTCCCATCATACCTTCACCGCTATAATTCCTCTTTGCTTCCTCATTGGCTCTTCTTTCAGCTTCTCTCTTTGCCTTTTCTCTTTCTTTTATTTCTGCTATCAGCTCTTCGCCAGCCATCCTTGTAAACCTTTCAGGCTCTTCAGGTAAATTGAGATAGATCTGTGTTTCTGGCTCCAGGCCTTTTTCAACAATCACATTATTTTCATTTGATTCTCCAAGAACAACTATCTGCTTTACTCCACTTTTCAAATAAACAAAGGGGACACTGTCAAGAGTGTTTTGTACAGATTCAAGAGGGATGTATGTAACATCATTAATTGTCTTTGTTATAATCTTATTAGCTGTTGTCATCGATGGTCTTAGAATATTATCCGACTCATCAAGCCTTATTACAACCTCGAATACCTTTGCATCAGCATTCGGAAGTTGTTCTCCAATATTTGCAACACTCATAACAACTGCTGAATATCTCTTCTCCGGAAATGCATCTACCATGACCTCAACCTTCTGCCCTGCCTTTACCTTGCTCACATCTATCTCGTTTACATATGTCTTTGAGATCATGCTCGACATATCAGGAAGAGTTGCCACAACATTATCCCAGGGTGACAATGACGAACCAATCTTCCTCTTGGTATTTGTCCTGTCTCTTTTATATATCACCATGCCGTCGGCCGGGGCATAGATATCAAACTGAGCAAGAAGTGTCTGAAGATCACTGACCTGCTGACGCTGTTCTGAAAGCTGATTCTTGATTGTTCTCATATCCGACTTTGCCTGCTCAACTTTCAACTCATAACTACGAAGTGACTGATCCAGCGACCTGATTGCCTTCTCCAGTGATATCTCAGCCTGACGCTGGGTTGTCGGGGGTTCGAATTTTGATTCCTGCACTGTAAGTCTTGCTTCCTCAACATTGAATCTGAGGTTCTTGATCTGATCCCTAAGGTTACTCAAAGAAACAGCAGTATCCAGGGTACGGACCTCCAGATTTGTTTCCATCGTCTCAAGATTCTCCAGCTGATCTTTCAGAGTATTATCAAATGATGTTCTATCAAGCGAAGCTATATAATCGCCTTTTTTTACTTCAGTACCTTCCGGAACAAGGTCAGTGATCTTTATATCCATAACCCTGATCCTTCTGTTAATCTGGAACTCCGGTCCTGAAATGTCAATTGAATTCTCAGCCTGCAGCTCGCCTGTTGTAGTAACGATTATCTCGAATGTCCCTTCTTTGGCTTCAACAAAAAGGTTTTCCATTGCTTTCCTTTTGGAGATCCGCCCAATCACTATAAGTGCTATAATTAATACAGTTAAAGCACTTGCAGCGATAATTAATGTCTTTTTCATCTTTTTCATCCGTATATAATTTTGATTTTAAAGGTCTGATAGCCTGCCCCGCTCAAGCAGGGGAACCCACATAAGTGAAAATTATATAAATACGTGTTTGTGTATGCAATACATGTGGGTTTCATCAGATAAATCTTTTTATTTTTTTATTCTCTTGGAATTTGTTTCACAATCGGGCTATAATTAAGAACCCTGAGAGGCAGCATTTTCCGATAGTTTTTAAACAATTGCAAAAGTATTGAAAAGGTTAACTCCTAATATTTTAATTAACAATATTTAACATCAAAGAATAATAGCATTTACGATCTAAAGACATTCATAAGGGTATTTTTATTCCTGTTAATTTGAAAATTATGGATTTTTAATGATTCTTATAACCTGTTCTGCCATATTTTCAGCCTTTTCAGAACTGGTACTTTCAGCATAAATTCTTATTATGGGTTCTGTATTTGACTTCCGGATCTGAAGCCAGCCATCAGGATATTCGATTCTCATTCCATCTCTTTCATCGATCTGATAAGTTTTAAACTGCTCCCGCACCTGATCCATTGCTCTGTCAAAATCAAACCCGGGCCTAAGAGTAATCCTCTTCTTCGCTATCACATAATCAGGGAACTTTTTTCTCAGTTCCGAACATTTCATTTTGCTTTTTGCCAGGCATGTAAGAAATAATGCAATGCCAACCAATGCATCACGCCCATAATGCAACTCCGGATAGATAACTCCTCCATTCCCTTCTCCTCCAATAACTGCGCCCCTTTTTTTCATTTCCTCAACAACATTGACTTCACCAACAGGCGATGAAAAGTACTTAAACCCATATTTTTCAGTTACATCCTTTAAAGCCCTTGTCGATGACATATTTGACACGGTATTCCCCGGAGTATTGCTCAATACATAATCGGCAACCGATACAAGCGTGTATTCCTCGCCAAACATTGATCCATCCTCATTAACAATTGCCAGCCTGTCAACATCCGGATCAACAGCAAAACCCAGATTGGTTTTTTCTTTTACAACAAGTGCAGAAAGATCTTTTAAATTTTCCGGCAGAGGTTCAGGATTATGTGCAAAATCCCCGTCAGGAGTTGTATTCAGCTCAACAACTCTCTCCACTCCGAGTCTCCTCAGCAATTCCGGAATAATTATGCCGCCCACCGAATTAACGCAATCGATTGCCACACTCAGTCGGGCCTTCTTAATAACATTAACATCAACCAGATCGAGGTCGAGAACCTGTCTTATATGCCTGTCGCCCCAGCTCTTATCAACAGTCAGCAAACCTTCTGACCCGACTGGTGCAAAATCAAACAGTTCAGATTCTGCAAGCTCAAGTACCTCTTTCCCGTCATCTGAAGAAAGGAATTCACCATTTTCATTCAGCAGTTTCAGGGCATTCCAGTGTGCAGGATTATGGCTTGCTGTAATGATAATTCCACCACATGCTCCGTTGCCGACAGCAAGCTCAACAGTTGGGGTTGTTGCCAAACCAAGATCAGTAACATTTATCCCCAAACAACGCAATGTATCAATAACCAGGCTATTTACAAATGGCCCGGATTTCCTCGCATCCCTGCCAATTATAACATGCAAATCTTTAGTGTCGGATCTTTTTTTTATCCAGGTTCCATAAGCAGCACTGAACTTAACGATATCAACAGGTGTCAGATTTTCACCCGGTCTGCCTCCTATAGTACCTCTTATTCCTGAAATGGATTTTATTAATGCCATAATATAGTTATTTAAACCTGTAAAGGTGCAAAAAAATAGTCAAATCATAAATTGTCAAATAATCGTACCTTTGTAGCCTGATTTACATCCAAATGGAAAAAACCAGACAAACCCAAAGGAAAAGCGGATTTAATAATAAATCTTCTTATTCCAGGTCTACTGAAAGGGTCAGCCGCAGGCCTTCAGTTAAAAAAGGTAACAGGATCCGTGTGTCAGAGGATTCTTCAGAATTAATAAGGCTGAACAGGTATATTTCAAACAGCGGACTATGCTCAAGAAGAGAAGCTGATGAGATGATTAGCAAAGGCTTAATTTCTGTCAACGGCACAATAATAACAAAATTAGGTACTAAAGTCTCAAAAAGAGATGATATAAGATTTAAAGGGAAAAAACTTTCTGCTGAAAAGAAAGTTTACATACTGATGAATAAGCCCAAAGGTTATGTTACAACAGTAAAGGACCCTCATGCTGAACACACTGTAATTGAACTCCTTGGCAATAATTGTCCTGAAAGAGTCTATCCTGTAGGCCGGCTTGACAAAGAAACGACAGGAGTCTTGCTCCTTACAAATGACGGTGAGCTTACCGGGAAACTGACACACCCCAAATATGAAAGAAAGAAGATCTATAACGTAACCCTTGATAAGGCAGTCATTAAAGATGACATGTTTAAATTAACAGAGGGTATTGAACTCGATGGCGAACTTATAGCTTCCGACTCAGTCGCATATTCGGATCTTCCGGATAAATCAAAAATAGGAATAGAACTACATTCCGGACAAAACAGGGTAGTCAGAAGGCTTTTTGAATCTCTTGGTTACAGAGTTAAAAAACTTGACAGAGTATATTTTGCAGGGCTGACAAAAAAGAACGTCCCAAGGGGCAAATGGAGATATCTGTCTGAAAAGGAAATAAGCATGCTTAAGCGTGGATTGTTTTAATAGAAATAAATGAATCACAAGTCTGGTTTTGTAAATATACTCGGAAATCCGAATGTCGGAAAATCGACAATAATGAATGCCCTTGTGGGAGAAAAGCTATCAATAGTTACTTCCAAAGCCCAGACAACAAGGCATCGTATAATGGGAATTGTAAACGGGGATGACTTCCAGATAGTTTATTCTGATACTCCGGGCATCCTTCAACCCAGATATAAGCTGCAGGAGGCAATGATGGCCTTTGTTCATACGGCCTTGCAAGATGCCGATATTATTTTGTATGTCACTGATGTTACAGAGAAACCTCTCAGCGAGAAGAATTACCTCGAAAAAATAAAGACATCCGGAATTCCTGTTATTGTTGTGATAAATAAAATCGATCTTTCAAATCAGAATGATCTTGACCTTTTGGTTGAAATATGGAAAAAGGTTTTTCCAAATTCTACGATAATACCGGTATCGGCATTAAAAAAATTTAATCTGGATACACTTTTAAGGGCCATTATTTCTTATTTGCCCGAAAGTCCGCCATATTTCCCAAAAGATCAGCTTACTGATAAATATGAAAGGTTTTTTGCATCGGAAATACTACGCGAGAAAATACTTATTCACTATAAGAAAGAAATACCTTATTCCGTTGAAATTGAAATTGAAAGCTTTGTGGAAGAAACAGGCATTATTAGGATCCGTAGCCTGATCCATGTTGAACGGGAAAGTCAGAAAGGCATTATAATAGGACATAAAGGTGCAATGCTCAAACTTGTAGGTACTGAAGCAAGAAAGAGTATGGAAGACTTCTTCGGGAAAAAAGTCTTTCTTGAACTGTACGTTAAAGTGACAAAGGAATGGAGGGAAAAACCTGTGATGCTCAGGAGATTCGGATATCGTTGAATTGAATAAAGATTTGTTATGGGTAAGATAGTTGCAATAGTAGGGAGGCCAAATGTAGGAAAATCAACCCTTTTTAACAGATTAACTGGTTCAAGAGATGCTATTGTTGATGAAATAAGCGGAGTGACCCGTGACCGCAACTACGGGATATGCACTTGGAACGGTATTGATTTCTCTGTTATTGACACCGGTGGTTATGTCGAAAATTCCGATGATATCTTTGAAGGTGAAATCAATAAACAGGTTCATCTGGCTATAGAGGAATCCGATCTCATTCTGTTTATGGTTGATGTCACCTCAGGGATCCATGAACTTGATAAATCAGTTGCCGACCTGCTGAGAAGATCTGATAAAAAGATATTCCTTGTCGTAAATAAAGTAGACAATAACGAAAGACTTATCGATGCCAATGAGTTCTTCGCGCTTGGTCTTGGTGATTATTTCCCCCTTAGTTCAATAAATGGCAGCGGTACCGGAGACCTTCTCGATGAAATAGTAAAATCTATATCTGCTTCTGAGCCGGAAAACATTCCCGATATCCCAAGGGTAGCGATAACCGGAAGACCAAATGTGGGCAAATCATCTCTGGTTAACAGTTTGCTTGGAGAGGATAGAAATATAGTTACACCTTTCCCGGGAACAACCCGTGATTCAATATTCACCCGATATAATAAATTTAACCGCGATTTTTTTCTCGTTGATACTGCCGGCCTCAGAAAGAAGGGAAAAATAACTGAAAATATTGAATTCTATTCTGTTATGAGAGCTATAAGGGCTATTGAAAATTCAGATGTCTGCCTCCTGCTGATTGACGGAACAAGAAAGATCGAATCACAGGATCTCAATATTTTATCGCTTATATACAAAAATAATAAGGGGCTCATTATACTGGTTAACAAATGGGACCTTGTCGACAAGGAAACAAATACAGCAAAGAAAATTGAGGCTGAGATAAAAGCTAAAACTGCTCCCTTCACAGACTATGATGTCCTTTTTATCTCTGCAACCAATAAACAAAGAATACATAAAGTCCTTGAGCTTATTGATAAAGTATATAAAAACAGCATGAGAAAAATTTCAACCCCGAAGTTGAATGAAGTAATGCTCGAAATTGTCAGGAATAATCCTCCCCCGGCCCTCAAGGGAAAACAAATTAAAATTAAATACGTTACGCAACTGCCATCCCGGACACCATCTTTTGCTTTCTTTTGTAATCTGCCGCAATATGTAAAGGAACCCTATAAAAGATATGTTGAGAACCGGATAAGAGAAAATTTTGAATTTACCGGAGTACCTTTAAGAATATTTTTCAGAAAAAAATAATCAACTTTGGTGTAATTTTTGTACATAAAAATAACCCGGGAAAAATGAAAAGAATTAAACCATTTATACTGCCATTTTTAATTTTTTTAATGGTAATGTCCTGCAATAAGATTGAGCAATTACCGGATGAGCCCTATATTGAATTCAGAAGTTTCAGGGTATTCGACACAACAGACATACTGGGCAATAAATGTCAGGCCGGAAAGCTCAGGTTCTATTTTGAGGATGGCGATGGAGATATTGGGCTCAATCCGCCTGAAAGCCCGGAAGAGGATTCCACAAATCTGTTCTTTGATCTCTTCAGAAAAGTAAATGGCGTTATGGTTAAAGCACCTCGGAATGATGTACTGAATCCCTCTGATTACAGGATACCTTATATGGAGCGTGCCGGACAGAACAAAATTCTCAAAGGTACAATTGATGTTACTTTCCTTTATCTGTTCTATTCAAAAGAGGATAGCGACACGATCCGCTATGATTTTTATATAAAGGACAGGAAAGGGAACCTCAGCAACACCGCGTCAACAAGCGAAATATCACTGTCTGATAATGGTATCTATCTTCCTGATTGATTATTATAATACAGTAGACTAGACTGTTCAATATCTGCTCATTCTTCTTTGCAGGTTCAGAATCTTACACCCATTAAAAGGATATCATCAACCTGATCATATTCTCCCTTCCATTCCCTGTAAAAATCATCTATCTTTTGTTTCTGCTCCGACATTGGCAGAGGATTAACATCTTCAATCAGTTTTTTAAGTTTCGCCATCTTCATCTTCTTGCCATCAGGTCCTCCAAACTGATCCGGTAGGCCATCAGAAAATAAATATATCGTATCTCCTTCATTCATGTAATATTCCTGATCATCGAAGAATTTTTCAGTATATGATTCCCCTCCTATTGAGTATCTGTTGCCCTTAATGTACAAAGTTTCTCCTTTCAGAACAATCATTACCGGTCTCATGGCTGATGCGAAACGAATATGACGAGTCTTCGTATTGATCTCACAAACTATCATGTCCATTCCATCATTGGAAACACCCAGTTCCACATTCTGATTCAAAGTAGCAAATATTTGATTGTCAAGCATTTTAAGTATCTGAGACGGTCTGGTCACATGCTGGCGTGACACTATATCCTGGAGAAGTGTCGAACCGATCATTGACATAAATGCTCCGGGTACACCATGGCCTGTGGAATCAGCACAGACAAGAACGAATTTATCATCTCCGAATTTGTCGAACCAGTAAAAATCACCACTCACAATATCCCGGGGATAAAAAATTATGAAAGCATCCCTGAAAGCATCCTTTATCTTATTAAAGTCAGGCAAAATGCTTGATTGTATTCTCTTGGCATAATTAATGCTGTCGGTTATTTCTATATTCTGCTGCTCAATCTTATCTTTTTGCTTCATCACCTCTTTTGTTCTCGCGTCAAGTTCTTTTTTCAGATAGAGCTCAAGTTTTTTCTGAGCTTTTTCCCTTTCTCTAATAATAAGAATGACTAACCCGGTAATAAGTATAAAAGATGCAAGATAAAACCATATCGTCCTCCAGAATGGCTTCTTAATTGTCAGATCAAATGATACCGGATCTCCAATCAGTTCATTCTGACTGGCCGATACCATGCTGAAGTTATATTTTCCATCCCTTGGGGACAGAGTGACTTCCCGCTCAGTTGTCCATCTTGACCAGTCGCTATCCCAGTTATCAAGCCTGGTCTGATAAAAAACCTTTTCGGGTTCCCCCAAACTTATACCAACATAGTTTACCTTAATTGTATATTTCTTACTGTATGGAAGAGTATATGAATCCTGGTAAGGATATTGAACATCGTTTATCGTGATAAAATTAATGTTATTAATAGGAGCTTTTTGTACAATATTGTCCTCGTTGCTGTCATATATTATTAAACCCTGGGTGGTGCCAATAAGTACTTTTCCATCATCCGATTCATACATACCGTTCGGATTGCACTTACCTCCCTGGGCAAAATCAGTTTCATATGTTTTTATTATCCCTGTAGCAATTTCAAATACTGAGAATCCTCTCTCATGTCCTGCCCATATCCTGTTCCGGGAATCAGCAAGTACGCTGTAACAGTAATCTGACATTAGTTGCTCTGCTCTTGTAATGGAATATAAAGAATCGCCATACAATCCATAAAGCCCATATCCTTCAGTGCCTGCCCAGATATTTCCGTCACGGTCCTGGCAGAATGAGGAGATTGAATTCATTGTTCCCGGCATAACTGAACTACCTGAACTTACACCCGTTTCAGGATCAATAAGGAACAAGCGATCTGTCTTTGTTGCCACAGCAACTTTCCCTTCATCTGTTCTGAACACCTGGGCTATGCTATTATGAGGAAGCCCATTTATAATGTCATATTCCTTTATTACAGTCCCTTTTGTTTTATCAAGTATCACAACTCCATTAAGGGTTCCAAGCCAGACATAATTTTCATCTGTTGTAATATCCCTTATATAGTCTTTTCCTGAATCGCCTGATAAGAAATACCTCCTTGATATTCCGTTGGGTCCTCTTACAAACAAACCTTTTCCTCCGGTGCCTATCCAGATTCTTCCATCATCTTCTGTACAATACGCTGTAATTTCATTCCCGTCTGTTTCTTTTCTCAGGTCGGTTAGCTGGGATGACTTATTGCTTTCAAGATCAAAAAGGAAAAAACCTGCCGGTGTTCCCAGAAAAAAATCTGAACCGGTTTTACTAACATAAATAATATCATTTGTCGCGGGGTCGGTTCCTGGCTCAAAATAGCTAAATGCCAATGAATTAAGCATTGACAATCCATCACCGAACATACCGAACCAAAAATTCCCTTCAAGATCCTGGAAAACAAGCTTACCGTTATCACCCGGAAGACCAGAATTACGGTCAAATCTCCTTAGCGAAGTAACAGATGTTGCCTGATCAGACAGCCCTAAACAAAGGAAACCATAATCATTTGTAGAAATCCACACATTTCCTTCTGAATCGGTGTAAATAGAATTAACATTCACACTTTCAAGTTCACGGAGTTCACTCAGCTTAGACAGTGAATTATCTCCATCCTGAAGGTCAAGCTTAAAAAGCGAGCTGCCGTTTGTTCCGATTAAAAAAACATCCTTGTCCGGCAGTTTATGTATTGCAGTAACATTGTAATAATCAAACCCTTCAATAGTATTCGTAAGAGTCAGTGAATTTCCTTCCGGACTGTACACCTTAATATTTTCCTGTGTTCCCAATAGTAAGTCGCCTTTCTGACTAATACAGGCTGAAAATATCACAAGGCTGCTGTCAATTTTTAATCTGTCAGCTTTTTCACGGGTTTTTGATTGAATCCTGAATATGCCTTCCCCCTGGGGAATGATCCAAATATTACCATCGGGTCCTTCGAGTATTTCCTCAATTAAACTCGCCGTTTGAACAGGCATTTTTTTCAGGATGTTATCCTCATAATAATAAACAGACCCATCGTTGCAACCGAACCAAAGGATGCCGGTTCTGTCTTTCAGTTGTGCTGTGGGATAATGTCCCGTAAGCGAGTCTGGATAAGGAACATTGTAATAATCAAATCCGTCAAATTTCGATATGCCGGCAGCTGTCCCGACCCAAAGATATCCATTCTCATCCTGGCCAAGCGTATATACGAAAGTGTTGGGTATACCACTTTCATTTCCAAAATTTTTGAATCTGTATATTTGCCCGCTAAGAAGGTTTGTAAACAACAAAAGGCACAATATTGTGCTGATCAATCTGTTCTTGTCTGTATGAGATGTCATATCATCAGCCTTATTTATTATTTAGGCTTTTTAATTGGAGTAATTTTCACTTTGGGCTGGTAAACAGGAACACCTCCGATAGGAGAGCTGAAAAATGGCAGAGCATCCCCTCTCTGACTCTCAAGCGTAATTACAACATTGTTATTTCTTACAAGTTCCCCCTGCCTTTTATGGAATTGAAAATCAAGTGAAGAATTAATTTCTTCCGGCTCTATCCCTATTCTTGATTCCACCCATTCATCTTCATTCGATATAGGTACCATAATTCCCTGTTTATATCTCGAAACAACAAGAATATGCCCGTCATTATCCCAGTCGAAATTTCTTTGCCGTATATAAACCACACCTGTATCAACAAAAGGATAGATATGCGAAACACTATTAAAATCATTCCACAATCTGAAAGTATACTCGTATGTAAATGCATTCCCTCCCTCTATGGGAATATTATTATCCCTCTCCTGGCTCATGAAATAACGATAAAGATTTCCATCATCCCCGCTTATCCCCTCGCAGACAACTTTAAAAATATAAGAATTCCATTTTGAGCTGTAATCTCCTGCTGTTGGGCTGAATGGACCAAAAGTGTAATACTTGTTGTCATAAGCAGGTTCACTCCCGAAAACTCTGGAAGCCAGCAAATTGCCGCCTTTATAATTTAAGCCGTCCAGCAATCCTTTAGACTCTTCATTTCTGTCAGGATCCACCCCTTTACCTCCATAGATAGAAAAGAGACACCTTGTATCAAACTCTCCCTTGATTTCATCATGCTCGCCTCCCGTATCAGGATCAAAAACACGGATGTAAAATTGCTGAGTGTATTCTTCAGGTATTGTGAAAAACCAGACGCTATAAAAATCGTCATCGCCCCATGATGTGTCTCCCATCTTTCCAAAAGTAACAAGAAAAGGAATATTCTCATCGCTGCCCGGTACAGCCTGACCTGACACTAAGCTGACAAACCCCGTTCCAGAGAATAAAAATAAAAAGAATACTGTATATACTGACCTCTTCAACATCTTCAGGCCTTAAAAATAAACAATTTCACAATCCACTTCAGCGAACAACAATAATATTTTTACACACACAGGCTTCCCTTATCACTCCATCCGAATCAGGTTCAGTTGTAACTATCAGCTGAATATTATAATTGCCGGGCGCAGTAAACATCTTTTCAACTTCCCTGCCAATTGCTATAGTTTCATCTCCGAAATTCCAGTAATATCTAGCTATGTCCCATCCTGGTAAATTTGTTCTGTTGGCATCAAACTTCAGGCTTTGCCCTGCTACGGCTTCATCTGGTCCTGTAATATATGGCTGCTCTATATCTACTATTTCAAGATTATACGTCTTCTGGTTATACATCACTTCATTTGTGATAAGATTCACAACATCCAGCTGAACCAAATAGGAGCCTGGTCCGGGATAACAGTGTTCGACAGACGGTCCAATACCTTTGCTTCCATCGCCGAATTTCCATTCGTACCTGAAAGGCATGGTATCAAATTTAACAGCATTCTCCTCGATAAGCTGAAAACAATAAATATTTTCCGCAAGTGTATCGCAGTTTGCTTTTCTGATTATTGTTGAAGCAAAACTGTAAATATCATCGTTTCTGCTTCTGTTTGAAGAGAAATAGCCTGTTTCGAGTGTCTGATCAGCTACAAAGGCAAAGTCATCCGATTGTGAATTTATTGGTTCGGGAAGCAGTACAGGGTTTTCCCAGTTGCCAAAAACAAGTGACGTATAGTAAACATCCAGATTCCCAAAACCTCCTGGGCGGTCTGATGAAAAATATAACCTGCCGGAAGGATGCATGTGCGGAAAATTCTCGCTTGATGAAGAATTAACATTGGGTCCGAGATTAACCGGACTACTCCACTGACCATTTATCATTTCACAGTAATATATATCCGCACCCCCATGTCCGCCAGGCATATCAGAAGAGAAGAACAGATACTTGCCATCATTGCTGAGAGAAGGTTGTCCTACATTATATTCCTGACTATTGTATTCAAAGGGACGTAAATATAAAAGTTCGTTTCCTGATATCTCTGCTATAAATATTCCACTGTAATTTTTAAAATTTCTCTTCCGGGTAATCTTTCCCGTTTCGACCTCACTGGTAAAATAAACTGTTTTTCCGTCAGGCGCAATGCAAAGAGGTCCGTTATTAAAAAGATAACTTCGTTCACTCCTTAACACCCTGGGCTTACCCCATGATGAAGTATCTGTTTGTTCTACAAAATAGATATTATATAAACGTCTCCCTTCAAACGTAGTTCTGTCAACCACACTACTGTACCTCCTGTCGGAACAGAAGATTATTCCATCTTTTACAATAACCGGTGATATTTCATTAAAAGTCCCCGAATTAAACGGCATTCTGGTTACACGATAAACCGAAGCTTGCTGAGCCTGTAATGAAAACGGAACAAGTGAGCATATAAAAAAACAGATAATATGTAGGATCTTTTTATACATTCTTAAAAATACCGGGGATTAGCAGCACTTACTTTTGAACCAAATTCATATCTCAACACAAATTCACTTGAACCTTTCGAGTAGGAATTCATTCTTCCTGTAGGGTAATCATATGAGAATCCTGCCATCAGCTGAGGAGTTATCTGGAACTGAATCAATCCGACAAGAACTTGTTCCGTTGTCCTGTAAGATGCCCCAACCCATACAATATCTGCAATTATAAGATTCCCGTTTATATCAAACTGATTCAGTTTCTTCGTATCATGGAAAGAATAATTGAGGAGGAATGAGGGTTTAAACCTGAAGAGAGGGGATATATTTATAAGGCCTCCTGCGTTGATCATGAATTCATATTCCTTAAAATCGTGAAAAGCCTGAATATTACCATTACCCGCATTCCTGTAACATAAAAAAGAGGGTATTGACAAACCTGCAAACATTCTATCGTTGAAATAATATACTCCAAATCCTGCATTGGGCAGAATATATTTCTTATCATCCCCGGTAAAAACAGGATCGGGCTTGGTTATACCGCGTAACCCTGAATAATCTGTATTTGACGCATCTGCTCCTGCTTTCAGTCCAAAGGATAACTTGCCACTCGACAGTTTAATGTGGTACGCATAAACGGCAAAAACACTTGCTGATTTTGTCACACCATACTGCATAAATCTTGCTTTCAAACCAAGCCCCACTTTATCATTTTTCATCGGTGTATGCATCGATACTGTCTGGAGTACAGGAGCCCCTCTTGTTCCCATCCATTGCAGCCTGTATGATAATGCTGTACTCAGTGCCTCACGCGTTCCGGCATAAGCCGGATTTATCATCAGTCCGTTGTGTATATACTGACTATACAAGGGATAGCCTAAGGTAATGCGCGAAGAATCATCAATCAGCTGGCCGGGCAACTCCAATACGGATAACAGAAACATTACTATTATAACTCGAAACCTGCGCATTTCTTTATAGTGTAATTCTAAAAAATCCTGTTTTATAATTATCTCCGTTTTAAAATAATAAAACCGCTTTTGGGAATTACCATTCCCGTTTTGGCTGAATTGACTTTCAACAGAAAGAAATAAGTTCCTTCCGGAAGCTCAGTTCCGCCGGAATCCCTTCCATCCCAGTTAGTCCAGGTGCTATTGTTGATATTAGTTGTTGAATAGACCTGGGCTCCGGCCCCATTAATAATTGTCAGTTCGACATCCTGTTTTTCCAGATCAAGTCCGCTAATCACAAGTTCATCATTTATCCCATCGCCATTTGGCGAAATTGCTTCAGGAACTATTGCTGAAGATACTTCGAAATTTATAAGATCTTCTCGTTTGCATGGGCCGTTTGTTACAGTCCACTTATAAGTATTGAGCCCGACAGATATGTTTCTAACCTCAGTATTGTTCCTGGTATCATCATAAAAATCGCCTGTCCCCGACACAATAGTCCATTTACCTGATTCATAGGGCAATATAGGGTTAGCATTAAGTTGCGCCAAATAGTCAAACGACATAAAGGCTGAATCTCTTCCTGCATTGATAGTATCAATCCTTTTAAAAAATGTAATTGTAACGGAATCCTTACTTGTACACAGCCAGTTCCTCTCTTCCCAATAGAATTTATAGGCAACACTTGCTGTTGTGAACGATGAATCTATTTTAATTTCAGTCTGGGGATCTGTAGGCACAGATGAAAGGACCTGGGGAGGGAATGTCCACAGACCTGCTCCGTCGCTCTTCACAGCAGCTAAAGTATATTCCGACCCACATACCTGATCATCAGGTCCGGCATTTGCCACAGGCACCCTGTAAACATTTGCTTTTCTTGTTCCTGTAAGTAATACTGCCTCGCATCCGTTTTTATCAATCAGGGAATTAAGTGAATAATTGAATACTGACAATGCAGAAGTCGCTGACGGGGTGACAGTCAATACCGTATCTGCCGCCCGGATGCCGTTGATTGTAGTTAAATTGGAGTTTTCATTAAATGTGAGCGACCATTCCGAAGCCCCTGTCAGAAGAACTCTAAGTCTTACCTTCTGTCCGTTACATAATGAAGTGTCGGATGTTGTAATAATTCTACCGGTAGGCAGCGGATCTATATCAATTGAAATAACATTTGATATACTTGAACAACAATCAGCAGGTCCGGAAAGGATTATTCTCCGGTACCATCTTTTAGCTGTCAGTGCCGGAGGTGTATAGTTCTGCTGGTTATTTATCCCTGAGGCGGAACTCCATGTATTGCCATCTGCACTTTGCTGCCATATCCATTTTGGCGTACCTCCCGCACCTCCCGTAAGACCTGTACCCGCTATAGTAACAGGTACCTGGTTATAGCAAACTGATGATTTTGCAGATGTTATGACATTATCTGTAATAGGAGGCAGGACTGTAATCTTGATACTGTTACTAAGCGATGAACATAAACCTGAGATTGTTCTTCTTCTGAACCATGTTGTGGTTGTAAGCGGGCCAGGCTTATAATCTTTAAGTGTTCCTCCCGTGTTTATATCTGTGAAGGTCGTACCATCAACAGAAAATGACCACTGATAAGCATAATCATCCGGCAGATCTGTCCCTCCCTCAGGAATGCTTCCAATAATTGTATTTGGAACTGAGCCACTGCATAATGTTGTATCGTTGCCGGAACCGGATATAAGCGATATCAGATTATTTGTCACCGGTTTATGGACATTAATTACAACTATATTGCTTACATCTGTACATTTCGACGAATTGACTATCCTGCGATACCAGGTTGAATCTGTCAGCGAAGGAGGAGAATAATCTTTCTGATTGAATGTTCCGGCAGCATTTGATGTCCATTCTGTTCCGTTGCTGCTTTGCTGCCAGATGAAGGTATAGGTTCCGTCACCATTTGTCGGATCGCTCCCTGCAAGGGGAGCCGGTGTGGATCCTGAACATATTGTATTATCGGCAGCAATGTTATTATTCCTTATCTTAAAATACCTTGTCAGATGGATTGGAACGCTTTTATCTATGCATACGCTGTCAGGTCCCGAAAAAACAACTCGCCTGAAATACCTGTCCTGCTGGTTTGTGAAATTCGAAGTATCAACTGTATAAGTCTGATTTGTATTCAATCCTGAAGCAGGTTTCCATGTCCCGGTTGAAATACTGTCCTGCCACTGGTAAACATAAGTACCTGATCCTGCTCCCGGTGCTGAGGCACTAAGAAGAGGGAAAAGAGCTCCCTGGCATATAACTGAATCAGGGCGGGTTGTAATATTGCCTGTAATAGAAGGAAGAACATTTATTGTTACAGTGGCGCTCAGGTCAACACATCGGCCTGAGGTCACAAATCTCTTGTAGTATGTAGTTTGTGTAAGCGGGTCAGGATCATAATATGCAAGTGAAGATACCCCGGCGGCATTCTGGGTCCAGGTGGTATTATCCATATTTGAAAGCCACTGGTATTGGTATCTCCCGTTCCCGCCGGATGGACCAGAGTTAAGAGGAATGAGACTCAGCGGGTTTTGTCCGTAGCATATGACGGTGTCTTTACCTATCAGGTTGCCGGTTATTGCCGGCTGAACAATAATCTGAACAGGTTTGCTGATATCCTCAAGAGGGGTTGGACTTGCGTCTAAAACTATTCTCCTGAACCATGTTGTCTGTTCCAGTTTAGAGGGAGGAATGTAATTCTGCTGATTATTTACACCTGGAGCCGGTGAGAATCCAGCACTTTCGGATGTAACACTTGATTCCCAGAGATAAGTATATGGTGCTGTTCCACCAACGGGTAAAGTGCCTGATAATCCAGGGAAATCAGTATTTGAACAAATTGAATCAATCTGGTTTCCGGTAACAACCGATCTTATTGAATTAAAAAGGAATCCGTTAAGGATTGGAGCAAAAGTTGTCAGGTTCTCACCTGAAAACCCCGGTGCACCCAGAATTCCTTGAAATCTTGTTCCCCCCTGGCCTCCTGCAATTGTCTTTAATACGTTAGACGGGACTGCAATATCATTTGTTAATATCAGGCCACCGCCACCGCCACCGCCCTCTCCAAATTTTTCTGAAGTATCTCCTCCTTTTCCTCCATTGGCTGAAAGTGTGATACCCGAAGTTGACAGTTTTTCTGAGTAACTTTGAAGATATAAGGCTATTGATCCTCCGCCGCCTCCACCCCCTGCCCCGGCATTACCGGAAGCATTTCCTGAAGGCTGAGCTCCTTCAGACAGTATCCTTTTTCCGTTACCCATCAGGGTGTCGGTGACCAGAATAATTATCCCACCACCATTGCCTCCTGAAGTAGCAGTACTTCCGGAGATATAAGTAGATGCCCCGCCACCACCGCCTAATAAAATACTTTTTAAGGTGTTGTCCAGAAAAGTACCCTTGACCTGAAGACCTCCAAGGCCACCGTCATATTCAATAGAACAGACTTGCTTTTCTTTTCCTCCAATGCCGCCGCTACCATAATTGCCGCCGCCACCACCACCTGAGAACCTTCCGTTGCCACCGCCGCCACCTGTAAAATTCGGACCTTTACCCTTTGCAAAAGCTGGATAAATAGCAGGGTAAACAAAAGAAGAAAGCCAACCTCTTGAAACAGGACCTTCCCCTTTAAACCCGGCACTATCTGTATCGGCTGCATAAGTAAATTTATACATCTTAGGTTCTTCGGCACAGATACCCATACCCAATGCTGCAGAACCTCCCCTGAAACCTTTTCCGCTTACATCAATATCCGCCTGCAGAGAGAGAGTCCTTCCAACAATTGCTGCAAGCACACCACCTGTCTTCGATATGCTATCCCATGGCTGGCAGGTAAGAGGCGCTGTGACTTCTGCATAATTATATGATGGCACCTTGACTATCTGAAGATCTGACTGAGGACTGAAAGTACTATGGATTATGTTCGTCCGGAATGTTATAATATTGCCTGCATCGTTTACAGATTCAATTATCAGGAATTCATGCTGGCCCGGCAGGCCATAATTATACTCGAATGTACCAAATTCATGTCCTTCCTCTGCAATTATCCTGACTCCCTTCATCTGGATCAGCAATATAGTATCGCCAGCTGCAAACTGATTAAACTGAGTTTCATCCGGAACCGTAACATTGTCAATACCAAGAGCAGAAACCCTTCCGTATTTATTTATAATTCCGCTTATACTCCTCTGTCCTGAAAGGGATGTGTGTATTCCCGTGAACAAAAGAATTGTCAGAATTAGAATTAGGGATTTAATATAGTCTGATATTCTACCAGTCATTAAAACCTTTTCTGAATTGCTAATATACTACTAATAATTGTATCAATTAATTATTTCTGAATCATTCTCCCCTGATTCAACTGTTTTTTCAACTGTATATTTTAACGGAAACTCCACAAAAAAGGTTGCTCCCTTATCAACCTCAGATTCAAACCAGATCCTTCCGTTAGCGCCCTCTACATATCGTTTTGCAATCGAAAGTCCAAGTCCTGTGCCTGAGGACTTTGTGGTGAAATTCGGCGTGAACATCCTGCTCTTAAGTACTTCGGGTATCCCATCGCCGTTATCTGCAACAGCAACAAGCACTTTATCTCCCATAATTTTTAATTCTACTTCTATCAATCCCTGCCTTGTCTGGGGTATAGCCTGGATACTATTTTTGATCAGGTTGGAAAAGATCCCGTTAATCTGTTCCTTATCAGCATAAATAAATATTTTTTTCTCATCAGGCCATTTAATGTTGAAAGTTACATTACCGGTATTTCTGAAGAGTTCAAGGGTTGTATTTATCTGTTCAATTAGATCGATATCAACCGGATTAGCTCCGGGCATTTTGGCAAATGAAGAAAAAGCCGTTGCTATAAGTGAAAGGTTATCAATATATTCAATCTGATTTCTGGAAAAAGATTCCAGTTTACTGTTAAAACCGGAAGCATCATCCCTCCAAGATTTCAATAATTGCTGAACATTAAGCTTCATTGGAGTAAGCGGGTTTTTTATCTCATGAGCTATCTGTTTGGCCATCTCTCTCCATGCATATTCACGTTCCGATGCTGCAAGCTTGTGAGTGCTTGCTTCAAGTTCGTCAACCATCCTGTTATATTGTTTTACCATATCCCCAATTTCATCGTTGCCATCATATGAAAGATGTTCACTCTTTTTCCCAAGCTTAACCGAGGCAAGTCCTTCACTAAGCATGGAAAGAGGTGCAGTAAGCCTGTCGCTAATAAAAACAGCAAGACCCATTGTAATAAGGATCAGAAGCAGGGTGAAGTTTATTATCGCAACAACCAGGTTGGATATCTCCCTTGCCAGAACACTCTGCATCCTGAAATACGGCAAATTAAGATATGCCAACACTTTATAGTCAGGACTATAGAAGGGCATATAAACCGAAATATACTTCATGTTCCCTATACTTTCGGTCTGGGAATATTCTGTCCTTGTAAAGTCTGAAACATTTATAAAAGCTGTTATATCCATCCTATGACTAGTAAGGTTGCGATAAAAAATTTCCGGACGCGAGGTGGCAACAAGAAATCCTTTCAGATCATAAATATTTATATCAGTATTAAAAATATTCGACAAATCGATCAAAATTTCATTAAGTAATTCATTCGTTCCGCTTTGCGTTACAGCTGAAAGCTGCTTTGTGTCAACCAGCTTATTTTCAAGTTCAACATTTATTGAATTCAGTTTTTCCTTTATTGTTTCATAATGTTTTGACCTGTATTCCCTTACTGCCAATGATGATGCGGCAATCCCAATAATGATAAAAGAGAATAACAATATAGCCATATATGACACTTGCAACTTCTGTCTGAAATTGAGATTTACTGCTTTTTTTATAGATGGCCTTCTGATAATAAAGGATATAATATTGCTTAATAACAAAATAAACGCCAATAAATAAGCAAAGGAGATTAGAATATTTCCAATATTGATAAGAGGCCGGCTGATCACAACAGTGGTGTTCCCGTTTTTATAAACAACATGTTTCTTGTTCTCAGCATTGAAGATCCTGTATTCCGTATTCTCAGCAAGATACTCTTCATCTGACTTTTTAAAGGGAAAATCCCCGGAACTCAATACAATCAGTCCGTTAATATACTTGGCGTAGGAATAATCCCTTAAATCAGAATAAATATTGAACTTTTTGTCAAACAGCAATTCCGTGTAACCCGGCTGAAACGCATTTATGTCGCTGTAGAGTTCAATGAACAAGCCGTTAATTGTTTCGAGATCCTTTGTGAAATTCAGTATTCCGATATAGTAAGATCTCCCTCCCAGATTATCGATAAAGTAAAAATTGGTGCCTGTAAGCTGATGCCCATATTTTGCCGTTCGCCCATTAAAAAAGTCAAAACAATCCTCAAAATCCTCTTCACGTGTCCCAACCCGAAGCTGCTGTTCCTTCCGGCACAACACAATATTTATATTGAAACTACCCCAGTATCCGGTAAAATAAGTCTCCATCAGATAAGATGTTATCTTGTCCACATCATTCTGGCTCAGGTTAAAATCCTCTTCTGTCATCATATCATAAAGAATCGTATCACTTTTCAATACCGGCCACATATCAAGAATCAGGTGCTCAGCTAAGGGATCATTTTCTGTCGAAAAAGACAATGCCTGAACCTTTATATTTTCATTGATCTTGTTTTCTGAATTGACTGTAATAACAAACAGAGAATACAGGCCAAAAAGTAATGAAAAGAATATTGTTGAATTAAACAACCTGATATGACGCCTGTTGGCAATGAAAATCAACAGGATTAGCAGGAGCCAGAACAGGATAGTTACAAAAAGGGATACAGAGTCTTTATGAAAAACAATAAATATCAGTAACAAGGAAGGAAGAACAGTAATTACCGTCTGCCTGATACTTATATCCCGTACAGATCTGAATACCTTAAGTATCAGGAAAACAGGAACAAGAACCATAAGTGTTATTGCAATGAATCCCAAAACACTTAAAAAGTTTATTTTTAAAACTTTATAGGTCTCAAAATTAATGTTTGAATTCAGCACCAATTGGGTGAAAACATTATGCACAAGGCATAAAATGAAAGCCCCGATTAAAAAAATAAAGACAATAAACAAATTTTTGAATGGCCCCTTGTCAAGCCGGTTCCCTGAGAAAAGGAGAGAATTAAAAAAACTATAGGATATTATCGCACCAAAAATGCTTAGCAGCAATAAATGACCCAATGATGGGATGAAAGAATTCAGGTAGAAAACAAATGGTGAAAACAGTTGGGTTCTCATGAACACTTTAGGTCCTTCAAGAAGAAGTATTGCCAGGTAGACAACCGTAAATATCCCGGTCAGGGCTGCAATCCCTAAATATTTCTTTCCTGATTTCTCAAGTGAAGCTGCAAGGTTGACCGATGACAGCAGTATGAGGAACAGGACAGAAAACCAGATAAGCAAAGGGACAATTATCAGCAATGTATTTGTCCTGGCTTCCGGGAAAACCAGCGAAAAGAGAAAAGCACCTTCTGTATTGCATATATTGAATCCGTCATCGCTCTTGTCTGTGCTAAGCTTTACCTCTTGAGGTATTCTGAAATCCTTATTAAAGCCGCTACGAACAATGTCATTTTCATAACTGTAATCGGTTCTGATCCTTAGAAGACCTATTAATTCCTGATTGCCTGCCACCCTCTTTTCCGGGAGGAACCACCCGTTTTGCATAAATATTACCGGTTTCAGAAACAATGAATCATCCAGCATTACAGGAACATCGAAATCATTGTCAGACCAGTGAACAAGTGTCTTATCAAAATACTCAAGGATTGTTATTCCATTCTTATTTGCTACAGTAAAAACATTCTTCTCAGAAGCCGATCCATAAAGCTGTCCGGAAGCAAGCGCAAGCTGCAGTCCGTCAAGGCAATCTTTCATTATCTTTTCTTTCTCACTCAGGACCCTGTTAAACCTTCTTGTCATAAGATGATATTCAAAATCGCTGAAATAGAGATGTTCTGCTGTTACTGCTGCAATAGCCAGAATTACAGTAAGAATTACAAGTGATAATCTGGAATGTTTCTCCTTCTTCATAAAGTGAGAATTACCTTATTCATGATGATATGGTTCACCTTTAATTACCGTAAAGGCCCTGTAAAGTTGTTCAACAAACAATAACCGCACCAACTGGTGAGAAAATGTCATTTTAGAAAGAGATAGCTTCATGTTGCAGGCAGCATGAACTTCTTCTGAAAAACCCCATGGTCCGCCGATAATGAAAAGCATCCTTTTATTCTGACTGATAAATATCTTTTCAAGCCATTCGGCAAATTCAATTGTTCTGAACTGAGTTCCGTACTCGTCAAGCAAAACTACATAGTCATCTTTACCTATTGACTGGATGATTTTCTTTCCCTCTTTTATCTTTTGCTCCTCTACAGGCATATTCCTGGTATTCTGCAGATCGGGAAGTGTTATCAATTCAAATCCCATATATCTGCTTATGCGCTTTGAATAAGTCTCCATACCTGTCGCTATATGCTTATCTGTTGTCTTTCCAGTAAGGATTAATGCAATTTTCATAAATAGTGGCGCGACTTTTGCATGTAAAAACTATTTAGGCTTATTTACAAAAATATAATTAAAAAAGCGCTCACACAATTATTATTGTTTTGATCTCTAAGCCTTGCATCTTAATTGTGTTAGAAAATAGTTAAATTTGCGTTGTGAGAATTTGAAAGTCAGAATAAATATTTTAAAATGAAATTAAAAAATTTTATTCCTGTTATCATACTATTAGTTAACAGCCTGGTTCTTGTTGCGCAGGAGCCTGCAAGGATACCCGGGGAGATCTCAATTGCCTTCAAGGCAGGTAACGCTGCTGAACTCACTAAATATATGAATTCAACAGTTGAGCTTCTGCTCCTTGACAAATCTGACTTCTATAAAAAGAATGTCGCAGAAACTGTGCTTAAGAATTTCTTTGTGAATTATCCGGCAAAGGATTTTATTATCCGCCATCAGGGAGCCAAGAATGATGCACAGTACGCCATAGGTATCCTGAAAACCGAAAAAGGTGATTTTAGAGTATATTTACTTCTCAAAAAAGTTGGGCAGGAATTGTTGATTCACCTTGTACGCATAGAAACAGAAAATGGAAACTAGAATTCTTAAAGAATTCATACAGAGAAGTGTAAGAGAAGATCTTGGTGATGGTGACCATACATCTCTTGCCTGTGTTCCTTGGGATGCAACAGGTAAGGCCGAGCTTCTGATAAAGGCAGAAGGTATTCTGGCAGGAATAAATGTGGCAAAGGAAGTTTTTGCAGCAATTGACAGTGATCTGAAATGCCAGTATTTTTTTGAAGACGGAAGTAAAATAAAACCGGGAGATGTAGTACTAAGTGTTCAGGGGAGACAACAGTCAATACTCAAATCTGAGAGGTTAGTTCTGAATATTATGCAAAGGATGAGTGGGATAGCTACCAGCACCCGCCAATATGTCGACAGATTATCAGGCCTTAAAACGAAGATCCTTGACACCCGTAAAACAACTCCGGGTTTAAGATTCCTTGAAAAAGAGGCTGTAAAAATCGGTGGAGGATTAAACCACAGGATGGGATTATTTGATATGATAATGTTGAAAGATAATCATATATATTATGCAGGCGGAATAGAAAAGGCTATTCAGAAGACAAATGAATATCTCCGGAAAAACAACAAGGAACTAAAAATTGAAATAGAAGCCAGTAACCTGGAGGACGTTCGCAGGATAATTGCCGTAGGCGGAATAAACCGGATAATGCTTGACAATTTCAATATTGATGATACCCGGTCCGCAATTAAACTTATTGATGGCAGATACGAAACAGAATCATCAGGCAAGATAACACTTGAAACAGTCAGATCTTACGCTGAATGCGGAGTGGATTTTATTTCTGTCGGAGCTCTGACTCATCATTTACAAAGCCTTGATATGAGTCTTAATGCAGTATAGACTCCTTCAAAAAAAACCAGATTGTGCCTTTTTTCCGTCTCTGAACCTGTAATCCCTGCCCTGATTTTAGTATTTGGCTTTTTTTTAATACTTTTCCCTGATGAATAAATGGATCGTTTTTGGAGTTCTCCTTATGCTTACGGCCTGTAAAGGTGAAGTTGAGGATATTTACTTTACACCGGTAAGAGCTTCACAATATTTCAGGCAAATTGAAGCAATCTGCAACGAAGATAATGGTACACTCTGGGGAGAAAATATTTACGGGCCACTTATGTATGTCGAAAGATCTACGCGGAAAATTATTGCCAATCAGCCAGATAATGATGGTCTGCTAAAACTGAAAAATGGCATTTACACAGGCATATATCCAAAAGAACTGGTCATAAGTAATACCGCTATAACTTTCGGTGGCACACTGTTCGGTATGGCTCCTCTTCCAACTACAGAAGATGAATACAGAATAATATTAAGGGGCCTGCGTTGTCTCTTCCACCGGTTCCAAATGACAAGAGGCATTTCTTCACCCGGATATAATTCACCCAACATAGAAGAGAAAAGAGCAAGAATATGGCTGAAACTTGAATGGAAAGCCCTTCGCAAAGCAATCGAATCAGAGGGAGAAGTGCAGAAACTTGCAATAAGAGATGCACTTATTTTCCGGGGAACAAACCATGAACTCTATCAAAAATACGTAAATGATAAGATCTGCTTTGAGAATTATGAAGGCCTTGCCACTTTTACTTCGTTAATGCTTGCAACAAAATCATATGAAGAATATAAAAGCAGATTGCTTGAAAACCTCGACATAATATATTCTTACCATTCATATTCAAGATCTTACGGATTTATTAATGGGGCCCTCTACGCCACACTCCTATATGAAAAGGATTTTGATTTCAGGAAAATATTATCAGCGGATAAGGATATCGGAGACTATGTCATGAAACTATATGATATTAAACTGCCTGATGTTTGCAGAGATGTTGCAGGATGTCTGTCGGTGGACTATGGTATAGATAAGATATTTGATGAAGAAAATCTGAGAGAAAAAAAGATACAGGAGCATCTTAACAACCAGATAAGCACTTTCATAGAAAAACCTGTAATCTATATTGATCTGGAAAGTCCGTATTTCGATTTCGAACCTGAGGATATTCAACCACTTGGCCAGGAAGGAACATTGTATCAACAGATAACAATATCAGATGACTGGGGGAAGCTAACTGTCAATAAAAGAGGAGAAGGATGCCTGATCTCGAATAACTTAATGTTTCTTCGTATACCAGCCAAAGGATACAGCAATAATAAAAACCACTACGAAGGTGATGGCTGGGAACTGATCCTTAATAATGGCTGGGAAATAGAATCTGTTGGTGAGAACTTTTTTGTCAGGAAATTCTGAAACTATTGTTTCTTCAGTTCATTTAACCTTTCAGTAAGAGAGCGTATCTTACTTTCTGAATCATTCTTTTTCTTAATCTCCAGCTCAAGTACTTTAGCCGGAGCATTTTTTACAAATTTCTCATTATTAAGTTTCTTCATAACTGAGGCCAGGAATCCGCTGAAATATTCAAGATCTTCATTGATTTTCCGGATCTCCGATTCACGATCAAGCTTATCTCCCAGGGGAATGAAATATTCTGTTGTTCCTACCATAAATGATGCTGCCCCATCCTGCTTACTATCGACAAGTTTAATTTCCGACAAATTACAGAGTTTGGAAATGACCGGAAGAAAATTATTAATAGTATTCTCCTCTCCGGTTCTTATCATAAGAACAAGTTTTTCCTTCTGACTTATATTCTTCTCTTTCCTAAGACTTCTGATAGCAGTTACAGTTTCTTTAACAACTTCGAAATTAGCAATAAGAACCTTGTTGAACTTTTTCAATTCCGGCATCCGGCTTATCATAATACTCTCCCCTTCTGACCTCGGTACAAGGAGTTGCCATATCTCTTCCGTAATGAATGGCATAAAGGGATGAATTATTTTCAAAAGTTTATCAAAGAACAGAAGAGTTTCTTCATAGGTCTTCTTATCGACCGGCTTTTCATATTCAGGCTTGATTATTTCAAGGTACCATCCTGAAAAATCGTCCCAGAAAAGCTTATATATAGTCATAAGAGCTTCTGATATCCTGAATTTTCTGAAATTCGCATCTGTCTGGCTGACGCCTTGTTTCAGCATCTCATCCATCCATTTTACAGCTGCCTTTGATGCTTCTGGCTGTTCAATACTGTCATCAACCTTCCAGTTTTTAACAAGACGGAAAGCATTCCAAATCTTATTGGCAAAATTCCGGCCCTGTTCAGGAAGAGTATCGTCATAAAGGAGGTCATTGCCTGCCGGTGAACATAAAAGCATTCCGACTCTCACTCCGTCGGCACCATATTTCTGTATCAGGTCAAGCGGCTCAGGAGAATTCCCCAGCGACTTTGACATTTTTCTTCTCTGCTGATCGCGTACAAGACCGGTTAAATAAACATTCCTGAACGGCTTATCCCCAATGAACTCATATCCGGCAATTATCATTCTGGCAACCCAGAAAAACAATATCTCAGGGGCTGTAACAAGATCATCTGTAGGATAATAATACTTCAGTTCAGGATTATCCGGCTTGTTTATCCCGTCAAACGATGTAATCGGCCATAACCATGATGAAAACCATGTATCAAGGACATCCTCATCCTGTTTAAGATCATTTACAGTGAGATTCCTGTTAGCGCATTTTTGTTTTGCAAGTTCAAGTGCTGAATTTACATCTTCAGCTACAACGAACTCATTATTGTTATAGTACCATGCAGGGATACGGTGTCCCCACCATAGCTGGCGGCTTATGCACCAATCATGCACATTTTCCATCCAGTGCCTGTAAAGGTTCCTGAATTTGGCAGGGTGAAGACGGATATCGCCGTTTAAAACTGCATTAAGCGCCGGACGGGAAATTTGCTCCATCTTAAGGAACCACTGGGTTGACAGCTTAGGTTCGATAACTGCATGAGTTCTTTCGGAACGGCCTATCTTATTATTATACGGAACAACCTTTACAAGGTTCCCTGTTCTCTCCAGTTCCTTTTCTGCAAGATCCTTCGCAACAAATCTGTCAATACCTGCGAAAATATTAACCCTCGAACTTATCGTACCGTCATCATTGAAAATATCTATCGATTCAAGGTTATGTTTCAGTCCTATCTCATAGTCATTTACATCATGTGCGGGCGTAATTTTAAGACAACCTGTTCCGAATTCCATATCGACATAATCATCGAAAATGAAAGGGACCTCCCTGTTTGCCATGGGAACTATCACCTTTCTGCCTTTCAGGTGTTTATATCTTGGGTCACTGGGATTAGCACAAACGGCTGTGTCACCCAGTATTGTTTCAGGACGCGTTGTGGCAACTGTCACATAATCATTCTCCCCCACAATTTTATATCTTACATAGTAAAGCTTTGATTGTTCCTCTGTAAAATAAACCTCTTCATCAGATACTGCGGTTCTGGCCTGAGGATCCCAGTGTACCATTCTTATACCACGATAAATAAGCCCCTTATTATAAAGTTCAACAAATACCTTAATGACTGAATCATATCTTTTCTTATCCATTGTGAACAAGGTTCTGTCCCAGTCACATGAAGCGCCAAGCTTTTTAAGTTGTTCAAGTATTATTCCTCCATGTTTCCGGGTCCACTCCCACGCATGTTCCAGATATTCTTCACGTGAAATATCCTTCTTGTCAATCCCTTCGCTTTTGAGTTTTGCAACAACTTTTGCTTCAGTTGCAATGGAGGCATGATCAGTCCCGGGCACCCAGCATGCATTCTTTCCCATCATCCTTGCCCGGCGAATCAGAACATCCTGAATAGTGTTATTGAGCATATGCCCCATATGAAGCACTCCAGTTACATTTGGAGGCGGGATAACTATTGTATATGGCTCACGCTCATCAGGTATGCTTCTGAAGAATCCATGTTTCATCCAGTAATCATACCACTTACTCTCTATCTTAACCGGTTCGTATTTTGAAGGTAATTCCATTCCTGCAACTAGCTTTCTTTTTAGCAATTGATCTGCAAAATTAAAAATTATTATGAATTCAGGGTTGAAGGGATAGAAACGTTTGAATGATAAATGGGAAAACAGGCTCATTGCTGCATATAAATGTTTCATAGGTCTGTTATTTGATTATTTTTGCGTTCACTTATTAAAAAAGAAAACTGCTATGCCATCTATTTCTGAAAAAGGCAAGGCCATGCCAGCATCCCCAATAAGGAAACTGGCACCTTATGCTGAAGGAGCTATGAAAAAAGGAATTAAGGTTTACCGCTTGAATATTGGACAGCCCGACATCCCTACTCCCGAAGCAGCCATGAATGCGATCAGAAATGTTGATCTCAAAGTTATTGAGTACAGTCATTCGGCAGGAAATGAATCTTACCGCCGTAAACTGGCAGCTTTTTATAATAATATCGGCCTAAACGTTGAATATTCTGATATCCTTATTACAACCGGAGCATCTGAAGCCTTACTTTTTGCAATGATGTCATGCCTTGATCCGGGAGAGGAAATAATATCATTTGAACCCCTCTATGCAAATTATATAAGTTTCGCTACTGCTGCCGGAGTAAACATAGTACCGGTCACTTCCTACATAAAGGATGATTTTGCCTTGCCTCCAATTGAAGAAATCGAAAAAAAGATCACTCCGGCAACCAGAGGCCTTCTTGTATGCAGCCCTAACAATCCTACAGGATATCTGTATTCTGAAGAAGAATTCAAAAAACTTCGGGAAATTGCATTAAAATACGACCTTTACCTTTTCTCGGATGAGGCATACAGGGAGTTTTGCTATGATGGTACCTCGTATTTCTCTCCCATGAAACTTAAAGGCATCGATGATAATCTTGTCATGATCGATTCAGTTTCAAAAAGATACAGCGAATGTGGCATAAGGATCGGTGCCCTTGTAAGCAGGAACAAAGAGGTCATTGCTACGGCATTGAAATTCGCCCAGGCAAGGCTGTCACCTCCTGGAATCGGACAGATAGCTGGTGAGGCATCTGTCGACACTCCTCCGGAATATTTTACAGAAATTAATCAGGAATATACCGCAAGACGTGATTTTATGGTTGAAGCCCTCAACAAGATCCCGGGTGTTTACTGTCCCAAACCTAAAGGTGCCTTCTACACCGTTGTAAAACTCCCTGTAGATGATGCAGACAAATTCGCACAATGGATACTTGAAAAATTTGAATATAAAAATCAGACTGTAATGCTTGCGCCGGCTTCTGGTTTTTATGTCACCCCCGGACTTGGAAATGATGAGGTAAGGATCGCATATGTCCTGAATATAAATGATCTTAAAAATGCTATCGAAACAATTGCGGAAGCCTTGAAAGTCTATCCCGGCCGACTCAGAGACTAATCGTAAAGCAGATACTTCTCCCTTATCTTCCTGAATTTATCCAACCCGGGTTGCCATGTTGCCCTGATCTCATCAGATGACATCCCCTTCCGTATCTGTTCCCTTAGTGTTGGTCCGGCTGCAAGGACATCAAAATAGGAAATAAAGAATTTGTCTTTTTGCGGATAATTCCTGTAAGCATCAAGTAATAATTCAAGATTGATCACAGGCTTCGGAACCAACTTATCCGTTATTGCATTACGCAGATCCTTTCCATAACATTTTATACCGAGCAAGGGCGGATTTACAGCACCGGGAACACTCTCCGGAGTAAAGCTGAAACCTGCATCAGGAAGAAACGGCGATCCATATACCTGGAAAGGGAATTCAGTGCCTCTACCAACAGAAATATTTGTGCCCTCGAAAAAACAAAGTGAAGGATAAAGATAAACTGATGTCTGGTTGGGCAAATTAGGTGAAGGTCTGACAGGTAATTCATAAAGAACATTATGATTATAATTAAGGCATTTGATTACCGTCAGATCGCAATTAATACCACCTGCGAGCCACCCCTCTCCATTTATCATCATACCGTATTCTCCAACTGTCATTCCATGTACCACTGGTACAGGATGCATACCTACAAAAGAACTGAAAGCAGTATCAAGAATGTTTCCGTCAATATAAAAGCCATTGGGATTCGGTCTGTCAAGAATTATACATTTTACATTATTCTCGGCACAGGCTTCCATTATATAATGCAGAGTGGAAATATATGTATAGAATCTTACCCCCACGTCCTGGATATCAAAAAGAACAACATCAACACCTTTAAGATCTTCAGCAAGAGGCTTTTTATGTTTACCATAGAGACTGACAACAGGAATGTTTGTTTTTGCATCCCTGCCATTTTCAATTAACTCACCGTCACTTGCCGTACCACGAAATCCATGTTCAGGAGCAAATACCTTAAGTATTCTCCGCTTATCGACACCATTAATAATGAGATAATCAAGGAGATGTATGTCTCCGACAATTGAAGTATGGTTGGCTGCAATTGCAACTGATTTATTCTTTATTAAACCTGCATACTGGTCATAACGGGCTGCCCCGGTAACCGGAGTCATATCAGTCCGCTGACATGTATATGTCAGAAAGAACAAAAGAAATATATGGTATAAATTAACCATCATTAAAATTTGTTTTGTAAAGCTAATATTTTTTATTCTCAGTGAATGCCTGTTACAGAAATAGAGAATTTATTAATTTTGGAACTGCTATCATATAATGAATTTACCATATTTTATAGCCGAACGCCTTATAAAAGGCAGAAAAGAAGGAACTTCTTTTTCGAGACCCATAAATGTAATTGCAATTATCGGGATTTCGTTCGGTATTGCAGTTATGATAATTGCTGTAGCTATACTTACCGGTTTTAAGAAACAGATAAGAGAAAAAGTCGTTGGCTTCGGTTCCAATATCCAGATAGTCAATTTTGATTCAAACTTGTCTTTTGAAACCGCACCTATTCATGAAGGGCAGAGTTTCATTCCCAAAATAAAAAAGATACCAGGGATATCGCATATTCAGGTATTTGCAACAAAGGCTGGTATAATCAAGACCGATGAAGAAATTCAGGGAGTTGTCTTGAAGGGTGTCGGAAGCGATTTCGACTGGAGTTACTTTGAAAGCAATTTTGTTGATGGTGAGATATTTACAGTTAGCGATAGTGTCCGCACTGAAAAGGTTGTAATCTCGAAAAAGATCTCCGACATGCTCAGGCTCCGTATCGGTGATTCATTTGCAATGCATTTTGTCCAGGATCCGCCAAGGATGAGAAAATTCACAGTCAGCGGTATTTATGAAACAAGCCTCGAAGAATTTGATAAAATTTATGTTTTCTGTGATATAGGACATATAAAAAGACTTAATAACTGGGATGATGATCAGATAAGCGGATTTGAGATCTTCATTGATAACTTTGACAGACTTGACCTTATAACAGAAGCAGTTCAGGATGCAGTAGGTTATCAGATACTTCCCGATGAAGATAAATTCAAAGTGATCAACATCCGCGAAAAATACCCTCAAATATTTGACTGGCTTAATTTCCAGGATCTTAATGTCATTATAATAATTACTCTTATGCTTGTTGTTGCCGGATTCAATATGATCTCCGGCCTTCTCATACTTATCCTTGAAAAGACAAACATGATAGGAATTCTTAAGGCTCTGGGGTCTGAAGATAAAACTATAAGGAAGGTATTCCTTTATCAGGCTGCATATCTTATCGGGAAAGGACTTCTCTGGGGAAATCTTATCGGAGTGGGACTTGCATTCATCCAGCTTAAGACAGGAATAATCTCGCTGGATCCTTCATCATATTATATTAAAACAGTACCCATCAACCTGAACATTGTACATATCATTCTTTTGAATGCCGGAACAATGGCTGCAATAATAATAATGCTGCTGGTCCCTTCAAAACTCATCAGCAGAATAAGCCCCATAAAAGCCATAAAGTACGACTGATAATTAACACACCTTCTTTCCTTGTCATTACAGTGTCAATCAGTGTCTGATTTCCTTAGTCTGCCTGGCTAAGGCGTTAAGATAAGTG
>DAONXX010000006.1:10575-39881 GCA_035414025.1 Bacteroidales bacterium | reverse complement strand
TGAATAACTACGTGCAGCCATGAACCTATCCCTGAAAACATCTTTCGTTATTCCTAGATCAAGACAGAATTGTGCAGTATCAATCTCCCCTGTCTGACCCGGAACAACCATGAGATCATAAGCAGCCTGATTCAATACAATGTGCTTACCATTGCGGTCATAAATAAGACCCCGAGCCGGATATTGAGTAACATATCGTAATACATTATTATCTGCCGACAATCTGTAGGTATCCTTAACAACCTGTATAATGAAAAGTTTTATAAGAAGCGCTAAGGTCGCAACTATAATAAGAATGGCAATTATAATTCTTCTGTTGGCAAATCTGTCCTTCATACTCTTCTGTTCATCTTCCTTTTCTTATAAACTCCAGAAGCAGGATAAAGGTAATTGTAAAAAGTGAACTTAATAATACTCTGAGCAAAGTATTGAAGAAATCAGTGAACCTGAATACTTCCAGATAAAAGAGAGCAAAATGGTGAATAAATACTATTGGAATTGAATAACCCAGGAACCACCTGAATCCGTACATAAACATTGAAGGGTTTGAACCGGCTTCATAACCATCTCTTGGTGATTTAATTCTGAGTATAAAGGGACGTATGAATCCTGCAAGCACGGTGGCGGAAGAGTGCATTCCTGGTGTTCCTGAAAAAAGATCTATTAAAAAACCGGTCAGAAATGATATCAGGAGCAGAAGCCACGATTGTATCTCAACCGGAAGAATAAGTATGAACATCAGATATACATAGGGATTTACATATCCACTGAACTGTATATTATTGAATAACAGAACCTGAAGCAGGATGAGCAGTACAAATATTATGCTATATCTTAAAAAATTATTTATCATTGGAATTGCTGTTCAAGTTCAAGTCTCTCATTTCTTGTAAGATCTCCAATTACATCCAGATAATGAAGCTTTTTGAAATCTGTCTTAAGTAATACCCTTATCCTGTAAAAATCACCGCCCGATTTTTCATAATCGGCAATAGTTCCTATCATGACACCTTCAGGAAAAACTGCCGAGTATCCTGTTGTTTCAATCGTATCTCCAATCCCGAATGTAACATGCTGTGGTATTTCACTCAGCACAGCAAAGCGATAATTAGCTCCATCCCAGGCAAGCGAACCAAAATACCCGTTTGATCTGATCCTTGCACTTAGTCTGAAATCAACATTTAAAAGCGACATTGCAACAGAGAAATTCTGTGAACAAGCTACTATTATTCCTGCTACGCCATCATCGGAAACAACGGCCATGTCAACAGCCAGACCATGATTTCTGCCCTTATTGACAGTGAAAAAGTTTTTCTGCCTGTTTACTGTATTATTAACAATCTGTGCTGAAGTATGAATATATTTCTGAAAATGGATCGTGTCGTCGACTAAAAAAAAAAGAGAATCCCTGCTTTTTACAATATTTTCCATCTGATTCTGTAAAACAGCATTTTTCATAGCCAGAGTCTGGTTTACCTGTTTTAGGTATAAATAATTCCTTGTGCTGCTTACAATCTGTTCAAAACGGTACGCAAAACCTCTTGTGGCTTTTACAATGCGGGTATTATGATAGGAATTGCCGCTGCTAAGGAAATAGAGAGCTATCCCTTCGAGTATTAGAAAGATAATCAGGCTGTTATACCTTGCAAGAAAGTTCAGAAGATTTCTCATTCACAGTAAGGTCTTATCTTATAAGGAATGGAAATTTTTCAACATTTTTAAGTGCAACTGCCGTTCCGCGTGCAACAGCATGCAGCGGGTCCTCTGCAAGTAAAAAATTTATATTAATCTTATCAGCCAGTCTTTTATCAAGTCCTCTGAGAAGTGATCCTCCTCCAGTTATATAAATGCCCTTGTTCACAATATCAGCATATAATTCAGGTGGGGTTTGCTCAAGAACATTGAGAAGTGCTGCCTCCACTTTTGAGAGTGATTTATCGAGGCAGTAAGCAATTTCCTGATATGATACCGGGATCTCTATCGGAAGAGCTGTCATTATGTTCGGACCTCTTACAATATAATCAGGCGGAGGGTTATTGATATCGGGAAGAGCTGCTCCAACGGCTATCTTAATATCCTCTGCTGTTTTTTCCCCTATCTTTATATTATGCTGATGCCTCATATAAGCCTGGATATCAGCGGTAAATCCATCTCCGGCGATCCTGATTGACTTATTGCATACAACTCCACCCAATGCAATTACAGCTATTTCTGTTGTACCTCCCCCAATATCGATTACCATAGATCCTTCAGGAGCTTCGACATCAATGCCTATTCCTATTGCAGAAGCCATAGGTTCGTAGATCATATATATATCCCTGCCTCCGGCATGTTCAGAGGAATCTCTTACGGCTCTTATTTCAACCTCAGTGCTTCCGGAAGGGATCCCGACAACCATTTTCAACGAGGGAGCAAACAGCCTTGGCCCCTTATTAATCATCTTCACCATACCCCTTATCATTAATTCAGCAGCATTGAAATCGGCTATAACACCGTCACGTAAAGGTCTTATAGTTTTAATACTCTCATGTGTTTTCCCATGCATCTGCCTGGCTGTTTCACCAATTGCAATAAGCTTCCCCGTATTATTATCAATTGCAACTATTGAAGGTTCGTCAACTACAACCTTGTCATTATGTATTACAACAGTATTCGCTGTTCCTAAGTCTATAGCAATCTCTTGTGTCAAAAATGAAAATAGTCCCATCTAATGAGAAATTTATTTATTATTAATGTTTAAAATGTCTTATCCCGGTAAACACCATTGCGATACCATTTTCCGAGCAAAAATCTATTGAGTCCTGATCCCGTACTGATCCTCCAGGCTGAACAACCGCCCTGATACCCGCTTTATGAGCTATTTCAACACAATCGGGAAAAGGGAAGAATGCATCTGAAGCCATAACCGATCCTGCCAGATCTAAACCAAAAAGCCTTGCCTTTTCTATAGCCTGTTTAAGAGCATCGACTCTTGAGGTCTGTCCAATTCCGCTGGCACACAATTGAAGGTTTTTTGCCAGAACTATAGCATTCGATTTACTGTGTTTAACGATCTTATTTGCAAAGATCAGGTCATCAATTTCTTCCGAACCCGGTGATCGCTTCGTCACAGGCTTCATATCCTTTGCCGTCTCAGTAGCCCTGTCCCTCTCCTGCCAGATAACTCCGTTAAGCAGGGACTTGTAGTTGTATTCACTTGTTACCGAATATTTCCTCTTTAAAATAATCCTGTTCTTCTTCTGACTGAATATCTCAAGGGCCTTTTCGGAATAATCCGGAGCAATAATTACCTCAAAAAAGATCTTGTCTATCAGATCTGCAGTAGCTTCATCAATTGTAACATTTGTTACGATTATCCCTCCAAAGGCCGAAACAGGATCGCATTCCAAAGCTGCCTGCCATGCATCAGAAAGATTATCACGGGTAGCAACTCCACATGCATTATTATGTTTTATTATAACTACAGTTGTACTTTCAAATTCATCAATTAGGTTAAAACCAGATTCAATATCAAGAAGGTTATTATAGGAAATATCCTTACCGTGCAATTTTTCAAACAACTGATCCGGATCACCGAAAAATATCCCTTTCTGATGCGGATTCTCGCCATATCTTAAAGGGTAGATCGAATTAATGCTTTCCCGGAAAGCTGTTATCCCCTCCTTGAGGTTAAAATACCTGAAAATAGCTGTATCGTAACCTGAAGAGACACGGAATGCCTCAGCCGCATAATACCTTCTTTCATTCAGATTGCTAAAACCTTTCCTCTCTTTAAGCAGAGAAAGCAAACCAGGGTATTGCTCTCTCCCCGAGACTATTAAGACGTCATTATAATTTTTAGCAGCAGCCCTGATAAGTGAAATTCCTCCTATATCGATCTTCTCAATGATCTCCTGTTCATCATTTACACTTCTGACAGTCTCTTCAAAAGGATAAAGATCAACTATTACAAGATCTATCTCGGGAATATTGTATCTGGCTATCTGCTCAAGATCATTCTCATTTCCCCGACGAGCCAGGATACCACCGAAAACTGATGGATGAAGTGTTTTTACCCTGCCACCGAGAATAGATGGATAGGTTGTAAGATCTTCTACTTTTTCAGCCGCAATACCCTGTTCCTTTATAAAAGTAAATGTGCCTCCGGTTGAATATATCTTTATACCAAGATCATCAAGGGCCCTAACGATCTGATCAAGCCCATCTTTATAAAATACAGAAATTAATGCACTATTGATTTTTTTCTCGCTCATTGACTGATAATTACGGTTACCATACAAAGTTTCTTCAGGCAAATAAAAATAGATAATTTTTTGTTAACGCCAATAATTAAAACATCATTATCCCTGTTTTAACTTTATGGCAGATTAAAATATGAGTCTTTCGAAATTTAGTATCTTTGATCTCCAATCAGAGTACTTAAAAGGCAAAATGTTTTTAAGGCTTTTCAAAGAAGGATTCCTGTTTGCAATTAACTCGCTAACAGTCAACAAACTAAGAACGTTTCTTTCTCTTTTTGGAATAACAATAGGGATTTTCTGCATAATTTCTGTTTTTACTGTCCTTGACTGGCTTGAAAAATCAATACGTGACAGTATTGACTCTATGGGCAGTAATGTCATTTATGTTCAGAAATACCCCTGGTCCTTTGATTCAAACATAGAATACTGGGATATAATAAAATGGCCATCTGTTTCCGTCAAAGATTACCAGGTTTTAAAAGAAAAGTCAGTGAAAGCAGCGGCAATATCATTTATCATAGGCGAATCAAAGACAATAAAATACAGAAATAATATTGCAAATGATGCATTAGTAGCAGCAGTGACTGATGATCTTGAAAAAGTCCTTGCATTTGAGATCGATAAGGGAAGGTATTTCTCCGCTTCAGAGTTTCCAAATGCCAGCAATGTAGCTGTTCTTGGAGCTGAAATTGCTGAAAAACTTTTTGAAAATGCAAATCCTGTTGACAAAGAAATAACAATTGCCGGACGGAAGGCAAGGATAATAGGTGTTCTTAAAAAGGAAGGACAAGGAGTAGTTTCGCTGTCCAATATTGATCAGATAACAATTGTACCGATGAAATTCGGAGCAGGTTTTATTAATTTCCGGAACAGGTTCTCAGATAACCAGATGATAATAAGGGCAAAAAATAATGTCCCTATACAGGAATTATCTGACGAAGTAATAATGATACTCAGAGCTTCAAGGCGATTGAAGCCAACTGAAGATAATAATTTCTCAATTAACAATGCAACAATGCTTTCTCAGGGATTTGATTCTGTTTTTGCAGGCATAAACCTGGGAGGCTGGCTGATCGGAGGATTTGCAATGCTTGTTGGCGGATTCGGCATAGCGAACATTATGTTCGTCTCAGTCAGGGAAAGGACAAATATGATCGGGATTCAGAAAGCACTGGGTGCTAAAAGATTTTTTATCCTTCAGCAATTCCTTGTTGAATCCGTAATTCTATCTATACTGGGAGGAATATTCGGATTATTCCTGATATTCATAGCAACACTCTTCATTAACTACCTGTACGACCTTAATATGCATCTTACTATTGGAAATATTCTGCTTGCAATCTTTGTATCAGGGTTGATAGGTGTAGTTGCAGGCTATGCACCGGCATATTCTGCTGCAAAAATGAATCCCGTTGACGCTATCGGGTATTCATTCGGATAGAATCATATTATCCTTTACCCAATTTGTCAGACTAACAAACTGATCAACTGATAGTTGTTCAGGCCTTAAATTAAGATCCCCGTAATCTTCATTCTTCAGTTTGAATACTGCCCTTATCGAATTCCGGAGTATTTTTCGCCTCTGATTGAATGCTGCCTTGACAACTCTTATAAACAGTGCTTCATCACAGTCAAGTACCTCAAATGTATTGCGTCTTAAGCGTACGACTCCTGATCTCACCTTAGGCCGTGGGACAAAGACATCAGGTTCTACTGTAAAAAGATATTCAGTACTATAATAAGCATGGATCAGGACACTGAGGATCCCATACATCCTTGAACCCGAAGAAGCACAGATCCTTTCAGCCACCTCCTTCTGAAACATGCCACAGACCTCAACAACCTTGTCACGGTGATCCAGTATCTTAAAAAGTATCTGGCTGGATATATTATAGGGAAAATTCCCGATTACAGCAATTTTATTATTGAAGCACGAATCAATATCCATATCCAGAAAATCCCCTCTGATTATTTCATTCAACTGCGGATATTTTTCCCTGAGGAAATAAAACGACTCATTATCTATTTCAATTACCCTGAAATCAGGGAAAGCTCTTTTCAGTATAAATTCTGTCAGCATCCCGGTGCCGGGGCCGATTTCAAGCACAGACTCATATCCTTCTCCTGTAAGAGAACCAGCTATTCTCTGAGCAATATTCCGATCCCTAAGAAAATGTTGCCCGAGATTCTTTTTTGGTCTTATTTTATTCATTACTCAGCAAAACATAGAGTCGGGGTGAAAATATCATCAAGATTCCTTTCAGCCATAAAAGAAGCTGCATTATTGTATTTTTTTAGTGATGATCAATTATCTCATTTCCCTGCTCAAAAACCTGTCTATCCTAATATGCGAACTCCATAAGCTGAAGAGAACACGCATAAAAATAAATAATAATTATTAACTGAAGCCGTTTGGTAATGATATTTGAAGGATCTGTGAAAAACCTAGCAATAATCAATCAGCCTCTTGAGTTTTGAGTATCTGAAGTGCCTGTAGCAAACTAATTAAATGCCTGTATAATCTTTGTAACTTAATTTTACATATCTTCGCCTATATTTTTCGGGTTATCCGATGGATTGGTCATTCGATGAAATCATAAACAGGGAGGGAACTGATTCTGTCAAGTATGATCTCCGGCAGGAGATCTTCGGAAGGAATGATATAATTCCGATGTGGGTTGCCGATATGGATTTTAGAACCCCTCCTTTCATTACAGAAAGACTGAAAAACAGGCTAAAACACGAGATCTTAGGGTATTCATTCCGCCCTCCGGAATATTTTAGTTCAATTATCCGATGGCTTAATGATCGCCATAACTGGAATATTGAAAAGGAGTGGATCTGCTTCAGTCCGGGAATAGTCCCGGCACTTAATCTGTGTACCCTTGCATTCACAAGACCGGGCGATTCTGTCATAATCCAGCCTCCCGTATATTTCCCTTTCTTTTCAGCTGTTGAAAACCATGGCCGTGAACTGATTTATAATAAACTTATTATCAAGGATAATAAATGGACAATGGATTTTAAAGGGCTGCTTTCATCAATCACTGAAAAGACAAAAATGATAATAATCTCAAATCCTCATAACCCGGTAGGAAGAGTGTGGTCAGCAAATGAACTTAAGGAGCTTGCCGGGATTTGCCTGGAAAACAACCTAATAATTCTTTCGGATGAGATTCATTGTGATCTGATAATGCCCGGATTTACTCACAGACCGGTTGCCAATATTTCAGAAGAGATAGCTGATATAACCTTAACGTGCATTGCCCCCAGCAAAACCTTCAACCTTGCCGGATTATCAACATCGTCGGTCATTATTCCAAATTCCGTTTTGAGGAAATATTTCAAAAAGAAGATCGATGACCTTCATATCGGGAACGGCAATATTTTTGGTACTGAAGCATCAATAGCAGCATACTCTGAAGGCCATGAATGGGTCGATGCCCTTATGAATTACATAGAACGTAACGCCAGGTTTGTGACAGACTATTGCAATGACTTTATTCCTGAAATAGTGCCTGTAAAACCGGAAGGTACATATTTGATATGGCTTGATTGTAAAAAACTAATGACCGGTACGAAAGAGTTGCAGGATTTCTTTGTAAAGAATGCAGGAGTCGGCATGAATGAAGGCTCACAGTTCGGACCGGGCGGAAAAGGTTTTATGCGAATGAACCTTGCGACTTCATTTCAAAAAGTCGAAGAAGCTATGATCAGGATTGGAAAAGCTGTTGCAGCTATCAGATAATCATATCATTACAAAAGGAAAGCAGAAAAATATTAAACTTACGGATCAGGAAAATACAGAATATTGCTTAAAGACTGGGAATCGCTTTTTATAAATATCAATGACAAAGGAAATGAAGGGTCTTAAGCATGTCACTATTCTCTGCGTCTTCTGCTCTCTTCAACAATCGCCCTGTGAGCCATCAGCCTGATAGCATTTATCTTTATGAATCCTTTGCTGTCTGTCTGATCAAATCCGCCCTCGATATCCATACTTGCAAGCTTAGCGTTGTATAATGAAGAAGGAGACTCTCTCCCTTCAATTATAACATTACCTTTATACAAACAGAGATGCACACTCCCGTCAATAAGCTCCTGACTTTTCTGAATTGCTGCCATAAGAAAATCCATTTCAGGACTGAACCAGAAACCATTGTAAATCAATTCTGCAAATTTAGGGCTAAGCATACTTACAAGCCTTTTCACTTCCCGGTCCATAGCTATACCTTCAATATCCTTGTGGGCTACATGCAGAACAGTCGCTGCAGGAGTCTCATAAATACCGCGTGATTTAATGCCAACGAACCTGTTTTCAACCATATCAAGAAGTCCTATCCCGTTCCTGCCTGCAATCTCATTCAGGTATACAAACATCTCGTAAGGATCCTCTTTGACATTACCGTCATCCTTGTTTATGACTTTAACAGGCAGTCCGTTTCTGAAATGCACTACTATTCGTGTTTCCGTATCAGGTGCATCCTGCGGCATTACCATTTTTTTAAGCATGTTTTTATTCAGGGTATACATAGGATTCTCAAGTATCCCGGCTTCATGACTTATATGCATCAGGTTCTCGTCTTCGCCATAGGGTTTGTCTATACTTGCTTTTACAGGTATTTTTTTTTCAGACGCATATTTCAGCATATCTGTCCTGCCTTTGAACTGAGTAAGGAATTCTTTATCCTTCCAGGGTGAAATTACCTTCACACCAGGCATAAGAGCATGGTAAGAAAGCTCAAATCTCACCTGATCATTGCCCTTGCCTGTTGCACCATGAGCCACAGCACCAGCTCCTTCCTGCTTTGCAACTTCGATCTGTTCCTTGGCAATCAGCGGTCTGGCAAGTGCTGTGCCTAACAAATACCTGTCTTCATAGATAGCATTTGCCATTATTGCCTTGAATACATAATCCTCAACAAATTCTTTTTTGAGATCAGATATTATAACTTTCGATGCCCCAAGAAGCCGGGCCTTTTTCTCACATTCGTCAAAATCCTCAGCCTGCCCCACATCAGCTATAAAGGCAACCACATCATAGTCCTTTTCTATAAGCCATTTCAGTATTACTGAACTATCAAGCCCTCCGCTGTAGGCTAAAATCACTTTTTCTTTCATTTTGTTGTCACTATTAACAGTTAAATAATTTTTTATCCATATTTATATCCTTACCCTTTTTTTATCTGCTCATGGAGTCCCGGCAGAATGATCTCAAGACAAGTGTGTATCTGCGAATTTGTAATACCGTCTCTCGGTATTATAAGTATAGTGTCATCCCCCGCAATCGTTCCGGCAATCTCATATCTGGAAGAATTGTCAATATAAAAGGCTGTATTGCTTGCATTCCCCGGAAGAGTTTTTATAACAATCAATCCCCGGGCATCAATAATATCACGTATAACAGGTAATAGCTGAATATTACCGGACAAGACTGCAGGGCCGCCGGGATTATCGGTTAATGCATATCTGTATCCACCTTTGCCGTCTGCTACCCTTCCTGCGCCCAGCTGCCGCAAGTCGCGCGATAAAGTAGCCTGTGTACAGCTGACTCCTTTTGCCCTCAGTTTCTTTAGCAATAATTCCTGAGAAGAAATATTCTCCCCGGTAATTATTTTCTCTATCAACGAAAGACGTTTAACTTTTTGCATATTTATTCAATAACATTGCAAATATATTCATTTTGTCTGCAAAATGATGGAATTATTTTTTATACTATTTTTAGCCTTAAATCTGGAAAATGACAGACGACATTAAAAAGGCAGCTATCCTTGGATCGGGTGCGCTTAAAACCGGAGAAGCAGGAGAGTTTGACTATTCGGGCTCACAGGCTTTAAAAGCACTGAGAGAAGAAGGGATACAAACAGAACTTAATTGCGGGACAAAACTGCACAAAGCAGGTGTTTTTGAAAAGCATAATGTAAAAGTACTTGGAACATCTGCCCTTTCCATCGACAGGGCTGAGAACAGGCATAAGTTCTCGGAGATGCTTGATATTCTCAAGGTCGATCTTGTAATAAACATACCAAAAAACCTCAGCGCTTCCGAACTAAATAACGACTATTCAATAAGGAGAAACGCTGTTGATTATAATGTCCCGCTGATAACAAACGCCAGACTGGCAAGTGCATTTATCCTGGCTTTTTGCCGGCTGGGTACCGATAATCTGGCTATTAAGAGTTGGGATGAATATAAATAGAGGGTTGAAGAGGGAGATGTATGATTTTAAAAGACAACTTGCAGAAAAAAACGATGTTGCAGGATTAAGGCTTTATGTCGAATCCCACAATTCAGTTGCAAGAAAAACATATGAATCTCCGGGTATGAACTCAAAGCACTATTCTTTTTATGAATGGATGAGGAAATAAATAATGGAATGGATACTTCTCATATTTGTCATCCCTTATGTTTTTATTCTGACTAACATTTTCCTGCAACTAAAAAAAATACAACCCTGTAATCATTCTGATAACGCCGGGGAATTTATTTCTGTTATAGTACCCTGTCGTAATGCTGCAGAGCACCTCCCCGGGTTTATAAAATGTATCAGAAACCAAAATTATGACAGTGATCTTTTCGAACTTATAATAATAGATGATAATTCTGATGATCCTTCATATATTCCTGATAGTGAACACAGCAGCTTAAAGAACCTGAAAGTCCTGAAAAATGAGGGCAGAGGGAAAAAAAAGGCAATAATGACAGGCGTTTCAGCTTCAGCGGGAAGTTACATAATAACTACTGATGCTGATTGCCTTCCCGGGGAAAAATGGTTAAGTACAATAGCTGCTTCCATTCAGGACAGCAGACCTGATATGCTTATTTGTCCTGTGATGCTGGAAAGCAAACCCGGATTCTTTAACATTTTTCAGGAGCTTGAATTCCTTGGCTTGCAAGGGATTACTGCCGGAACAGCAGTGGCGAAACGGCCAGTTATGTGCAACGGGGCTAATCTTGTTTTCAAGAAAGAAACATATTTGGTCAATGTAAATAATCTCCATCCGGAAATCCTTTCAGGAGACGATATATTTCTTCTTCACAGTTTAAAGAAAAACCATAATAATAATATTAAATGGCTGGAGTCTGAGGATACTGTTATGATAACAGCATCTTCCGCGACATTTAAGGATTATATTAATCAGAGGAACAGGTGGATATCAAAAGCCGGGGCATATAGTGACAGGGATACAATTATTTTAGGTCTTGTAACATTCATTGCTGTTCTAACCCAGATTGTTACATTATTGACTGGTATCTTCAGACCTGAACTTCTTTTGGTTTTTGCAGCTACTGTTCTGTTGAAATCGTTCCCCGATTACCTTATCCTTGGGAACACATGCAAAAGGTATGGCAAGGCACAACTGATGAAATGGTTTCTTCCCTGTCAGCTAATATATCCTTTCTATGTTGCTGCTGTTGTTGTAAGATCTGTTTTTCCAGGGTCAGATTGGAATAAAGCAACACATTAGTTCCCCATTTCAGAAAGGAACTTGATCCTCACAAGTCTTATCTCCTCCTCTTCAAAATCATTGCCCAACTCATTCATGGCTTCTTCGAGAGAATCGGATTTTGCTTCTTCCCTGAAATAAGAATATATTTCATGTTGACGCTCCTCATCAATTACCATATCTATATAGTAGTCAAGGTTAAGACGAGTACCTGAATTAACTATTGCTTCTATTTCTGATAACAGTTCATTCATCTCAAGGCCCTTGGCTTCAGCTATATCTTCAAAAGGCCGTTTCATGTCTATACTCTGAATAATATAGACTTTAATCCCTGATTTATTTATAACAGATTTGACAACCATATCGAGAGGCCTGATAATCTCCTTTTCCTCGACATATTTTTTTATTATTTCCACAAACTCTTTTCCGTATCGCTGGGCTTTACCTGCTCCCACGCCCGAAATGTTTTGAAGTTCATCAATTGTTACCGGATACTGGATTGCCATATCTTCGAGTGACGGATCCTGGAAGATCACAAAAGGAGGGATCTTTTTCTGTTTTGATATTTTTTTCCTGAGATCTTTCAGGATACTAAACAGTTCCTCATCAACAGCGGCCGTCTTTGCCCCGAAAACATTCTCTTCATCAGATAATTCAGCATAATCATGATCCTCAGTAAGCATAAAGGAGCTGGGGTTTTCAATGAAATCCAGTCCGGCCTCGGTCACGTTGAGAAGGCCATAGTTCTCAATGTCTTTAGTAAGGAATTTAGCTATCAGGGCCTGTCTGATAACCATGTTCCAGTATTTTTCATCTTTCTCTACATCAATGCCAAAAAATTCGAGCTTATGATGCTTATATGACTTAATGGCAGATGTCAATTTCCCTGCAAGAATATGAGCTATATGATCAGCTTTGAATTTCTCTTTTACAGCCAGGACTGTTTCAAGCACATTTACAACGGATTCGCTTCCTTCAAACTGTTCTTTTGGATGAAGACAATTATCACAGGCTTCACAGTTGTCTTTCGGATATTCCTCCCCGAAATAATGAAGAAGCAACTTTCTTCGACATACTGAGGATTCAGCATATGATACAGTTTCCAGCAACAGATGTTTGCCTATTTCCTGTTCAGCAATTGGTTTGCCCTGCATGAATTTTTCAAGCTTGACTATATCATCATAGCTGTAGTAGGCAATACAATTCCCTTCTCCTCCGTCACGTCCTGCACGACCTGTTTCCTGGTAATAACCCTCAAGGCTTTTGGGAATATCATAGTGAATAACGAATCGAACATCTGGTTTGTCGATACCCATTCCGAATGCGATCGTTGCCACTATAACATCAGCTTCTTCCATAAGGAATTTATCCTGGTTCTCAGTCCTTGTGGCAGAATCCATTCCAGCATGGTAAGGCAATGCTTTAATACCATTTACCACCAGTAACTCAGCCATCTCCTCAACCTTCTTACGGCTCAGACAGTAGATTATTCCAGATTTCCCCGGATTGTTTTTTATGTACTTTATTATTTCTTTTGAGACATCCTGTTTGGATTTGACTTCGTAATAGAGGTTTGGTCTGTTGAATGACGATTTAAAAACATCAGCCTGCAGAATACCCAGATTTTTCTGAATATCATGCTGAACCTTTGGAGTAGCTGTTGCAGTAAGAGCTATTATCGGTGAACGTCCTATAGTATCTATCAAAGGCCGTATGCGCCGGTATTCCGGCCTGAAATCATGTCCCCATTCCGAAATGCAATGAGCCTCATCTATTGCATAGAATGAAACCTTTATATTTTGAAGAAATTCAATATTCTCTTCCTTTGTAAGAGATTCCGGAGCTACATATAACAATTTTGTGTCCTGGGTAAGTACATCATTTTTTACCTTGGCTATTTCAGTCTTTGTAAGCGACGAATTAAGAAAATGGGCAACATCATCACTTGTACTGAAATTACGCATTGCATCAACCTGATTCTTCATCAATGCAATCAGAGGAGAGATGACAATGGCAGTCCCTTCACACATCACTGCCGGCAACTGATAACATAAGGACTTCCCCCCCCCTGTCGGCATAAGAACAAATGTATCCCTTCCCGCCAGCACATTCTTTATTATATTTTTCTGATTACCTTTAAAAGTATCAAATCCAAAATACTTTTTTAAATATTCATGTATTTTCTGATCATTAACCATCACTTAAACTTCCAAATTTCTCTTATTCGCTTTAAATACTTTTTATTCGTTCTTATAAATATAATAGTTTTCTATTTGAAAATATAATCATTAACAAAAATGTTATTCTCAATTCAAGATATCATAATGTTGATATTGTTTTACATAAGAAGATTTATCATCTTTACACGCTGATTTTTTAAAAAAAATCCGAATCTGCATTATGGCATTAAAAGGAAAAAAAGGGGGGAAAAATGATGGCGAGATGTCATTTCTGGAGCATCTTGAAGAATTAAGATGGCATATTATCCGTTCCGTTATTGCTATCTTTGTTTTCATGATTGTAGCTTTTGTTTTTAAAAACATGCTCTTTGACAACATAATTCTGGCTCCCAAGAGTCCCACTTTCCCAACTAACAGGTTTTTATGTAATTTCAGTCATTTTCTTGCTGCAAAATTGAATTTCAGTGACCCTGATGTTCTCTGTATAAATAAACAAGAATTGAACCTTATAAGCATAAAAATGTCGGGGCAGATCACAACCCATATTGTTGTTGCTCTTGTTGCCGGTCTCATTATTGCTTTTCCTTTTGTGATACGTGAATTCTGGAGTTTTTTCAGGCCTGCCTTGCATGCAAATGAAGCCAGATATGCCCGTGGTGCTGTACTTGCATCATCTTTCCTCTTTTTTGCGGGTGTGCTGTTTGGATATTTCCTCCTTGCCCCTCTTTCAGTACACTTTCTTGGCTCTTACCGTATAAGTGAAACTGTTGTTAACCAGATCAATATAAGATCCTATATCGGAACTATTACTTCAATCTGTCTGGCTACAGGTCTGATTTTCGAGCTCCCGATCATTGCCTTTTTTCTTACTAAAATAGGTATAATAACACCTGAGTTCATGAGAAAATACCGCAGGCATGCTATTGTGATCATTATTATCGTTGCTGCAATAATTACACCTCCGGATGTGTTCTCTCAAATGCTTGTTGCTATACCTCTTCTCCTGCTTTATGAAGTTAGCATAGGAATATCGGCCAGGGTTATAAAAAAGAAAGAAAAGGATCATCAAAAGTTCATGGAAGAGAATTCTTCCGAAGAAATTGTAAAAGAGACAAGCTGACATCCAATGAAACTTTACACCAAAGACCTGGTAAAGAAATATCACAATCGTGCTGTAGTTGATCATGTATCTATTGAGGTTGAACAGGGGGAAATAGTTGGTCTTCTTGGCCCTAACGGTGCAGGCAAAACAACTTCCTTTTATATGATCGTAGGCCTTATCAGACCCCGTGAGGGCAAAATCTACCTTGACAATGAAGATATTACATCTCTTCCTGTATATATGAGAGCCCGCAGAGGCATTGGATACCTGGCCCAGGAAGCTTCTGTATTCAGGAATCTATCGGTAGAAAACAATTTACGGGCAGTACTTGAACTATCAAATTTTTCAAAAGCTGAACAGGCTGAAAGACTTGAATCGCTCTTGACCGAATTCGGTCTTCAGAAAATCCGGAAAAGCAAAGGCATCCAGCTTTCGGGAGGCGAAAGAAGAAGGACAGAAATAGCAAGAACTCTTGCATTAAAACCTAAATTCATTCTTCTCGATGAACCTTTTGCCGGAATAGATCCGATCGCTGTTGAAGATATCCAGAGCATAGTATCTCATCTCAAGAATAAGAATATCGGTATCCTGATAACAGATCATAACGTCCATGAAACCCTCTCAATAACCGATCGCGCTTATCTGCTTTTCGAGGGAAGTATACTTAAATCAGGCACCGCCTCTCAACTTGCTGAAGATGAGCTTGTAAGAAAGGTTTACCTTGGTAAAAGTTTTGAATTGAGAAGGTAAGAAACCTGGTTTGTTATTTGCTTAATTTTCTATACTTTTGCGAGGATTTTCCTGCGGATGTGTCGTAATTGGTAGCCGAGCAAGACTTAGGATCTTGTGTCTTAATGACGTGGGGGTTCGAGTCCCTTCATCCGCACAAATTTGACAAACCGCCCTTAACCATTATATTTCAGCGTTTTGGCGGTTTTTATAATCTATAATAAACAATAATTAATATGATTATTACCAAAGAAAACATCGACGATCTGAATGCTGTCCTGAATATACAGATTGAAAAAAACGATTATGAAGAAAAGGTTGAAAGCGTTCTGAAAGATTATCGCAAAAAAGCAAATATAAAAGGATTTCGCCCGGGAATGGTGCCGATCGGTGTCATCAGGAAAATGTACGGAAAGGCTGTCAAGATAGAGGAAATCAACAAAACAGTCTCTGAAAGCATTCATAAATATCTTCATGATGAAAAAATCGATATTCTGGGTGATCCAATGCCAAAGACAGATGACATTCAAAATATTGACTTCGATTTGCAGGATGATTTCAAATTCTCATTTGAGCTTGGCCTGGCCCCTGTTTTTGAAATCCCCCTGGACAAGAAAAATAAGGTTAGTCGGTATATTATAGCCATTGACGACAAAATGAAAAATGACTATATATCGAATTATACCCGCCGCTTTGGGGATTTCATAAATGCTGAAATATCTGAGGAAAAAGATATAATTAAGGGTAAACTGGAAGCTCTCGATGAAAACAAAAACATTCTTGCTGATGGTATATCAACAGATGATACTTCCATAGCTATAGATATTATAAAGGATGAGGAAATTAAAAAAGCTTTTATAGAGAAGAAAATAAACGAAACAATCGATTTCAATCTGAGGAAAGCCTTCCCGGATGATAATGAAATTGCCGGATTACTAAGGATAGATAAGGAGCAGCTTGAAAAGGTCAGCGATACCTACAGATTTACAATAAAGGAGATTTCAAGGTTCAGGCCTGCCGAGATAGGCACAGAACTCTTTAATAAGATTTACGGTGAAGACATAGTTAAAACCGAAGAGGATTTCAATAAAAAAATCGAAGAAGAAATAAACGTAAGCCTTAAACGCGAATCGGACTACAAACTGATGCACGATTTAAAAGAGCTTGCAATTGAAAAAACCGAAATGAAATTCCCGGAGGAGTTCCTGAAAAAATGGCTGCTGAATGTTACCGAAAAAGCAAGTCCCGAACAAATTGATAAGGAGTTCGATTCTTTCAGGAAAGATCTCAAGTGGCAACTTATAAAGAACAAGATTGCAAAAGAAACAGATATCAAAATAACTGAGGAAGAGCTCCAGAAAGAAGCAGAGATCATTACAAGGTACCAGTTTAGTCAGTATGGACTTTACTATGCAACTGATGAACAAATATCAAACTATGCAAAAGAGACCCTCAAAAGAGAAGATGATGCCAAGAGAATTGCAGATAAGATATTGGACGATAAAGTATTAGATGCCCTGAAAGAAATTGTTAAAATAGAAGATAAAAATGTTACAGCTGAAGAATTCAATAAGCTTTTTGAATAATAATCAGTTAATTACATCATATTTCTTAATTTTATATCTTTATTCCTAAATCTAAAATATAATTTGACATGAACAACCGTGACGATTTCGGAAAATATGCAAGGAGTAAATTCGGAATAAGCAGCCTTAGTCTTCACAGATATTCTTCTATCTATGGCAACTATATATCTCCGACAATAATTGAAGAAAGGCAGCTTAATGTTGCATCGATGGATGTATTCTCCCGTTTGATGATGGACAGGATAATTTTTCTCGGATTACCTATTGATGATTATGTGGCAAATATAATACAGGCACAGCTTCTGTACCTTGATTCTTCTGATCCCGGAAAAGATATCCAGATCTATTTCAATACTCCCGGCGGCTCAGTAAGTGCAGGATTGGGCATCTATGACACAATGCAGTATATCTCTGCCGATATCGCCACGATCTGTACAGGCATGGCTGCCTCGATGGGGGCTGTACTCCTAACCGCAGGCACTAAAGGCAAAAGATCCGCACTCAGACATTCCAGGATAATGATACATCAGCCAATGGGAGGTGTTGAAGGACAGGCTTCTGACATAGAGATACAGGCACGCGAGATCATGAAGTTAAAAAGAGAACTTTTTGAGATAATAGCATTTCACTCAGGAAATCCGGTTGAAAAAGTAGAAAAAGACTCTGACAGGGATCACTGGATGACCTCACAGGAAGCTAAGGACTATGGAATGATAGATGAGATACTCCAAAAAAATGAACTTTAACTGATATGGATAAGTGTTCCTTTTGCGGTAGAACAAAAAAAGAGGCCAATATGCTGATAGCCGGTCTCGAAGGTCATATTTGTGATCACTGCATCGAGCAGGCTTATAGCATTATGAACGAAGAACTTGGAGTCAAAAAGAGTTCTTCCTTCGAAAACATCAACCTTCTCAAACCAATAGAAATAAAAAATTTCCTCGACCAGTATGTTATAGGTCAGGATATGGCAAAGAAAGTTATCTCTGTAGCTGTCTATAATCACTACAAAAGACTGATGCAGAAATCCGATCCCGATGATATTGAGATAGAAAAATCAAATATCATCCTTGTCGGAGAAACAGGTACCGGGAAAACTCTCCTTGCAAAAACAGTCGCCAAAATGCTTCATGTCCCGTTCACAATAGTTGATGCTACAGTCCTGACAGAAGCCGGCTATGTGGGAGAGGATATCGAAAGCCTGCTGACCCGTCTTCTTCAAAATGCTGACTATGATGTTAAAGCTGCAGAAAGAGGGATAGTATTCATTGACGAGATTGATAAAATTGCCCGGAAAGATGGCGATAATCCTTCAATTACCCGTGACGTTTCCGGAGAAGGTGTACAGCAGGGACTCCTCAAACTGCTTGAAGGATCTGTTGTGAATGTTCCGCCACAGGGTGGCCGGAAACATCCTGAACAGAAAATGATACCTGTTGATACAAAAAACATCCTTTTCATCTGTGGCGGCGCCTTTGTCGGTATTGAAAAGAAGATCGCGCAGCGACTCAACACCCAGGTCATAGGTTATGGTGCATCAAAGAACAGGGGGAGAATCGACAAGGACAACCTGTTACAGTATGTTGCTCCCCAGGATCTTAGAGCCTATGGCATGATACCGGAAATCGTTGGCAGACTACCTATTGTAGCCCATCTCGATCCGCTCGATAAAGAAACACTGTACGCTATTCTGACAGAACCAAAAAACGCTCTCGTAAAGCAATATACAAAGCTCTTTAAAATGGACAATATAGATCTTGTCTTCGCAGATGGGGTTCTTGATTTTATTGTCGACAAGGCTGTTGAATTCAAACTGGGAGCACGTGGCCTGAGATCGATTTGTGAAACAATTATGCTCGATGCCATGTTTGAAACTCCTTCTGTCGAAAAAGATGAGCTTGTCATTACAATCGATTATGCAAGCAATAAGCTCAAGCGTATAGATATGAAAGTGCTTAATAAAGCATCCTGAATTTAATTCACTACAGTAAAGCCCCGCTGTTACTGTTGTTTAAAGGCGTATACACCTGACTCAAGCTTACAGGGGGAGATGTGAAATTAATTCTTAACTATTTCTTCCTGTCGTAAATAACATATGTATAAGGAATACCTGCAGAGATCCCGGGATTATATGCTTCCTGATAAATTACCTTCCAAATTGCAGAATCTATCTCAGGGAAAAACACATCAGCCTCAGCTTTGCTATGTACAAAAGTTATATAGAGTCTGTCGGCAAGAGGCATAAACTGTCTGTAAATACTTCCTCCCCCGATAACGAAAATTTCTGTGCTGCCAGAACATTTTTCAAGTGAATCACTTATGGAATATGCCATTATTGCCCCTTCAAATGTTTCACCCGGCATATCAGTAAGTACGATATTCCTTCTTCCGGGCAATGGCTTTCTGGGAAGCGATTCCCATGTTTTCTTACCCATTATGACTGTTTTTCCGTACGTAAGCTTCTTAAACCTCTTAAGATCTTCCGAAATATGCCATAAGAGTTCATTATTCATTCCAATACCCAGGTCTTCAGATACAGCTACTATCATTGAAATCATACCTGTACAGATTATACTGAAATTGCTCCTTTTATATGAGGATGAGCCACATAATTTACCAGTGCAAAATCTTCAAAACGGAAACTGAAAATATCATTTACTGAAGGATTGATCTTCATTTCCGGCAACTTAAAAGGCTCTCTTGTCAGTTGAAGTTTTACCTGCTCAATATGATTGAGATAAATATGTGCGTCTCCAAGGGTATGAATGAATTCACCCGGTTTTAATCCTGTTACCTGGGCAATCATGAGTGTAAGCAAAGCATACGAAGCTATATTAAAAGGCACTCCGATGAATATGTCGCAACTTCTCTGATAAAGCTGGCATGATAATTTACCGTCGGCAACATAGAACTGGAAAAGGGCATGACATGGAGGAAGAGCCATTTTAGGTATCTCTCCAACATTCCAGGCGCTCACAATAAGTCTTCTTGAATCAGGATTCTTCTTTATCTCTTCAATAACATCCTTCAGCTGGTCTATCTTTCTCCCGTCTGCAGCAGGCCATGATCGCCACTGGTAACCATAAACCGGCCCCAGGTTGCCATCCTTGTCAGCCCACTCATCCCATATACTCACTCCATTATCTCTCAGGTATTTAATATTTGTATCGCCCGAAATAAACCAAAGAAGTTCATGAATAATTGATCTTAAATGCAGTTTTTTGGTTGTCAGAAGAGGGAAACCCTCTGCAAGGTCAAAACGCATCTGGTATCCGAAAACACTTATCGTGCCTGTTCCGGTCCTGTCATGCTTTTCTTTCCCGTTCTTCAATACATTGTCAAGAAGATCCAGATATTGCTTCATTACAGTTTTCTTTTTTCCTTCCTTTTTTCTATCTCATCCCTAATTGATGCGGCCCTTTCATAGTCTTCTATTTGTACAGCTTCATCTATCATTTTATAGAGCTCTTCATCAGAAAAGGATGAATATCTCGAACCTGCCTTGGCAGGACTTTCAACTTCTCTCTGTACCGATAGTTCAGCTTCAGAAGGACTGTTAGTCAATTGTGCTTTTTCAAGGATATCTTCATTAATATATATTGGACATCCGAAACGAAGGGCAAGAGCAACGGCATCTGATGTTCTGCTATCAATCAGGTATTCTTTTTCTCCGTTATTACAAACAAGCTTCGAAAAAAATACACCTTCCTCCAGTTTATCAATCATCACTTCAATTACTGCAATATTGAACTGATCGGCAAACTTCTTGAACAGGTCGTGAGTAAGAGGACGCGGAGGATCCAGGTTTTCAAGCTTGATGACTATTGCCTGAGCCTCAAAACCACCAATAATGATCGGTATCCTTCTGTCTCCGTTCTCTTCAATAAGCAACAGGGCATAAGCTCCGGATTGCGTCTGACTATATGAAATACCCATTACTTTCAGCTTGACTCTCTTCATATCAATTATCTATACACAAATAAAACATCTCTTTGTCTAGCCTCTGACAAATATAAAGATAATAGCGGAATTATAATATTGTTGCTTTTTACACTTTACAAAATCGACATCACACCGTCAATGATGTAAAGCATAACATAACATTTGTAAGCCGAACTGATCCCCCCCTTTGTATTTTCCATAGGGGATAAAGAAATGTATGAAACCTCTATCAATGATTGAATCTGATTCATTAAAAAACAACATATTGATTTGTAAATTATCTATTTTAATTATCTTTGCAGTCCGAATTAAGAATAATCCGCCAGGGCTCAGTGAAGTTATAAGATCCTTGAATCCTATACGCCTTACGGAGTAATATAATAAATAAATACAATGTACGCTATTGTTGAAATTGCAGGTCAGCAATTTAAAGTTGAAGAAGGAATGAAGATCTTCGTTCACAGACTGAATGTGGAAGAAGGAGATAAGATCAATTTTGATCAGGTGCTTCTTGTTGAAGATGAAGGCAAAATTACCGTTGGGGAACCTGTTGTAAAAGAGGCCTTTGTAGAGGCTCAGGTGATCAATCAGGTAAAAGGTGATAAGGTGATAGTATTTAAAAAGAAAAGGAAAAAAGGTTACAGGACCAAAAATGGACATCGCCAGCAGTTTACCCAAATTGAAATAATAAGCATCAACGGAAAAAAGACTAAGCTCACCTCTCCGAAAAAAGAAGTTGCTGTTGCAAACGATGAAACTGTGAAAGAAGAAAAACCGGTTGAAAAGAAAAAGACTGAATCCAAAAAGTCTGTTTCAAAAAAAGCTGATGACAAGAAAGAACCGGCAAAGAAAGTCTCCGAAAAGAAACCCGCAGCAAAAAAGACTGCTGAAAAGAAACCGGAAAAAGGAGAAGCCTGAAAAAGTAATTAAGAACTAAAAATATATAATTATGGCACACAAGAAAGGAGCAGGTAGTTCACGTAATGGCCGTGACTCAAACAGCAAAAGACTGGGTGTGAAGCTTTTCGGTGGTCACCATGCAAAAGCAGGCAATATTATAGTCCGCCAGAGAGGCACAAAACTCAATCCCGGTCTCAACGTAGGACTTGGGAAAGACCATACGCTTTTTGCCCTTGTCGACGGAGAAGTTGAATTCAAAAAACAGAAAAACAACAAAATATTCGTATCCGTTAAAAGTAAAGAATAATTTGTCACTCTAAGAAATCGGGACTCCCTTAATTCTTTTCCCTTTAAGAAAAAATTATGGGAGTTTTTTAATACTTTTACAGCAGACCTGAGTAGTCTGCTGTTTTATTAATACTTATTTTATTATGCTCACAATAAATCTTATAAGAGAAAAAAGAGATTTTATCGCTGAACGTCTCAGAATAAGGAACTTCGACGCAGAAAAGATCCTTGATAAAATACTTCAGACAGATGCTGAAAGGCGCCAGATACAGGTCAGGACTGATGCCCTTCAGGCTGAGATGAACAGGATCTCAAAGGAAATAGGGTCTCTCATGAAGAGCGGGAATAAGGATGAGGCTGATGCTGCAAAGGAAAAAACATATAAGCTGAAAGAAGAAATTAAATCTCTTACTGAAAAATTTACCTCGCTTGATGAGGAAATGAGAAATGAAATAATCTGCCTGCCAAACCTGCCTCATCAATCTGTGAACAGAGGCCATGGGGCTGAAGACAATGTTATGATTCGCTCAGGCGGACCAATGCCAATGCTGGATGATGACTGTCTTCCTCATTGGGATCTCATCAAAAAATACGACCTAATTGATTTCGAACTTGGTATAAAACTCACCGGTGCAGGATTCCCCGTATATAAAGACAAAGGCGCCAAACTTGAAAGAGCACTTATCAACTTCTTTCTTGATGAAGGTATAAAAGCAGGATATAAAGAGATTATACCACCCGTTGTTGTGAATGAGGATTCCGGTTTTGCAACAGGCCAACTTCCCGATAAGGAAGGCCAGATGTACAATATAACACTTGATGGATTTTATCTTATCCCTACTGCAGAAGTACCTGTAACAAATATATACCGTGATGTAATTCTCGATGCCGACGTATTGCCGATTAAAAATATTGCATATACACCATGTTTCAGAAGAGAGGCAGGATCATGGGGAGCTCATGTAAGAGGACTTAACAGACTCCACCAGTTCGATAAGGTAGAGATTGTAAGGATCGCCCACCCTGATAATTCATATGAATCCCTCGATGAAATGGTTTCACACGTTGAAGGTCTTGTGAAGTCGCTGGAACTTCCTTACCGTATTATGAGACTCTGCGGCAGCGATATGTCTTTCACTTCCTCCCTTACATATGATTTTGAAGTATGGTCGGGTGCCCAGAAGAAATGGCTTGAAGTAAGCTCTGTCTCTAATTTTGAGTCCTTCCAGGCTAACAGGCTTAAATGTCGTTTCAGGGAAAAAGGTGAAAAACAGACAAAATTAGCGCATACACTTAATGGAAGCGCCCTTGCTTTGCCAAGAATTGTTGCCGCACTTCTTGAAAACAACCAGACAAAGTCAGGGATCAGGATTCCAGACATACTCGTGCCTTACACGGGATTTAAGATAATAGACTGAGTATATTTCGTTTTTCACGAACCTGTTTATTATACAACTCCGGCAGGTTTACCGCTTACAATCACCGCCATCTTCATCCAAAACCGGAAACCCTCAAAAGGATAAATTATTATCTTTGACAATAGGGTAAGCCTTAATACTGTTTTATTATATATGAACAGGATATTATATACATTGCTTTTATTATCGATCACCCTCTTAGCCGGATGTAAAAAGGAGCCTGAGCCTCCTGATGATGAACCCGAAATTCCAACAGTTACAGCGGCTATGGCCAGGGATACATTATATGATGTAATGAACCACTGGTATCTGTGGTATGATCTGATACCTGCAGTAAACAAAGAAGATTATGATAATCCCGAAGATCTTCTTGAAGCTTTAAGAAATAAACCGGATGACAAATGGAGCTTTGTAGCAGATTACGATGAATACAATGCAGAGATGTCAGCGTCATTTGTTGGCCACGGTTACAGGATAGGAATTGATACTGCTTCGCTGGCGAGAATAGCCCTTATATATAAAAATTCTCCCTTGTACGCAGCAGGAGTAAGACGGGGTTGGATTGTGAAAAAGATCAACGGGGTTGATGTTGCCCCTTTACTGATTGCTGGCGGTACTGCATACTCTGATCTCATCGGACCGCCAACAGCGGGAATCACAAATACTTTCATCTTCCAGAAACCAGATGGCAACGAAGTAACAATAAAATCAACAAAACAAAACTTCAAAATAAACTCAGTATTGCTTTGCGATACGATCCATTTGAAATCAGGCGCCATTGCAGGTCATCTTGTTTTTGAATCGTTTCTAAGCACCTCGAAAGAGGAACTGGAACAAGCCTTCAGCTACTTTATTGCCCAGTCTGTAACCGAACTTATACTTGATCTGAGATACAACTCCGGAGGATATCTGGATATAGCACAGCAACTCTCCAGCCATATAGCAGGTAACAGCAATGCAGGTGAAGTATTTACAAGGCTACTGTATAATGATAAGAATTCCTTACACAATACGACGCTAAACTATCTTTCCACATCCTACTCTCTGGGCGTTCCAAGGATCGTAGTGATTACATCGGATTATACGGCCTCCGCAAGCGAGGCTGTAATAAACGGATTAAAGCCACTAATAAATCTTGTTACAACAGGTAGTACCACTTATGGAAAACCGGTAGGTGCGAAAGGCTGGCCCTGTGGGAAAAAATACTGGTTTAATCTGATTTCTGTCAGAATGGTGAATTCAAAAGGAGAAGGAGATTTTTACGATGGTTTTACTCCTGACAGAGATGCTCTTGATGATATTGTATATGATTTCAACGACAGAAAAGAAATGTGTCTCAGTGAAGCTATTCATTACCTTGAAACCGGATCTTTCTCTGATAAGAATAAATCTCTTCCCTTTAAACCAACAAAAGTATTTCCTGAGAAACAATCGTTAATCAATAACGCCTATATCAGAAACAAGTAATAATCAGAAATCAAATCCGGCATTTGAAAACAGCTGCAAAGGAAAAGATAATACTAGGAGTCGACCCGGGAACTAACATAACAGGTTATGGTATTATAAAGGCAAGCGGACTAAAACCTGAGATGATAGCGATTGGTGTAATAGATCTTTCGAAATATGATGATCATTATAGGAAACTGAAGCATATTTTTGACAGGATCACAAACATCATTGATGAATATCATCCGGATGAAATGGCTATAGAAGCACCTTTTTACGGAAAGAACGCTCAATCAATGCTGAAGCTCGGGAGGGCACAGGGTGCTGCAATTTCTGCTGCATTATCGAGATCCTTGCCCATTTTCGAATATGCTCCCAGAAAGATCAAAATGTCGATCACCGGACAGGGTGCAGCGTCCAAGGAACAGGTAGCTGCCATGCTTATGAACATGTTTAAATTTAAAGATGATGGGATGGTTCTTGATGCTACTGATGGATTGGCTGCAGCTCTCTGTCATTTCTTCCAGTCAAACAAACCTTCTGGTCAGAAAACCTATAACAGCTGGAAAGATTTCATGAACAAGAATCCCCGGCGTGTTAAATAATCCTAAGTCACGGCAACAGCTATTGCAGCAACGCTTACTCTAACATTTTCATACTTAAGTAATTCATTTGCACATGATTCGATTGTGGATCCGGTAGTAATTACATCATCGACAAGTAAAAAATGTTTCCCTCTCACAGCAGCTGAATCCTGAACACTGAAAATACCTTCAACATTAATCCACCTTTCAAATCTCGATCTCTTTGTCTGAGTTGCTGTTTTTGTTATCCTCTGTAGAGAAACATAATCGACAGGCAGACCTGTGACTTCTGACAGACCCCTGCATATCAGGTCACTCTGGTTGAACCCGCGTATTCTCTTTTTAGAAACATGCAAGGGAACAGGCATTATTTCATCGATCCCTTCAAGAAATTGTGAATCTGCAAGCATGGAACCGTAAATCCTCCCCAGTTCAATCCCGATTTCCTGAACTCCCTTATATTTAAGATTATGGATCAGCTTACGGATACGGCTGTCCCTGTTGTAGAAAGAAAAAACAGCTGCTCTTTCTATCTTACATCTACCCCAAAAGAGCTGTTCTACAGGATTTCCTTCCTCAAGATGATAAGTGTTTCTGGGTATCTTGACATAACATTCAGTGCATATAAGTTTCTCATTTCTCAGCAAATGTTGCCCACATGCATAGCAAAGCCTGGGAAAAAGAAGACTTATAAGATCGTCAAACAGATCATATAAATAACTCATGCAGCGGGATATTATTCCTTAAAAATAAGGAATTATTCCCGGTTAGAACTATTCAAAACTAAAAATTTAGAGTGAAATTTTTGCTCTTATTTTTTCTGCAATTTCAGAAAATTCTTCAGGACTTAGCTTTAGTTTAGGATTTCTGAAATTAATATCTTCCAGTGAGTCCATAGGGACAAGATGAATATGTGCATGAGGCACTTCGAGTCCCAGAACTGCAATTCCAATCCTGTTACATGGATAAGCAGCCTTAATAGCCCCGGCCACCTTTTTTGAGAAGACAAACAGTCCGGCAAGGTAATCGTCGTCAAGATCATATATATAATCTGTTTCCTGCTTCGGAACTACGAGTGTATGACCTTTTTTAAGGGGATTTATATCAAGAAATGCAAAACACCTTTCATTTTCAGCAATTTTATAACAAGGTATCTCACCATTTATGATCCTGGTAAAAATTGTTGCCATTAGTTTAATTTTATTATGAGACAGAAATTATTTCAAAATGAATCACTCCGGAGGGCACTTTAATTTCAACAACATCTCCCGCCTTCTTCCCGATAAGTCCGCTTGCGATAGGTGAAGTTACAGCCATTTTTCCTTTTTTTATGTCAGCCTCACTTTCAGGAACAAGCTGATATTCCATAATGTTGTTATTTTTGACATTCCTTATCTTTACTTTATGAAGGATTCTGATAGACGAATTATCCATTTTAGATTCATCTAAAATCCTCGATCTTGCAATAACATCTTCCAGTTTAGCAATCTTCATTTCAAGCATGCCCTGTGCTTCCTTAGCAGCTGAATACTCAGTATTCTCTGAAAGATCACCTTTGTCCCTGGCTTCTGATAAGAGCCTGGAAATCATGGGTCTTTCAACAGTTCTGAGCTTCTCTAATTCTTCTTTTAACTTTTGGAGACCAGCTTCTGTTATATATAAAACTTCTCCCATTCTTTTGTTTAGTTAAAAAAAATAGAAGAATTCCGTGGGATCAGGGAACTCTTCATCTATCAAATTTAGTAATTTAATTTTGAAATTACAAAAAAAACCTGAAAATAAGTAATTTACATAATGACTTTATTGCCTGTTTACCTTGAGTATTTTTTGCTTGTTTTTCTCCCTGCTGATGCTGCAATTTTTCTTTTGTTCTTATAATTGGCATCTGCTGTTTTCATATTATTTTTCATCCGTTCACGCACTTCAGGCACTTGTATCTCGAGTGATCGCTTCTGGTTTTCCTTTACAAATTTTGCATACTCTTTTTTGTTCTGTCTTTCAACAGCCTCTGCCTTTCTCTTTGCTTTCCCGACGGATCTGGGTTCTGCAATCTTTATAACCTTTGACTTTTTTGGTTTTTTAGGAGCATTCCTTTGAAGCTTGTTGACCCGTGGCCGGTTAAATGACTGAGCTTCACATATTGTCAGAGTAAATGTAAAGATCAGAAAGAACAATAGTAACCTTTTATAAAACAGCATATTCATATTCAGAAATATAGTTTGGATCAATTTAGACTCAATATTCAGTCGAAAATGACCAAAATTTCAACTTTTATCACAAGATATTGACAGGCCATTAAACTTGAATTTGTAAAACCGGAGAGATATTTCTACTCTCAGACTTGCTTTTTATGCAAAGTAAGAAGGCTTATTTCAAAAGATCAGTACCTGTAATGATCTGGTTTATACGGACCTTTTACCGGGACATTAATATATTCAGCCTGTTCTTCTGACAGGATTGTCAGCTTAACACCCAACTGATCCAGATGGAGTCTGGCAACTTCTTCGTCAAGATCTTTTGGAAGACGATAGACGCCTGTTTTATATTTATTCTTCCAGAGTTCAATCTGTGCAAGTGTCTGATTGCTGAATGAATTGCTCATGACAAATGAAGGATGTCCTGTTGCACAACCCAGATTTACGAGCCGTCCTTCTGCAAGAAGGAAAATTGAATGCCCATCCGGAAAAATATATTTATCCACCTGCGGTTTGATATTTATCTTCTTTATTCCTTTCAGATCATTCAGCCTGTCAACCTGAATTTCATTATCGAAATGCCCTATGTTGCAAACTATAGACTGGTCTTTCATCTTCTGCATATGCTCAGCCGTGATTACATCCCTGTTCCCTGTTGCTGTCACATAGATATTTCCTTCATCAAGTGTATCTTCGACAGTTTTTACTTCAAATCCTTCCATTGCAGCCTGCAATGCACATATCGGATCAATCTCAGTAACTATCACCCTGGCTCCGTAAGACCTCATTGATTTTGCACAACCCTTTCCCACATCGCCATAACCGCATACAACAACAACCTTACCGGCTATCATTACATCTGTAGCTCTCTTAATCCCATCAGCAAGAGATTCGCGACAGCCGTAGAGGTTGTCAAACTTAGATTTTGTAACAGAGTCATTCACATTTATAGCCGGAACAAGCAGTTCATTATTCTCAAGCATCTGATAAAGTCTGTTGACTCCTGTTGTTGTTTCCTCTGAGATGCCCTTAAGCTCACTCACCGCACGTTCCCATTTACCGGGTTCCGTCTGCTGCAGACCTTGCAGAGTGTCGAGTATGACCTTCTCTTCCCTGTTTGCAGCTTTTCTTTTCAATACTGAAGGATCTTTCTCTGCTTTATACCCCAGATGGACAAGAAGGGATGCGTCACCTCCATCATCCACAATGAGATTGGGGCCTTTGCCACCGGGAAAAGACAGCGCCTG
>DAONXX010000006.1:0-10475 GCA_035414025.1 Bacteroidales bacterium | reverse complement strand
GGCATTTCTTTCTCTGCTATCTCAATCTCTTTCCTGCCAAAATCCGCAAGCGAAATATCCTTTATCTTGTACTTCATCTTATTAATTTATAAACAAATTGATTATCATTATTAGAGTTTCAAAAGTAAGCAATCCCTCTAAATTATTCAAGTGAGAAGCTTTATAGCATTTTCCTTGTCAATCTTCAACTGCCCGGCCAGTTCCTTTTTATCCTTGAACTTCATTTCATCGCGCAATCTGAATTTGAATTCAATTTCAAGATCCTCATTGTAAATATCGTCCTCAAAATCAAATATATGAGCCTCTATTGACCTTTCTCCGGGTTGTTTTCTGACAGTCGGATTGAATCCGATGCTCAGCACAGCATTATATTTCTGCCTATTAATATTAACTCCGACAGCATAAACGCCATTTGCAGGAATAAGTTTAAATTTATCTTCGGGTTTAATATTTGCAGTCGGAAAACCAAGCCTGCGTCCTAATTTCATTCCCTCAACAACCCTGCCTTTCAATAAATAATCATACCCCAGGCACCTGTTAGCTTCATCTAGCCTCCGGGATATTAAAGCTTCCCTGATCCGGGATGAACTTATAATTAAACCTTCATCCTCAACCCCGGCTATCCGTTCAACAGTAAAACCAAACAATTTTGCGAATTCTTTAATAGTTTCAAAATCGCCACTCCCCTTGTGCCCAAAATGATGATCATATCCTACTATAAGATGCTTCATCCCAATCTCATCGATAAGGATTTTTTTTATGAAATCAGCTGCTGTCAAAGAGCTCAGCTGTCTGTCGAATTCAATTACAATAAGATGATCCGCCCCTGTTCTCTTCAGAAGTGCCAATTTTTCTTCCGTCGTGGAAAGAATTGATAGATTTTCCGACCCGCATTCAAGTATAAGCCTGGGATGAGGATCAAAAGTGATAATTACTGATTCTCCGTTTAATTCTATAGCCCGGGCAATCAACCGTTTTATAATTACTGCATGACCCCGGTGAACCCCGTCAAATATTCCCATCGTAACAACAGGATTCCTGAAAGAAAGGTTTTTAAAGCCCTTATGCACTTCCATATTCAGCACTTAAACATACAAATTTAGTAAAGCCCCTGAATATGAATAAACATTGTGATTTTGTTTTTGTATTTTTATTGGCAAATATTTTAATCCCCTGGTCTATGGCTGCTGGAAAATTCTATACTATTGATCCATGGCTGGAGCCATTCATTTATATAATAGAAAAACGTATCAGGAAATGCCTCCTGAAAGAAAAGGAACTTAAGGGAAACCAATCACTGGTTGACTTTGCACTGGGCCATTATTATTACGGGCTTCATAAGGATAAAAACGGCTGGGTTTTCAGGGAATGGGCCCCAAATGCAACAGAGATTTATATTATTGGTGTCTTCAATAACTGGAAGGAGAAAGCGTCCTTCAGGATGGAGAAGATAAACAATTACGGGAACTGGGAAATCAAGCTCCCTCCTGAGGCTCTAAAGCATGGAGATCTGTTCAAACTATCAGTACACTGGGACGGGGGAAAGGGTGAAAGAATTCCCTCATATGCAACAAGAGTAGTACAGGATAATAAAACAAAAATATTTTCCGCACAGGTATGGGATCCTCCAAAACCCTACAGCTGGTCTTCATTGGATTTTAAACCGGCACCCGGTTCGCCTTTGATCTATGAAGCTCATGTCGGAATGGCTACTTCTGAAGAAAGAACCGGTACCTATGCAGAATTTACGAAGAACATTATCCCCAGAATAGTAAAAGCAGGATATAATACTATCCAGTTAATGGCGATACAGGAACACCCGTTTTACGGTTCCTTTGGATACCATGTGTCAAATTTCTTCGCAGCTTCTTCACGTTTCGGAACCCCTGAGGAGCTTAAAGAACTTGTCGACACTGCACATGCATCAGGCCTTCGTGTTATAATGGACCTCGTGCATTCACATGCTGTGAAAAATATTAATGAAGGGCTCGGACTGTTCGACGGCTCACCCGGACAGTATTTCTATGATAATGACCGCAGAATTCATAAAGCATGGGATTCATTGTGTTTTGATTACGGCAAGAACAGTGTCATCCATTTTCTGCTGTCAAATTGCCGTTACTGGCTAGAAGAATACAATTTTGACGGGTTCAGATTCGACGGGATAACAAGCATGATCTACTACGATCACGGGTTGGAAAGAAATTTTACTACATACGATGAATATTATAACGACGAACAGGATATTGATGCCCTTGTTTACCTGTATCTTGCCAATAAGCTTATCCATGCTTTCAAACCGGAAGCCTTGACTATTGCAGAGGAGATGAGCGGTATGCCGGGACTGGCCGCTGAAGTTGAAAAAGGCGGGACTGGTTTCGACTACAGGTTGTCGATGGGTGTGCCTGATCTGTGGATCAAGCTTTTAAAAGAAGTACCAGATGAAAACTGGGATTTGGGTCATCTCTTTTATGAGCTGACCCTGCGCCGGCCTGAAGAAAAAATAATATCCTACTGCGAATCGCATGACCAGGCTCTTGTTGGCGATAAAACATTAATATTCAGAATGATAGATGCAGAGATGTACAAAGGGATGACAACCTCTTATCACAGCATTAGTATGGACAGGGGTATCGCTCTGCATAAGATGATCAGACTGATAACCTTTGCTACTGCCGGCAATGGTTATCTGAATTTCATGGGAAATGAATTCGGACATCCTGAATGGATTGACTTTCCCCGTGAAGGCAATAACTGGAGCTATAAATATGCCCGCAGGCAATGGGATCTTGTTGAGAATAAAGGCCTGAAATACCAGTTCCTCGCATCATTCGACAGTAAAATGACATGGCTTCAGAATGAATTCGGGATACTTGATACTCCTTTCATTGAGAAAATATACGAAAGCAATTCTGATAAGATTATTGCTTTTTCAAGAGGAGATCTTCTTTTTGTATTTAATTTCCATCCGACAAAATCTTTTACAGATTACGGTATCCCAACAAAAGGCAAATACAGGATCATACTTGACACTGACGATCCTGTATTCGGAGGATTCGACCGGATTGACAGAAAGAGTTTATATATGTCAATGAGAAAAGCAAAAAGGTTTTCTATTGATGTCCCTTTCTATCTTTTTCTTTACCTGCCTTCCCGTACTGCTCTCGTCTTAAAGAGAGAGAGTATCAGAAAAGCAACAGAAATTTAGTCAATCCATCTCAGAAGATAAAAATCCTGCTTGTGAGGCAAATCCTCATGTTTCGGATAGATTCTGATTCCGTAAAAGAAGGTGCCTGCCTTTTCAGGCACCAGCTTAGCCCTATACATACATTTGCCGTTCTTACTGCTTACAAGGGAGAAATCCTTGCTTGCAACAAATTCATATTTCCCCTCTTTATTGAGATGTGTAAGTACATACTCAACCCCGACATTTTCCTTTGGTATATTATGTATGTTCAAAGCTATTTCAGCCTTATAATCATGTCCTGAATGAAAAACATTCTCTTTTGGTTTTTCAAAGCTATAATTCAGCACTTCTATATTATCCCATTCATCCTTCATTGTCTGTTTCCAGTCTGCAATATTTTTAGCTTTCTCGAAATTGTTTGCTGTCAGATGTTTTGTTCTTGCATATAGTTTATTATAGTATTTTTCATAGTAATCATCTATCTGGCGCTTCATCGTGAATTCAGGTGCGATTTTAACCATTGTGTTCTTGATAAGGCTTATCCATTCTACCGGTACGCCTTGATTATCAAACGAATAGTACGCCGGAATTATTTCATATTCAAGCATGTTATATATTGTCTCTGCATCAACATCATTCTGAAGTTCCTGGTTTGCAAAAGTTCTTTTCTTAGGCAAAGCCCAGCCTGCAAAAGCTCTGTAACCTTCTACCCACCAGCCATCAAGAACACTGAAATGCAAAGTTCCGTTCATCACCGCTTTTTCACCGCTTGTGCCCGAAGCTTCAAGGGGTCTGGTTGGAGTATTAAGCCAGATATCAACTCCCTGAACCATGTATTTTGCAAGTTCAATGTCGTAGTTTTCAAGGAAAATAATCTTGCCAGCGAACCGAGGCATCTGGGATATTTCAAAAATCCTTTTTATAAGATCCTGTCCACCCCCGTCATGTGGATGGGCTTTCCCTGCATATATAAACTGGACGGGCCTGTCAGGATTATTTACTATTCTGTCTAGTCTGTCAAGGTCTCTGAAAAGAAGGCCTGCCCTCTTATATGTTGCAAAACGCCGAGCAAAGGCTATTGTCAGCGCTTTTTCGTCGAGATGTGTACTAATGTTCAATAGTGTGCGGGGGCTGACATGCCTTTCAATCATATCTGTCTGAAGTTTCTTACGGATCTTTTCAAATAACCGTTTCTTCAGAGTCTTCTTGATTAAATAGACCCTTGAATCATCTACCTTATACAGTTTTTCCCATAGATCTCTCCTTGTCTGGTCGAAATTGGGGGAACCTGTTATTTCTGCATACAGTTCTTTCCATTCGGGAGCAGTCCATGTAGGATGGTGCACCCCATTTGTTACATGTCCTATAAAAAGTTCCTCCTTTAGATATCCAGGCCAAAGTTTATTGAACATTCCCTGACTGACTTCGCCATGGAGCTTGCTTACCCCATTAACTTCCTGCGACATCCGGGTGGCAAGGAAACTCATATTAAATTTCTTCTCGTATTCCCCTTCACATCTGCCGAGGGCCATTAACTCATCCCATGTTATATTAAGACGGCTATGATAATGGGAAATATATTTACGAAGAAGGTCTTCATCAAAAGCATCATGACCAGCCGGAACAGGGGTATGTGTTGTAAATAGAGTGGATGCTCTTACTACTTCAAGCGCCTGATTAAATGTAAGATGATGTTCTTCTATCATAGCCCGCAGCCTTTCAAGGCTTATAAATGCCGAGTGGCCCTCATTACTGTGATAAATATCCGGTTTTATTCCCATCGCAGTCAGTGCCCTTATCCCTCCAATACCAAGAATAAGTTCCTGTCTCAGGCGGTTTTCTATATCACCACCATATAAGTAATGGGTAATAGAACGGTCTTCCGGGGTGTTTTCGTCATAATCCGTATCAAGAAGAAACAATCTGACCTTTCCAACCATAGCCTGCCAGATCCTGATTTTTACAGTTCTGCCAGGCCATGCGAGCGTTACATAAAGATGATTACCATTTGCATCCTTCACCGGGCTGACAGGCAGCCTGGAAAAATCCTCAGCCTCATATATCGTCAACTGCTCACCTCTAGGCCCCAGTTTCTGCCTGAAATATCCATACCTGTATAAAAAGCCAACACCTATAATGTTGAGATTGGAATCACTGGCTTCCTTAAGATAATCTCCTGCAAGAATTCCTAGTCCTCCTGAATATATCTTAAGACAATGATGGATTCCGAATTCCATGCAAAAATATGCGACACAGGGTTTGTCAGTATCGTCAGGCCGGTTTATGTATTCATCAAATTCTCTTTTGAGATTTCCCAGATCCGAAACAAATTTCTCATCATCCTCAAGTACGAGAAGACGTTTATAATCTATTTTTTCAAGAAGCAGTTTGGGATTGTATTTCACCTCTTCCCACAATGAGGGATCCATTCTTCTGAATATGGATTCCGCTTCCGTGTTCCACGAATACCACAAATTATTTGCAATATCTTTCAGAGCAGCGAGTTTATCCGGCACTTCACTTTGCACATAAATATCTTTCCAAACCGGAACCTGATGAGGTTTACGGACCGGGACACCAGGAGTTTCAACAAAACCGATAAATTCCCTTGGCTTTTCACGCCGTTCTTCGGTCTCATCAAGAGCTATCTCATATGCTGAAAAATAATACTTCACCAGGCTATCCCACATTGCAATACGTGAGATCTCATGAGCTTTTTTCCTTGCTTCGATTACTTCATTATCATTCAAACCTAAGAACTTTGAGATAAAATCTTTTATCCCTTTGACTACATCACTTTCATTGTCATCTGTTCTGTTGATTATTGCAATACCGTTACCCGGCTCCTTAAAATATTCTTTTACCCACAACCCGAATCCTGAAAGTGATGTTGTTATTGTAGGAATTGAGAACATCAGGCTTTCAAGAGGAGTATAACCCCATGGCTCATAATAGGAAGGGAATACTGTCAGATCAAAACCTATAAGCAGATCGTAATAAGCGAGATTGAATATCCCGTCGTTACCATTCAGATAAGAAGGCGCAAAGATCACCTTTACCTGTGATTTCTGGTCATTATTAAGGTTATTTGCTCTTATCCTCTGAAGTACAGGGTCACTTGACGGGTAATGAAGCCAGTGTGTAAGATATGGGTATTGGGAAACCTGAGTCCCTTCATTATAAAGAATATTACTGATATCCTCACGAGGACCTTTATGATAAGCCGGCATAAGAATAAAAGCCACACATTGCTTATCAGTTTTATCTTTGTTAAGCTCACCCAATGAATCGATGAACACATCCACTCCTTTGTTCCTGAATTCATATCTTCCGCTGTTGGCAATGAATATGCAATCATCCGGCAGACTATAACCAAGTACAGCTTCCGCCACCTGCCTGAGTTTCATTCTGGCTGTCGCTCTTTTGGATTCAAACTGCTCACCATCCGGAACAAAAGAATCTTCAAAACCATTCGGAGTGATAATATCAACATCCTTTCCGAGAAAATGACTGCATTCGTTAGATGTTATGCCACTGACAGTCGTAAAAACATCAGCTACTGTTGCAGAGATCTTTTCAAGGGATAATTTTGCAATAACATTTGATTCGCGAGCTACCTGAATGGGATTGTACTCCTTCATTTTGGAGTAAAGCGGACGATTATTCCCTGCTATGCTCCGGCCCAGAACAGTTGCATGAGTTGTAAAAGATGTAGCAATCCATGGACACCATTTTTCTATATATAGAATTCCTGTCCCTGTCATCCATTCATGAAACTGTGCTATAATATTATGATATTCATGATAGAATGAAGTAAAGCTCTCTATAAGCTTCCCTGCCGCATATCCAAAAAGGGCCGGTTCAATATAGTCCCATTGCCCGGTTATACTGTCAAGCTTGTATGTTTCCCAGAATCGTGCAAATATCTCATTTTGCTGTCCGAAATAAGGTGTAAAATCTATCAGCATCACAATAGGTTTGCCCGCAATGTTCCACCTTCCGGTCTTTACTCTTATACCTTCTGAAACAGCACGCGCTTTCCATTCACTAAAAAGAGATTCATCCGGTATGAATTCAGGATTCGTTACGTCCTCTCTCCATACATCAGGACCTATAAGTATATAATTGTCGCCTATAGCCTCAACAATGTTCAGAGCTTTAGTAGAAATTACGGTATGGATTCCCCCAACCTTGTTGCATACTTCCCAACTGGTTTCAAAAATAAATTCAACCTTCATTTTAAGATTTATTTAATAAGAATGATATAATCCTCTGTTTTCTTCAGTTTCCTGCTTTTTTACGAACAGTTTTTTTCTTTACAGTGGATTTTTTTGGAGTTGTTTTCTTTATTTGATTTTCTTTTGGTTTTTCAGTTTGTGATGTTTTTCTTTTTTCTTTCTGTTTACGGGTCGATTCTTCAATAAGCTTATGAGCAAGTTCCTGCAATGTAGTTGAAGGTTTGCCTGATGATGAAGGAGGCTCTGGATCTTTAGTCTTTACAGAACTTTTGGCAAGACGCTGTATTTCAGAAGCCTGCTGTTCAATTATCTTCTCCTTCTCCTTGATAATGCCCTCCAGGTTAGCGATTTTCATCTGTTCGTTCGAATCAGGGCAACTCCTGTTCAGTCTAATCTCAAAATCACTCAGGACATTCATGTAATTCATGAAAGCATCGTAAGGTGTTTCATAAGGATTAAAATATGCATGGACTGCTCCGTCGGAGAAGAACTTTGTTGCCATATAATAGAAGTGGTCACTTGACTGCAGGTATTCCCAATCTTTCTTTATGTGATCATCACCACATTTTCTAACCTTGTCTGTTAAGGAATACAACTTGTCGAGAGCGGCCACCTGCAATTCATTACCCTGCCATGCAGTTAAATCGCGCTCCTCATCAGCCCACGAGATAGGAGAAGGCACGCTGATTGCTGATACCGGCTGGAGTGATTCAGCCACTTCTGATGGTGTTATAAACTTGTATGGTGTCTTCTTGAGAATCGCATCCGGAAGATGTTCAAGGAATTCAAAGATTCCTGTCTCCTTCCAATTGTGTTCTCCAAAGGTCTCATAATCAATAAAGATATTGAGGAGCTCGCTTTTATTGGCAAGTTTTGCAAGCCATGAAGCATACTTGTCGGCAGTAAGCGGCCAGGCACTCCACTGTCTGTTTGAAAATCTGAAGGCTATATCATCACTCAGGACAAAATTCCTCAGCAATACTTTAAGCCTTGGATTTATAACATTACAATAGAGGAAGTTTGGACTTTTCCATCCGAGTATATGTTTAGCTCCCTCCGTAAGCATGGCTTTGAATCCCATATCAGCAACCCAGGAACCTATCTGGTCGGAATAGATAAGTTCTGTATTCCTGAATGAGGTTGTTTCCACACCAAGGTAAGTTTTCATCATTTCCCTGTGAAGGTTAACCTGCTCTTCAAACTGGGTTCTGCTTTTAAGGGATGAGAGAGAATGGGCATCTGTTTCAGCAAGGAATTCAACCATGCCGGTATTGGCAAGCTGTTTGAAGGATTCCAGCACCTCGGGGGCGTATAACCTAAACTGATTCAGTACAATGCCTGACAGTGAATAAGTTATTTTAAATTTCCCTTTATTCTTCCGGATCAGATTTAACATTATCTCATTGGCAGGCAGATAACATTTGTCAGCCACTTTCCTGAGGATCGACTCATTTAAATAATCGTCGTAATAGTAGTGATCATGTCCCAGGTCAAAAAACCTGTAGCGTTTGAGCCGGAAAGGCTGATGAACCTGGAAATAGAAACATATTGCTTTTTTTGCTGCTGCGCTCATATCTTGATACTTAACTTATTTATGCCATACCACTCTGTCGTAAATATCCTTTACATGTCGGGCTGAATTATCCCACTTAAGTCTTATAACTTCCTCTTTACCTTTCTTTATGAACATACTCGAAAGGGATGGATAATTCAGGATCCCATAAATAGCATCGGCCATTGCATCAATATCCCAGAAGTCTGTCTTTACTGCATGCGTAAGTATCTCGGCAACTCCCGATTGCTTGCTAATTATAACCGGAACATTTGACTGCATTGCTTCAAGGGGCGATATGCCAAAAGGCTCTGATACCGAAGGCATAATATAGACATCGCTCATGGCAAGCATTGTAAACACATCGCTTCCCCTGAGGAATCCTGTAAAGTGAAAACGATCAGTTATTTTTAATGAAGCAGCCCGTCTTATCATTCTTTCCATCATATCTCCCGAACCTGCCATAACAAATCTTACGTTATGCATTACTTGAAGCACCTTGTATGCGGCTTCTATGAAGTATTCCGGGCCCTTCTGAAGAGTTATCCTTCCAAGGAAAGTTACCACCTTTTCATCAAAACCTTTTTCAATGATCACATCATCTGTGATCTTAACAGGCTCAACGGCATTATAGACGGTCTCCACCTTGTCGGGGTGAACATTATATTTATTTATTACAATATCCCTTGTCAGATTACTTACTGTAATAATTTTAGAAGCCGCTTGCATGCCGTCTCTCTCAATACGATAAACCTCAGGATTTACATTCCCGCCGCTTCGGTCAAATTCAGTTGCATGCACATGTATCACAAGTGGTTTTCCGGAAACCTCTTTTGCTGCAATACCAGCAGGATATGTCAGCCAGTCGTGAGCATGTATTATATCAAATTCGTTTTCTTCAGCTATAATTGATGCAACAACAGAATATTTGTAGATCTCATCCAGAAGGTTCCCTCCGTATGTGCCTGAAAAATCAACCAGGCCTTCGTCGTTTGTATGTATGAGGATTTTGCGGCCGCTTACTTCAGAATTCATTATTTTCCAAAAATCTTCAGATCCGGTATAAGGTATTATCCTTGAAGATATCTCAATTTTTTCAATTGGTTGCCTGACACCCTGATAATGAATCTGTTTAAAAGCCACTGGTGTTTTATTTGCACCAATAAGCCTGACAGCGTCTTGATTCTCATCGCCCCAGACTTTAGGAACAACAAAAATGACTTCAATACCGTCAAGAGAGGCCATACCTTTTGTAAGCCCAAAACTTGCAGTACCTAATCCCCCTGATATATGAGGCGGGAATTCCCATCCAAACATCAGCACGCGCATATATTGCCGTATTTAAATATCTGTATATTTTTTTTCAAGTAAATCTATTATTCTTAAAACCTCACCGACACTCCATGCCTGTGATATAGTTCCACGTGGTGCATGAGGCGGGTCCCCGTCATGGATCTCGGAAAGAGTCGTAATCCCGTGTTCATCCATAACTTCCTCA
>DAONXX010000005.1:0-42710 GCA_035414025.1 Bacteroidales bacterium | reverse complement strand
TCAGCCTGGGAACCGCCGCCGGCATTGAAATTCACGTCGGGGTAGGGGATACCCAGTTGGTCGAAGAAGCTACCGCTCATATTGGCATCGTAATGCTGACCGGTATGGATGAGCCGGTATGAAATGTTTTTGCCTTTGCCCTGAGCCAATTTAATAGCTTCGATGATCGGGGCTATTTTCATGAAGTTTGGCCGGGCGCCGGCTATGAGATCGATTTTCATATTTCAGTGCAGTTTGTAGTTCTTTATTTTAAGTCATCTTTTATTAATTCGTATTTATATTACTATTTGATATTCTTAGGGCAGAAAAAGCTTGTTTCGGATTATAGTGTTAGGTAATTATCTGATATTTCTTTTATGAAAATCCAAACTGCAATGTTAAAGAAAAAGATGTAAATGAACAGGAACTGAAAACCAAATGCTCTAATAAAATTACTCGTTTCGATCTGAAAAGGACCATGACTTTTATCAACAATAATCCGGCAATCGTCAAAATCTTAAATGAATTATCCTTTTATTGCTTAATATTGTACTTATTAAAGGCAAAATCAAAGTTAGTCGGCAGATAGCATATAGTAGTATTATTTTGCATTAACAAAGTTGGCTATGCAAAAAATTATCATAGGATTTTGTGCCTTCCTGATAGCAATGGCAGCATCAGCCCAATTCAATCCAGGCACAATAGGCAATGATCAGCATATCTGTTACGGATATGCTCCTGAGATGCTTACATTTACAACACCCCCCTCTGGGGGAGCATTGCCGTATGGATACCGTTGGCAGAGATCAAATGACAACGGTTTAACCTGGAATGATATAACCGGAATAAACGGAGCCAGGGTAGCTTATGCTCCGCCTGTACTAGGAAGGAATGCATGGTTCAGATGCAGGGTTGGTGATGCATCAAACAATATACGAACAACTGATCCCGTACGTATAACGGTAGGCTCTGACCTGGTTGCCGGTATAATCAGTCAATCACAGTCAATTAATTATGGTTCCACACCGGAAGCATTGACCGGAACATCTCCTGCAGGAGGCAGTGGATCCTATTCCTACCAATGGCAGAGTTCTAATGACGGATTGGCATGGAGTGATATCCCCGGTGCAAATTCGAGCGGATATACTCCTCAGGACGCTCATTACGCAGACAGGTGGTACAGGTGCTTTGTAAGTGACGGACTTTGCGGCTCGACAGCAAGCAATACCATTAAAATAACTGTAAATCCAATAACTTTATATACTACTGAGACTCCGGTAAGGTACGGTTCGGATGGCCTGTATAACTTGTCTACTGAATTTCTGGTAAGGGTTGAAGGAATAATTACGGCTGTCAGGCTTTATACTCATCTGGAGGAAGGCGGCTTGCATATAATACGGATATACAGACAAAGGAATGATGGAACCTACGAAGTAATTTCAGGACCGTTTGAATGGGATTTTTCTCCGGGTTTTCAGGGCTGGCGGGAATATAGACTGAACTCTGCTGTCCCTGTGGAAGCTAACAGAAATTACATGGTTGCAGTAACGAATGGTTCAGGGAATAACTGGTATGCCGTGAGTTCAGACTATTTTAATATCTTAACTGAAAATGACTACATTGACTATTTATATGGATACTATGGTGGGGTGAATGAGATTCCAAGAACCAGGTATTATACTAACGTAAGCTATTTCAGGGATATAGTATATCTTCCGTTTTCTCCCGGTTCAATTGGTTCGGCCCAGACAATTTGTTACAATAGCAGTCCGTCAGCTCTTACCCAGCTGACCCCGCCCAGCGGAGGATCCGGAACATTCAGTTATCAATGGCAGAGCTCATCAGACGGGACATCCTGGACAAATATCCAGGGTGCAACCTCCCAAAGCTATTCTCCTGGAACAATGACTGCAAGCACATATTTCAGGAGGGTTGTCATAAGTGCAGGGATAAGTGCCGGGAGTTTACCGGTACTGATTACTGTTGACAACGAATTCAGCCTCGCGCAAATTCAGGGCCCTGCAACAAGCCCTGTGAATAATACGGTGACTTTAAACTTCATTTTGAACGGGGGTACCCCGCCCTATACAATTGAGTATTCCTGTAACGGGATAGCAAAAGAAACAATAATAACATCCGGAAACACTACTCCCGTCTCTACCGGAAACCTTGTTACCGGTACTTATGAATATGAACTTACCTCTGTTACCGATGCCCTGGGATGCAGTCCCCAGATAATGGGCGGTGAGCTTGTAATAACGGCATCAGAGCCTGGCCTTGGCACAAGGACCAATAATGCACTTGTGATCGTGAATTCTTCAAATACTTCCAGCTATCCGGATTATACCAGGTATATTAAGCTATATCTTGACTGGTTCGGGGTTCCTTATGAAGCATGTGATATAAGCAGTATGCCTCTGCCGGTATTAACCGATTATGGAGTTGTCATCTTTGGACACAGAAACGTTTATGGATCAGATTATCCTCTGGCAAACCTGGAAAGCGCTGTTGCAGCTGGTACAGGTCTTTGCAGTTTTGATCCTCATCTTTTTGATTTTGAAAGCGATTTTAATATTCCCGGAAATACTCCGGCTGTAACATCTCATGAGATAGATATCGTGACAAGTCCGGCTCACTATATAACCCGCTTGCATGTAAACGATTCATATCATCCTACTAATAACAAAATTTCACTTCGGCTTTTGACGGGAGATACTCCCGCTACAATTACACTCAGCCAGTCTGATTTTACTCTTTCAGGGGGCATTACCCTTGCAACTATGACAAACGGTTCTGACACAGCTCCATTATTACAGGTTGCTTCATCGGGTGCCGGACGTATAGTTAAGTGGACTTCCTTCAACTGGATGTTTGATGAACCTCTTGTGCTCGGTCCGGCTTTCGGAATGGATGATCTTATCTGGAGGGGCATAGTCTGGGCAGCAAGAAAACCTTTTGTCATGCAGGGACTTCCACCGATGATTACCATGAGGGTTGATGATGTTGACGGGACACGTACAGGTGAACAGGGCAGGCTTGATCTGAGGAATCTCAAGTGGTTGAAGATCAGCAATAAATATGGGTTTATTCCCTGGTGCGGAACCTTTATTGATGATGTCGAGACAGATTTCTTTCCCACTCTTAAGCATTATGTGGATGTCGATAGTGCCACTGCAATACCTCATGCCCTGACCTATGACAGGTTTATTTACGAAAACCAGCAAAACCTGCCTGATTTCAACGCTGTTGAGAACATTAATTATGCCTGGAATGTATATGCAAGTCATTCAATCCCGGTATCTAATTTTCTGGTCGCACATTGGTATCTTTTAAGTTCAGCAGCGATACCTGAACTTAATAACAGGGGTTTGGAGTTCATCGGGACTCATGTACCATATGACAGGTGGCCAGGTTATCCTGGGTACTGGATAAATTGCGGACCCTACAGGTTGGAAAGGAATGGTTGGGGAGGAAGAGGTGATGCTCCTTATTTTTATGCAGGCGAGCTAAATTGGAATATCGGCGGACAAAACTATAATTTCTTCAATTGTCTCACAGAGATTCAGGATGATGGAGGCTATGAGTGGTTTCCTGAATTAGATGTTGGTCAGGCAATTGCCAGAGGAATAAGACATTTAAGACGTGCTATTAACAGCATGGCTCTTCCTACACTGTTCACACATGAAGATAGGATAGATATGACTGAAAGTGAATGGGAAGAGACTCTTGCCGGAATCACTTCCGGTTTGGCTGCTTCATATCCTGGATTAGATCTGGAATATAAATCAATGGATGATGCCTGTAAGTACATCAGGGCAAAAGAAAATATAAATATTTCAAGTGTCAGAACTGGGGCCGGATTTGTAAATATCCACTGCAATGGTGACAATGATATGGCTACCAAATGTTTTCTTTTTACTGAATCGGGCGGACAAATTGAATTTGATCTTGTAGATCTGCCACAGATCAGCGCTGCATCGGGAACTGTTGTGGTAACAATTAATGAATAGAAACTGATAATATGATATCAAAGCATCTAATTCCAGCACTTATATTCCTGATTACAACTGTTGCCATTGAGGCTCAGGAAAAATGGATTGCTGAAAAGTCAGGGACTACGGCAAACCTCAATTCCATTCAGATGATCGGTCAGAATTATGGTTGGGTTGTGGGAGGTAACGGTGTAATGCTGTATAAGAATAAGGACAGATGGGAACTTAGTCCGAAAATCACCGGAGAGGACCTCCATTCAGTGTTTTTACTTGAACAGGGAGATGGATGGGCTGTAGGCGGAGGAGGTACGATTCTAAGGCTTGAAGCTAATAAATGGAGAAAATACCCGAGTCCTGCCAGGGAAACACTTTATGACGTCGAATTCTTTGATGCTGAACAGGGTATAGCGGTGGGAGCTAACGGCACAATACTGAAGTACGATAATGGTGAATGGAAGTTGTGTTTGACCGGCATTACGAAGGGAAATTTCTATTGTGTGTCGGCAACTGAGGAAACTGTCATGGTGGCTGGTGGCATGGAATACGGTTCTGTTCCAATTGTTACATTTCATAAAGATCACATGGAAGACTTTACGAAATCATATGATCATGGATATTTGGAAATTTTTGATATTGCCCTGAGTAATATGCGACACTCTTTTGCAGTCGGCACTGCCGGTACGATTATGTGCGATGAAGGTCTTTCATGGACAAGGGATAAGATATTCAATAAGATACCAACATTGAACTGTGTGGCTTTCAGGGATGATAGTGACGGAATATCAGCAGGTTATTTCGGAACTATAATCAGGTATTCAGATTCAGGTTGGAAAATGGAGAAAGTACCTGTCAAAGCCGCATTAAAAGGGGTTTGCATCTGTGAAACAGCTTACTATGCTGTTGGAGAAAAAGGAACCATTCTTTCAAAGATCAGAATACCGGGTGGTCAGGACAACCAGACTGTCTCTTCTTCTTCTGCAATTCAGGTAGAGGCCTATCCAAATCCATCATCAGACCTGATTAAAATAATCATACCCCGGGAGGATGATTTCGTAGCCGCTGAGATTGCAATAACTAACCAATACGGTCAGATTATATCAAACAATGTTCTTAATCCTGACCTGGCCGGCCAGGTATACCGTATTAATACATCGGAGATGAAAGATGGGTTATATATGATCAGGATTACTTCGGCAAACAGTAAAACGGCTCTTGGGAAATTCATAGTGAAACATTAGCACTTTTTGCCGGGAGAGGAAGTTCAAGACTGAAGGCTTTCAAGCCAATTGATATTACTGATGTTCTTTTGTTAATTGTTAAATTGTGTTTGTCAATTTGTACTGGTGTATCGTAAATAAATTTTTAAAGTAGCAAATAACACTTAGATTGCATACAGAAACCAATGCAGGTTTTCTGGATTCATTCTCAAATTTAATAACAATGAGAAAACTGATTGCTGCCTTTATATTAATTTCACTTAATTATTTGTCATTTGCTCAGATAGATGCAGGAAGAATTGGCAATGACCAGTTAATATGTTATGGCTATGCACCTGAAATTCTATCATTCACTGAGGCTCCTTCAGGAGGCCTTCCGCCCTACTCTTATAGGTGGCAACGATCAAATGACAGGACAACATGGTCTGATATTACAGGAACAACTGCATCAAGAAACACATATTCACCTCCGGTTCTTGGAAGAAATGCATGGTTCCGATGCAGGGTCTCTGATGCGGCGAATGTTTCGGAATATACCAATGCTGTGGCAATCTCCGTCAGTTCGGGTTTAACGGCCGGTCTCATAGGTCAGGCCCAGTCAGTTTACAATGGGGGTATTCCATTGCCTTTGACAGAAATTGAAGCTGCAGAAGGAGGAAGCGAGTCTTATACATATCAATGGCAAATGTCATCAGACGGATTGAGCTGGTCGAATATTCCTGGAGCAGTCACATCGTCCCTTGCCCCTTCTGCTGTTTTCTCAACCACTTTTTACAGAAGACTGGTCAGTGATGGAGTGTGTGGTGGAACGATTGCCGGTAATTCGGTAAGGATTTCTGTTGACCAGATTACACTCTATACCACAGAGACACCTTTTATTTATAACAATGAGGAACAAACTTATAATCTTGGAACAGAATTTCGTTGTACTGCAAATGGATATATTACAAGAGCCAGACTCTTCACAAACGACCAGGAAGAAGGAGAACATATAGTTCGATTATGGATGGAAGACGAATCAGGAGTGTATGAAACAATTGCCGGTCCTTTTGCATGGAATTTTGAAGGAGGTTATACCGGCTGGCGGGAATTTGATTTTCCATCGCCCATAGCTGTTCAGTCCGGAATGAATTACATTATAAGCATCACGAATGTTCCGGGGAATTATTGGTATGCCCAGACGGTTGAGGAATTTAGTCCTTTATCAGAAAATGATTACATCGAATATATAAGGGGAGTATACAATGCTGAAAATCCGGATAATGTTCCGACTACTGAGTATCACCATGCAAGCTATTTCAGGGATGTGGTTTTCAGCCGGTTTTCACCGGGATCAATAGGATATCCTCAATCGATCTGTTATAATACTGTGCCGGAACCTCTTGTTCAAATATCCAATCCATCAGGAGGATCAGGGCCGTATTATTTTCAGTGGCAGCAATCATCAGACAATATGATTTGGAGTGATATCCCAAATGCCACCTCACTGGGGTATTCACCTCCGGCCCTGACGGAAAACACTTATTACAGAAGGTCAGTTACCAGCGGAGGTGTTTCTGCAAGCAGTTCTTCTGTTCTGATATCAGTTGGAGAATTATTCAGCGAAGCACAGTTGTATGACGACATGACAATCTACAACAATACCGCTGCCAATTTCAGAGTTGTTCTTTCAGGCGGTACGGGACCATTTACGATAAACTACACCAGGAATGGAGAACCTCAGGCATCAGTTCAGAATTATAGCAGTGGAGCTGATATTTTTACGGGAGTTCTTACAACCGGGACATATTTTTATGAACTGACATCGGTTTTTGATGTAAATGGCTGCATTCCTGCATCGCTTGGAACCAGTATAACTCTAACCGTTGTTGAAGCCAGCCCTGAAACAAGGACAAATAAAGCTTATGTTATAGTTAACCGGCAATCTTCTTACTTTAGCGATTATACGCTTTATATCAAACCTTACCTTGATAATTTCGGAATACCCTATGATGAATATGATCAGGCAACACCCGCTACGATGACGGAGCTGACAAATTACGCGATTATTATATTCGGCCACAGGAATGTCTATGACGGGGTGATCACAGAATACCCGCTTGATTTGCTCGAAAATGCAGTTAGCATCGGTGTGGGTCTTTATAGTCTTGACCCTCATCTTTTTGATTACCAGAGCGATTTTACTGTCGCGGAGACATCACAGCCTGTTTCTTCGTCAACGATTGACATTATTACATCACCAGTTCATTATATAACCGAAACTCATATTGATGATGATTATAATCAGACGAATGATATTATTAACCTGTTGACCAGCATGACTGCGGACCTGAGCACCTATACCCTTAATAATCCGCTGAACCTTGCATTCCTGGGAGCATCCCCGCTTTTGGTTGTTTCATCATTTGGAAATGGAAGGATAGTTAAATGGAACGGATATGACTGGGTTAAAGAAAGTGTCCTGGGTCCCGTTTACGGAATGGACGATCTTATATGGAGGAGTATTGTCTGGTCGGCAAGAAAGCCTTTTGTGATGCAGGGATTGCCGCCAATGGTAACCATGAGGGTGGATGATGTTGATGGTGCTGCTCCATATGGTATGGATCAGGTTGCTGAAAACTTTCAGTGGATTGACATTTGCAATGAATATAACATTATACCCTGGTGCGGAACATTTAATGACAACATCCCTGCAAACTATATTCCCAAGTTCCGTAACCTGATAAATGGGAACCTTACTACGGCATCCCCTCATGCATTCTCCGCCGATGAATTTATTTATTATAATTTGCCTGACCCTGATGACCCTGATTTCAATGCTGCAGCAAATGTATCAAGAGCTATTGATTTTTATTTATCCAATAATTTGAACATATCAAAACTTATAGTACCTCATTACTATGTAATCGAAGAGGAAGCCCTTCAACAAATTACATTAATGAATGCTCAGTATGATCTGAATATTGAATTCCTGGGCACTCACATGGATCATTCAAACAGTTGGTATTCTTCAGAATGGCTTAATTGCGGGCCATACAGAATTGACAGGTATGGAAGGCCCGCCGAAGTTCGACCTGTTTACTATGGTGATTATGTAGACTGGGTTGGATTTGAATACATTTTTAATTGTGTTACAGAAATCAGGGATGACGGAGGCTATGAATGGTCTCCGTCAGCTAGTGATATACAGGGAACTATTAACCGTGGAGTAAGACATTTGAGACGGGCTATGAACAGCATGGTTCTTCCCACCCTTTTTACACATGATGACTATCTTGAAATGTCAGCGTCAAGCTGGAGAACAATCATTTCGGGAGTCACTTCCGCCTTATCTTCATATGCTCCTGAGTATAGGTCAATGGATTATGCGGTTCAATATATCAGGGCAAAATCCAATATCAGTATTACCAATGTTACGGAAACTGAAACCCTTGTAAATGTGACCTATTCGGGCAGCAATGATATGGATACAAAATGTTATTTATTTACCGGTTCGGGGAACCAGATAACTCACAGGATTGTTACGCTTCCGATGATAACATCGGGCTCAGTAACCATCAGCATTTTGAAATAAATATTTTAAGACTATTATGATAAAATTAATTAAATTCATAGTTATTGCTTTTCTGTTATTAAGTTTCCATGATGTCAGCATTGGCCAATGGACTACCGAGAAGAGTCCTACAGCCAACAATCTGAATTCTGTTTTCATGGTAAATGAAAACATTGGTTGGATTGTTGGTGATAAAGGTACAATTCTTTATAAAGTCGGGGATTATTGGGTTAATTATAACAAGATTACGAATGAAGATCTCTACTCTGTGTTCATGCTTGACAGAAATAAGGGTTGGGCTGTTGGGTCAAAGGGGACAATACTGAGTTTTAATGGAGAAAGATGGGAAAACCAGCCATGTCCAACGAACAGAAAGCTGTTATCGGTATATTTTAACGATTCAGAGAATGGTATTGCTGTCGGAGAGAATGGTACGGTTTTGTTTTATGAAAACGACAAATGGAGAATGGCAAACAAGCAGATCAGGGGTAATTTATATACAGCATCAGGGAGAGGAGATTCATTTATTGTAGGGGGCGGACTCGAATGTGTCAACATCCCTGTTATTAGAATACTCAATGATGCTGCGAGGTCACAGGAGACCCTCTTTGATCCGCATTTGGAAATAAGGAGCATATCATTCACAGAAGGAGGCAACATATGGGCTGCATCCTGGCCCGGGGGCATATTTCATTTTGATGGAAAGGAATGGAAAAAAATTGATTTTGAAAATAGTATACCCGCACTTAACAGTATTTGCTTTTCCGGTGAAAACACAGGAATTAGTGTCGGCTACAGCGGCACAGTAATGACATATTCAGTCAAAGGATGGGAGCGGCATGATTCACCGGTTAAGGTTAAACTTAACGGAGCCTCTGTTACGGGAGATACTTATTATGCTGTAGGTAATCGCGGAACAATTATTTCATGGAAGGAAATAGTTGCGGAAAATCCCGGACTGGAAAAGCCGGAGCCAATAAAGATTGAAATCTACCCCAATCCGGCATTTGAAAGACTTAATGTTATCATCCCCGGCGATAATGGTTTTATACCGGATAGGATATTGGTCTCAAACGTTTATGGTCAGGTTGTGGTAAACAGGAGAGTTGATAAAGGATACAGCGGTGAAGTTTACCAAATTAATACCTCGGAATTTATGGATGGATTATACTTTGTTAAAATCTATTCATCAGGAAAAGAAGAGGCATCAGCCAGATTCATGGTACGACACTGAAAAATCCAATAAATCTATTTGCCGGCACTAGCGGCTTATATTCACTTTTTCAATATGTTTCTTGTTGCCTGATTTTAGCTCTATGATGAATAATCCTTTTTCGGCTGAGTTCATTACGATCTGATTAAGATCACCTTTTCCATTCCACTCGAGATTATTCTTTTGCAGTATCTTTCTGCCTGTAAGGTCATAGATTGTAACGGAACCTGGAATGCTGCCGTATTCATCAGTCAGGCTGACGATATTAATTGAACCGAAAGATGAATAGATTTTAAATTTCTTTTCCGGAATAACAATTTCCGGGACATCTGTAGTAAGGTTGGCTATGGAAAGGATAAACCGGTTTTCTGTAATTCCTGCATCGGCATTAAAAGTAAATCTTTCCCCTTTTTTCAGGTCAATAGTTGTATTTGTTTTAATATCCTTAAGATTAACTGAATAGTTGTCAAGTAATCTTATCTCACTGGCAGACAGTATCAATATCCCGGTTTTTACATTATTTATGCCTAAGGGTATTTCAATCTTTGATTCAGGGAATGGAAGCCCGTTAATGGAATAATCAATATCGTTAAATATTGACCATAGGTTAATATCTCCTGCTGTTTTGCTGAATTCATAGGCATCCAGGGCAGGGTCAAATGCTATGCTTGCCTTTTTATTGAATCGAACCACGATATCAGTGCTGTCAACAGAATTTTCAAGTTTAATTCTTACATAAGAGATGGTATCTGAACTTATGTAGGAAGTCTCATCTGCTTTTTTATACCTTAGCTGATCAAATTGGTGTGTTCGCGCACCAGGAGGTATTATCACCCTGCCGTTTGTAGCATTGACCTGAACAAAGAATCCCTGCAAAGGAGGGATAAATCCGGTTCCCCCATCACTGCCTATACCTGAAACATATGATGCTACCTTATCTTTCAGGGTAAAATAAATTGCATTATTTACACTCCTGAGGTAGCCATGAGGATACATATAATCCCAGTCGATGCATGAAGAAAACGGATTTCCCAGTAAATTGAATCCCTCATAGCTTGAAACAGCATCGCATGGCAGGTGCTTAGTGACAGTGCCAATATTTATTTGTCCGCTAAGAGTAAAAGTTGTACCTGAAGCTGAATAGTAATTATATCCTTTGCCCAATTCCAGGGTTGAGAAAGTATTAGACAGGTAACTGTCTGAAGAATACTGGTATCCGTCATATGCAACCCATCCTTCGGAATTGCTTGTTGAAGTTGCCAGACTTTCAATATACTGGGCAAGATCAAGTGACCCGAACGAAGTGGCAGCTATTCCATTCATTGGAACCGAGATATAATGCCAGATATGAACACCTCCGGGGGTTGTGCCGCCTGAGAGATAGAGTTTCATCTGACTTGTTCCTGAACCGGAATATCCATCATGAATTAATGATGCTACTCCTGCTTCGTTTGAATTCGACTCGAGGATCAAACTTCCATTGTTTGTGATGGATAATATTGTAGCTGCAGTATTCGGATTAAGGGTAAAGCTTCCACCGGATTCTATTGTCAGATCCCCCCCAACCATATTCAGAAACGTTCCTTCATGCAATCCCGGAGATATTGTAAGTGAACCTCCTGATAGTATAGTCAGATTATCGGCAAATATTTCAGATGGACTTGCCCAGGTTAGATGGCCTGTGATAGAACCACTGTAGGGATTGGACGGACTTCCATCGCCTGATAGCTGGGAATAAGTCAAAGTGCTGAAAGACAACATTATTGAAATAACCAAGGCCAGTCTTTTCATACAGTTCGTTTTATAAGCATATAACTGGTATAAAGATAGAGTTTTTTTTGATGTAATCATTATAAATTCAGCATACTAAACAAATCCTAAAATTTAATCTTTAGTATTGGATGCAACTCGCTTGTGACAATCAAATCATGTGACAATGAAATGACTTATCAACAAACGGTGTTGATAACATTTTGTCAGGAATTCTTAATAATCAAGTATATATTCAACTGTAGCACAGTTTATCTGCTTAAATTTGCAACTGGAATCAGCTTGCTTTGAGAGGGATGCTCTTTGATTAATATGAGATAAAGTGCCAGACGTTTAGGTCTTTTTAAAGATGTTTTTTAGAACAGAATTAGTATCATTAGTGTAACAATTTCTTATTTTTGTCGTTTAAATAAGTTATGTTAGTCAAACAATTTTTTGAATTGGTCAAATAGCAGCGAGTATGAGAAGAACTCTACTGATGTTATTCTTTTCTTTTAGTACAGCATTATATGCCAATACATATTATGTTGCTCCTTCCGGAGGCAGCGATATGAATCCGGGAACAATCGCCCGGCCCTGGGCTACATGGCAGAAAGCTTTCAATACCGCCCGGGCCGGAGATACAGTTTATTTCAGAGGCGGGGTTTGGTATTTGCAGCCTGGTCAGACAGTTGATCTTATCAACAAGGATGGGGCTCCGGGGAAATATATCCATTTCTTCAATTATCCTGGCGAGAAGCCTGTTCTTGACGGCTCTAGAATTGTTCCGCCTAAACCCTCTTCAGGGCAGTATTCGTATTCCGGCGGTCCGTACATTGATGGTTCTAATTATATTCACTGGAGGGGACTGACAATCCGGAACTTTTACCAGGTACACGACCGTGTTTTCGTTCAGGGGATAGTAGCGACAAACAGCAATTTCCAGATTTTTGAAAATATTACGGTACATAACATAGGAGGAAGGGGCATATACTATTCTCCATGGTATGCCCCGGATACAACTTATTTCATAAATGTTGATGTTCATCATTGTGCCGACAGTCTGCCTTTAAATGATGTCCTTGGTGGCTGGGGCGACGGGTGGAATGCTGGAGTTGAAAAGGGGTCTTACATGGTTTTTGACGGATGCCGTGCCTGGAGCAATTCAGATGACGGGTTTAATATCTGGGGAGCCGGGCTGATAGTTATGAAGAACTGCTGGTCCTTCGGTAACGGGTTGCTTGAAGGGGACGGGAGCGGTTTTAAGCTTAATCCGACAGAAGAGACCACCTATATGGGCTTAACAAGGTTGCTGACAAATAATGTGGCAGCATTTAACACGGGAAATACGGGCTGTGGTTTCAATGAGAACAATATAGGTGCTGTGTCGATGGAGGGGAGAGTTTATAATAACACATCGTATAATAACAGAATCGGTTTTATGACCGGCGGATTTCTAACGGGACCGCAAAAAAACAACGATTACAGGAATAATATATCCTGTTTGAACACTCTTACTGATGTTGACGAAAACAGCTGGTCCGGAGGCAATTTCAACACGGATATAAAAAACACGTGGACAGAAGGTGTGACATTTGTTGCATCTAAAGACGACTTTGTTCTTACAGACAAGTCCCTGGCAATTGCTGAACTGACAGCTGAAAGAAAGCCAGACGGATCATTGCCTGATATCTCTTTTTTGAAACTTGTTAAGGGAAGTGACCTTATAGACAAGGGTGTTGATGTCGGCTTGCCTTTTTCGGGTGCTGCTCCCGATATTGGAGCTTTTGAATACGGTACAGTGAATCCGGGCATTACAAAGGTTAGCAGCATTGTTGTCACGTCAAACGGAGGAGTTTCATCCATAGCCACCGATAACGGAACGCTTCAGCTTCATGCAACTGTATTACCATCAAATGCAACAAACAAGACAGTTACATGGTCGATTTCAAACGGCACTGATAAAGCAAGTATCAGCTCCACGGGATTGTTGACAGCCCTTAAGAATGGCACAGCAACAGCAAGAGCCACAGCTAATGACGGCTCGGGAGTTTATGGCACTCTGTCAATAAGCATATCAAACCAGATCATACCGGTAACAGGTATTTCAGTTACCGGAGCGGGAGGATCCTCACTTATTACCTCAATTGGCGGAACACTTCAGTTAACTGCGGCAGTATTGCCTGCAGATGCAACAAACAAGACAGTTACATGGTCGATTTCAAGTGGTACTGATAAAGCAAGTATCAGTCCGACCGGTCTCGTTACCGCTTTGGCTGATGGCACTGCAACAGCAAGAGCCACAGCTAATGACGGCTCGGGAGTTTATGGCAGTCTATCAATAACCATATCAAATCAGATTATAAGGGTAACGGGTATCTCAGTTACCGGAGAAGGAGGAAGATCGGCCATCAGTATTGACGATGGAACTCTTCAGCTCAGTGCTGTTGTGACTCCTTCAAATGCGACAAATAAAACCGTTACATGGTCAATATCAAGTGGTACTGATAAAGCAAGAATTAGTTCTTCCGGATTGGTTAGTGCTTTGGACAATGGAACCGCTACATTAAAGGCTACAGCCAATGACGGTTCGGGTGTTTATGGGACACTGACAATTACAATCTCAAATCAGGTTAATCAGGTTACGGGCATAACCATCACAGGACCAGGAGGAGCTTCTGCTATCAGTACTGACAACGGAACACTACAGCTTACCGCGGACATAATGCCTGTTAATGCCACCAACAAAACTGTTACCTGGTCAATATTCAGCGGTAATGATAAGGCAAGAATCAGCCCATCAGGACTGGTTACAGCACTGGATAACGGAACAGCTACAGTACGGGCTACAGCCAATGACGGTTCAGGAGTTTATGGTTCAATAACTATCAGTATAAGCAACCAGATAGTTCCGGTCACAAACATTACAGTTACTGCAGCAGGGGGTCTGAATTCAATCAGCCTCAATGGCGGGTCACTCCAGCTAACTTCCACTGTGCTGCCCTCAAATGCTACTAATAAGACAGTTACCTGGTCGATATCAAGTGGTGCAGATAAAGCACGGATAAGCTCGTCAGGGCTGGTTACGGCATTGGATAACGGCTCGGTAATAGCAAGAGCAACTGCAAATGATGGTTCGGCTATCTATGGGGCTTTGATGATAACCATTACAAATCAGGTTAAAGTAAGCAATACAGCTCCGGTCGCGGTTGTTGATTACCAAACTGAAAATTACACGGGTTTTGTAGGAGAAATTGACGCAAGCAAAAGTTATGATTCCGATGGCGACAATCTGACATACTCATGGACTATCCCTGATAATATTCCTGTTTCATCTGATTCGGGGCCTGTCATAAGATATCTATGTCCCAATGTTGATAATTCCCGGACTTTTGAATTCATCCTCAACATAAGTGATGGAAAGGTAACCCGGACCAAAATAATACCAATTCAGGTTATCCCGTATCAGCCCCATCTTGAAGCAGCTGAGATTTCAGGTATTGAAGCAAGTAGTTTTCAGTATCCGAATAATCCATATAATATTATTGATGGTAATATTGGAACCATGTGGTCAGCTGAAGGACTTGCCCAGTGGATAATTCTTGAACTCAAGCATTCATTTAGTATTCACCATATAAAGCTGGCCTTTCAACCAGGTCAGAAGAAGGAGTCATATTTTGACATACTTGGTTCAGTTGATAAGATTTCATGGGAGCCCATTCTAACAAAATCTTCTTCATGTGCATTTTCCGGTGACATTCAGGTATTTGACTTTCCCCCTTCAAAAACAACAAGGGAATTCAAATATTTGAAACTGATAGGATTGGGAAGTTCGCTTGATAATATGAATTATATTTCAGAAATGAAAGTATTTGGAATAAGATACCGTTCCTCACGTAAATTTAATGAATTACCGGTAAAAGTCTATCCGAATCCCGCCAGTGATTATGTAACTGTCAGAATTGAAGACAATTTAATGGTTGCGGATTTTTTTGAAATTGCAACAAATTCCGGAATGGTCATCATGAAGGAATTACTGGATCCTGATGTCAGGGAGTTTAGTTTCCCGATAAACCTGAAAGCTGGTCATTATGTTTTAATCTTAAAGTCAGGAGCCATAGCCCTTTTCACACAAAAATTAATAATAACCCACTAAGGTATTCCTGCATATCTGGATCCCGATAAAATCTGAATCGTATTTTCCCTGAAAATAATCATTTACTTTTATTTATCGGTTGTAATTACAGATCAATATATTGACTTTAAGCTACTTCATGCCCATTGCTGGTGAATAATAGTTGATCAGGCTTAAGATGGGCAAATTTTCAGTATATCAGTGATCTTTACAGTCTTTGTCATTAAGGATCTGACTGCCAGATTACGATATTGCTTACAGTTGGGTAATTTACGGATAACCCCACCGTTATATATACAATCGAAAAAAGGTGTAAAGAAGGACTATGAAAATCTTGAACTATTTTTCAGGACATTAGATCTGGACAATCTCATATTTCTGAATGATAGCTGAGTTTATAGATCAAATAAAGTAAACTATTGGTCAAATTTGCAAAATCATAGGACAATCTTAGTACCTTGAAAAGGTAAATTTGCGACGAGCCTCGTATTTCTGGAACCGGATTTATCTATTGTTCATAACCCGGTATCCTGGAAACATCAAGTCGGCAGTAAAATATATGTGACTGACGTGGCGGGAGCATATTCAAATGTCAACCATGTCTCTGAAAAATTGCGATCAGGTATCAATTGTGAGAGTAAACTCATTCTCTTTTTTTGTAGACATATTCTTTATATTTTTAACAAAAAAAATCTATTATGATAAGGAAAAATGTTTTTATCATCGGTCTGATTGCCCTTATCTCAATCTCATGGTCTTGTGTGAGTTATAAAAAAATGACCTATCTGCAGGCATTGGACAAAGTAAATAACTCAATAATTCCTGCATCTTCCGGTATTACACCAATCACGCCTGCTGATTATAAGGTAATGCCTTATGATATACTTTATATAAGGGTTATAACCCCCGATCCTCAATGGAGTTCCCTTTTCAATGCAGATCTTGGTTCAGCAGGGATAACTCAGGAAAGCGCAGCTCTATCGGGGTATACCGTGGATGTTGAAGGTTTTATTGAAATACCATATGTTGGCAAGATAGAAGTTGCCGGGAAGACCCTTTCGGAGATAAAAACCCAGTTGGATTCGATTTTCAAAAACTACGTAAGCGATGCGGCAATTATGGTAAGACTGGTTAACAACTATGTCAGCGTGATTGGTGAAGTTAATCTTCCGGGAAGGTTCCTGTTAACCAAAGATCGGCTTAGTGTGTTTGAGGCACTGGCTATGGCCGGGGATGCGGGAGATTACAGTAACAGACATAGAATAAGAATTATCAGACCCACTCCCAATGGACCAGTTTTAAGAGAATTTTCTCTTGCGGACAGGAGTATTCTTCTGTCCGATATGTATTATGTTATGCCAAATGATGTTATCTATGCCATACCCAGAAGAAGTAAGTCTTTTCAGGTCAACAGTTCAGCCTGGACAATCCTCCTTACAACAGTTACTTCAGCATTGGGAATAATTGCTTTTTTCCGGACCTTATAGACTTAATCATAAGGAGATATGTTGGGTGAAGAATTCCAGGATTGGAACGTTTAAGATAGACAATAACAATTAAGTATAAAGAATAATGAAAATATCCCATACCCTGTCTGGTAATCAGCAGGCAAGAAAGCATCCGGATGCATTAGGAATTGATCCTCAGGTTATTCTGGGGTTACTGCTAAAAAACTGGTACTGGTTTGTCATTACCACTGTTTTGGCACTTTTTCTGGCACATTTTTATATAGGTCACACCATGCCTGTATATCAGACTTCGATTACTGTTCTTATAAATGAAACCGAAGACAGGCCTCTTGTTGATAATTCAGCCCTTCTGCAGGGTTTGGGTCTCCCCGGAGGGATGAAAAACCTTCAAAACCAGATGATGATCCTGAAATCGCGTGATTTGACTGAAGAAACACTGAAGACTCTGCCATTTGGAATTGACTACTACTACAAGACCTTAAGGAACAACTTACCTATTTATCCTGATATTCCTGTTTCCATTGTTCCTTATGATGATCTTCCTTTGCCCAAGGACATTGAATTTTCAATTACTTCTCTCGGAAATAATATGTTCATTTTGAAATCCGAGTCGAAACTTTACTCTTATGAAAAGACTTCTGCTTTCGGTCAGCCCATTGAGCTATCAGGGAAGAGCTTTTCCATAGAGTGTTGGAATGAGGATGCATTTCTCAAAGACAAGAACAAGCAGATCTTTTTTACCATATATAGTATGAACCGCCTCGTGAACTATTATAGTAATCGGCTGAATGTTGAATTGCTCTCAAGGGACGGATCGATTCTCAGGATTAGTCTGGCAGGAACTAACAGATCCAAGGATGCCGAATTCCTCAACAGGCACATTGAAAATTTCCGGGCAATTTCACTTGACAGAAAGAATATGGAAGCCGCCAGAAGGATCCAGTTTATTGATGACCAACTGATAGGCATATCTGATTCCCTTCTGACTACAGAAAACAGGTTGCAGCAATTTCGTTCATCTCACAGGGTAATGGATTTATCAGCTCAGGGACAGTCTATTATAGCTCAGGTAACTCTGCTGGAGAATGAAAGGGCACGTTTGAATCTTGAGGCAAATTATTATGATTATCTTGCTGATTATCTTGCGAAAGACGTCTCAGGCGAGATTCCTATTGTGCCAATTACAATGGGAATAAACGATCCCGGGCTTACCAGATTGGTCGAGGAACTGGCAGAAATCCAGGGACAACTGTCCAGCAGGGGAGCCGGTGAAATGAATCCATTGCAGAGGAATCTTGAACAGCGAGTCAGAACTTCGAAAGATGCACTTCGTGAAACATTAAACGGGCTTAGAAGAGCCAACAGTCTGGCCAGATCAGAGAATCAGCAGCAGATAAATAAAGCGAATTCGCAGGCATCTGCCCTTCCTGTAACTGAAAGACAGTTGCTTGGCATAGAAAGGAAATTCAGGCTTAATGATGAGTTATATACTTTTCTTCTGGAGACACGTGCGGAACAGGAAATGCAAAAGGCTTCCAATAGATCTGACAGCGAGGTAATTGATCCGGCTGATGACCGGTTTAGCATGATGATTGCGCCAAATCCCACCAAGATTTATTTTTTGGGTTTGATGGCTGGATTCGGATTGCCATTTTTAGTTTTATTTGTCTCATTTCTTTTAAATAAGAAACTGAAAGAAGAAGATATCAGGAGAGTAACAAAAATGCCAGTTGTTGGATATATTCCTCAGAATCCCGGAAAAAGCAATACTGTTGTTTTTGAAAATCCCTCTTCCATAATAGCAGAATCATTTCGTATCCTGAGATCACGAATGCAGTTTTTGACAAAAGAAGCCTCATCTCCTGTTATTTTAATTACATCTTCCATACCGGGGGAAGGAAAAACATTCACGGCTATTAACCTGGCATCAGTTTGCAGTCTTCTGGGGAAGAAAACAATCTTACTGGGAATGGACTTAAGAAAACCAAAGATTTTTCAGGATTTCCAACTGGACAATGCAAAGGGTATCTCAACCTGGTTAATAGGACAGGACAAGCTTGACGATATAATTCAGGAAACAAGATTTGAGAATCTGTTTATTATTTCTTCTGGCCCTGTTCCGCCAAATCCTTCAGAACTGATAGCTCTGGAAAAAACGGGAGATCTTATCAAAACCCTTAAAACAAGATTTGATTACGTAATTATTGATTCACCACCTATAGGAATTGTATCCGATACTTATCATTTGTTTCCCATGTCGGATGCAACTCTGCTGGTTGTAAGACCAGAATATACTCTTAAGGATATCTTTGATAAGACTATTTATGAGATATCAGAGAACCGTACCAGCGGAATCAGTCTGGTTGTCAATGATGTGAAGACAGACAGCAAGCAATATGCTTATGGCGAAAGGTACGGTTTCAAAAAGGATAAAAATAAAATAGGAAAAAGAATACTTGGAAGAAGGCAGATGTCTGATTCTCATTCTTTTAAATGATTTATTCCGAAAATGATTATGGAGCCTTCATTGATTGAACTGCCGAAGTTTTTTGACCGCAGGGGAAACTTGTCATTCATTGAAGAGGACAATCAGCTCCCTTTCAAGATAAGAAGAGTTTATTGGATATATGATGTTCCGGGCGGAGAAATAAGGGGAGGTCATGCTTTCAGGGAAACAGAAGAATTGATTGTTGCATTGTCTGGCAGCTTCGATGTAATTTTGCACGATGGCAATGAACAGGTTGTTTTTCATCTTAACAGGTCTTATTATGGAGTAATGGTTCCTAAAATGTTTTGGCGGTCAATTGAAAATTTTTCAACTAATTCACTGGCACTTATTATTGCCTCGACAGATTTTGATGATGCGGACTATATAAGGGATTTTCTGACTTTTAAATCATTGAAGTCAAATGGATAGTATTGCTTCTGATATTTTCAGCTGTAATGTGGTTGAACTGAACAAGATACATAACCCCGCGGGTAATATTACCATTGTACAGAATGACCATGACCTGCCTTTCAACGTACGGAGAATATATTATTTGTATGACGTCCCCAGCGGATCAGACAGGGGAGGGCATGCCCATAAGAATCTTTATCAGCTTGTCATAGCGGTTAGCGGATCATTTGATGTGATACTTGATGATGGATCAAAAAAGAAAATCGTTCAGCTTAACAGACCAAATTACGGTCTGTTAGTGGTTCCGGGAATATGGCGCGAACTGGTAAATTTCTCCTCCGGAGCGATTTGTCTGGTTTTGGCATCGCAAAAATATACGGAAGATGATTATATCCGTGATTACTCTAAGTTCAGGGAAATGAAAAATCTGAATAATGTTGATTGAATTAGATAAAAGGGCTTACTATACTTTATTTACCTTTGATCCTAATCCTTTCATTTCGGAAAGGTTTATAGATCTGAACAGTAGTAAAGCAGACAAGATTGTCTGCCTTGTCTGTGATGACGGTGAGCATAATATCGGTCTGGTAGCAGGAATCAGGGACAGGGTTTTGAGGTCTCCATTTTCAGCACCCTTCGGAGGATTTCACTTCAGGAAGGAGAATATTTATATCAGTGAAATTGACAAATTCATCAATTCTTTAAAACAGTACTCAACTGCGAATAAATTGGATGGAATAGAGATAACGATGCCTCCTGAACTGTATCATATGACTTTCAACTCAAAAGTTTCAAATTCGATGTTCAGGCATAACTTTAAATCTCCTGTGCCGGATATTACGAATTGGGTAAATCTTAATAATTTCAAAGGCGTATATTCACAGAAAAACAGCCGCGAATATTTCAGGCAGGCTGAAAGGAACAATTTAAAATTCGCGATCACTAATGATACCTCAGAGAAGAGAAACGTATATGATCTGATTTGTTTCAACCGAAAGAAGTTCGGCCGGCCAATTTTTATGACATTTGAGGATGTTAATAATGTCAGTAATATTTGGTCTGTTGACTTTTTCAAGGTTGAGTCTGAAGATCAACAAATTGTTGCTTCATCCATTTTTTACAGGAATCATCCGGAAATCTGTTATGCTGTTTTTTGGGGTGACAATGATGAAGGACGTCCCTTAAGGGCAATGGATTTCATGCTACTTAATCTTTTTATGCATTATAAAAACCTGGGATTTAAATATATCGATCTGGGGATATCTTCAGAGTCCGGAATTCCGAATGAAGGCCTATTGAGGTTTAAAGAAAGCCATGAGGCAGTTTCATCTATGAGATTCAGATTTAGACTAGATTTAAATGAGTAAATGCCAGTATTTGTAATTAATCCCGATCCTTACAGCCTTCCGACATATCGTATCGGACCTTTTCAGACAAAAGATCTTTCTTTAAACCAGCTGCTGCCGGATTTAGACATAATTGACAATTATTTCCATGAAAGATTTGGTGACTTCAGGTTCACATATACTTACAATGGGAGGGAAGCTATTCACCTGGCGTTAAAGCATTATAAACTGTCAAAGAATGATGTTGTAACAATTCTTACAACTACCGGCAACTTTTATATCAGCAGCTGTGTAACAAATGAGATAGAGAAGTTTTGTAAATGGTCCAGAGAAATTTTACCTGAAACAAAAGTACTCTTCGTTAACCACGAATTCGGCTATCCTTATCCGGAGCTCCGGAAGCTTAAGCTGTTGAACCTGCCTGTCATAGAGGATTGCGCGGGTTCTTTCTTTTCTGAGGATAATGAAAAAACAATTGGCAGGACCGGGGATTTTGTAATTTACAGCTTTCCGAAAATGTTTCCTCTTCAGATTGGAGGACTCCTCGTTTCGGCATCGCATATCAATCATAACTATTCCGGACAAATACAGGCCGGAATGTTGCGGTACATCAAGAATGTCCTATCGGAGCATATCGGGAAAAAGGATCAGATTATCCGTCAGAGGATAAAAAATTATACTGAGCTGCGCAGCAGGTTTGAGGAATCGGGTTTAAGTGAAAGATTTAAACTGGAAAAAGGAATTGTACCCGGTGTCTTTATGTTCCGTACCGGCAATCACAATATTAACCTTCCTGAATTGAAGAAACATTTCTGGGCACATGGTATTCAATCGAGTGTGTTTTATGGTGAAGATGCTTTCTTTATACCTGTTCATCAGGCTTTGACGGAATTTGATCTTGACTATTTTTATGAGGTAATGAAAGTTTTTATTCAAATAGCTGATAAATGAAATATGCAAATATTAACCTTGGTAAAGATGTGGAAATTGATCCATCCACTTCAGTCAATAATATAATTTTGGGAGATCGTGTCAAAATTGCAAAGAGGTGCTCCATATATGGGGGGCCTGAGAATCAGCTGGAGATCGGTGCTGATACCTATATCGGCATGAATGCGATAATAAATGGATTTGCAGCAAAACTGATAATAGGAGAGAAGGTAAGTATTGCTCAGAACGTTAATATCATGGTAGATTCTGGTCCCAATGCATCTCCTGAAATGCAAAAGATATTTCCAATAGAAAAGAAGCCGGTTATAATCGGAGACCATGTCTGGATAGGTGCAGGTTCTATTATTATGCCCGGCGTAACACTTGGTGAATTTTGCATAGTAGCTGCAAACTCATATGTCAATAGTTCATTTGATTCCTTTTCAATTATAGGAGGAAATCCAGCCAGGTTGATAAGGAAGTTCAGTGACGGGGAAAGGAAAAAAATGATTCAAAAATGATTAAATTCCTGGACATAGAAAAAATCACATCATCATATGAGCCTGAATTATCGGCAGCGATTATGAGGGTTGTAAGAAAGGGATGGTTCGTGATGGGTGAGGAGACTGAAGCTTTTGAAAAGGAGTATGCAGATTATATCGGAACACGACATTGCATAGGAGTTGCTAACGGATTGGATGCTCTCAGGTTAATACTGAAAGCATATCTCGAGATGGGAATTATGAAAGAAGGCGACGAGGTTATTGTACCGGCAAATACCTTTATAGCAACAATACTGGCAATCACTGATAACCGGCTTATACCTGTGTTTGTTGAACCTGATATAAATAATTACAACCTCGATATCTCGCTTATTGAAAAGGAAATCTCAAACAAAACTCGTGCAATTCTCGTAGTACATTTATATGGCAGAGCCTGTTGGTCGGAACAATTAGAGGAACTGGCTGAAAAATATAATCTTAAATTGATAGAGGACAATGCGCAGGCTGCAGGTGCCCTGGTTCCTGTCAATTCTCATAACATGCCCAGAGGCATGAAAAAGACACCTGAGAGCTACAGGCGGACGGGTTCTCTTGCCCATGCAGCCGGACACAGCTTCTATCCGGGTAAAAATCTTGGAGCATTGGGTGATGGTGGTGCAGTTACAACCAATGATGATGACTTTGCTTTCGTTATAAGGGCTCTTGCTAATTATGGCTCAGTAAAAAAGTATGTTCATAACTACAAAGGACTGAATTCGCGACTTGACGAAATCCAGGCAGCTGTTTTGAGAGTAAAGCTGCCAAGGCTTGATTCAGATAATCAGAGACGAAGAGAAATTGCACAAAGCTATCTGAATAGAATATTGAATCCGGTTATTAAACTGCCTGATTATATGCAGTCTGCAACTGACTTAATTAATAATGAAAATGTCTGGCATCTTTTCGTGATCAGAAACCACGAACGTGACAGATTGAAACAATATCTTGATGAGCATGGGATACAGACATTGATTCACTACCCAACTCCTCCTCATTTGCAAAAAGCCTATCGTGAATATTCCAATATGACCTTTAGCCTGACAGAACAAATTCATAATGAAGTTCTTAGTTTGCCAATTAGCCAGGTTATGACAAAAGATGAAGCTAATGAGGTAATAAAGGTTATTAATAGCTTCAGTACTAATCCCTGTTGTTTTAGATAATATTTGTTATTGTTGACTAAGTAATTAGCATGTCTGACGAGTTGGACATACAAAGAACAGAAGCACAGGCCGTTCAGGATAGATCTTCTTATCGCCAGATAGTTAAGGCAACATCGCTTTTTGGAGGAGTTCAGGTTATCACTATCCTTTTTGGAATAATAAGAGTGAAATTTGTTGCTGTGCTGCTAGGTACACAGGGAGTAGGGATAATTGGACTTTTAAATTCTCCTTTGCAGCTTATTGCATCTGTAACAGGTCTGGGAATTTCTTTTAGTGCCGTGAGAGACGTTTCTGAGGCAAATGCCAGTAATGATAAATTCAGAATATTAAAAACAATTATTTCACTTCGTCGCTGGTCCTGGTTTACTGGATTACTGGGAGTAGTGGTTACCATGGTATTTGCACCCCTGCTTAGCCAATGGTCATTTGGCAGTAAGGAATATACATGGGCATTTATATGGCTGTCAATAACTCTTCTCTTGCAGGCCATCAGCAAGGGTCAAACTGCAATTTTGCAGGGAACTAGAAGGCTAAAGCAAATGGCTAAGGCCGGAGTCATTGGCTCGGGTCTTGGATTGGTTACTTCTATACCGTTGTATTATTGGCTGGGGATTAGTGGGATTGTTCCGGCTCTTATATTATCAGCAGTTGCCAGTCTTCTGCTCTCTTGGTACTTTTCCCGGAAGGTTGCGGTGGAGAAAATTACATTAACAAAAAGAGAAACTTTTATTACTGGAACGAATATGGCCAGACTTGGAATATCCATGACAATAGCTGGCTTTATAGCATCATTATCAACTTACATTTTAAACGCTTTCATAAGCAATCATGGCGGTGTTGAACAGGTAGGTTTATACAATGCAGGTTGGGGTGTAGTGGGCCAGTATACCGCGATAATATTTGCAGCAATGGCTACAGATTATTTTCCACGCCTGTCAGCTGTTCAGAACAATAACGATGAGGTAAAAAAACTTGTAAATCAACAGGTTGATTCTGCCTTGCTAATTGTGTCTCCTTTATTGATACTGCTTGTAGTTATGATGCCTGTAGTTGTCAGGATACTTTATACACCTGCTTTCGTGCCGGTGGTTATGTTTACAACATTAACCGTTTTGGGCATCCCGTTTAAAACTGTTTCCTGGGCAATGGGCTATGTCTATTTAGCTAAGGGCGATGGAAAACTGTTTCTCATTCTGGAAGTAATTATGGGAGTTGTAATTCTGACAATGAATCTGCTATTATATTATTTCTACGGCTTGAATGGTTTGGGAGTATCATTCATTCTCACTTACATGTTAGGTGTTATTATTTCATTTATTGTATTAAAACACAGATATGAATTCAGTCTTCCACAGAGATTCCTCCCTCAGTTTATTATTCAGTACTGTTTTCTGTTGTTGACATTCGCAACATGTTTTTTAAAGAACGATGTTTTGAGATATGCGGCAGGAGCGTTTGTTTTTGCAATAACATTGGCTCTCTCATACAGGCGGCTTAATGAGTTATTGGACTTTAAATCCTTCTTCGCGTCAAGATTGAAAAAATAAACACATTCGGTTCTTCATCCGGATATAATTGTTAAGCATATATGGATTCACTTGTTTCTGTAATAATATCGACATATAATTCTTCGCGGTTTATTGAAGAGACACTTGAAAGCATTGCTTGCCAAACCTGGAAGGAGATAGAAATCATAGTGACTGATGACTGCTCAAAAGATGACACGGTTGAAATATGTCGCGAATGGTTAGCCAAACACGATTCAAGGTTTTCCATGACAAAATTACTTGCATCAGATGTAAATACTGGTATTTCCGGAAATGCCAACAGAGGACTTTATGCCGCAAATGGGAATTGGATCAAATTTCTTGGAGCAGATGATACTCTTAAAACTAATTGTTTAGAGGATAATATGCTTTTTGTTTTGGCTCATCCCGAAATAAGGGTATTGTTTTCGAAAGTCAATATTTATAAAAACAACTTTAATCCGGAAAACTTTATCAGTACCGTGCCGGGTGATCCGATAACCTCTGCAAATATAATGTCAGACAACAATAATGCAGAATCTCAATACCAGATGTTGCTTTTATCGGACCGTGTTCACTTTTCTCCGTCAGTATTCATTCATCGTGAAACTCTAGTTTCAATAGGAGGATTTAATGAGCGATTCCCCATGCTTGAAGACTATCCATTGTGGCTGAAGCTAACAAGGAATGGATACAGGTTGAATTTTATGAACCGGATAACAGTCAACTATCGGATGCACAATCAGGCCGTTAATAACACGGGTTTCAAGTATCTAGTAAATCCGAATTATTTTAAACATGAAAGCTTCAGGAAATTATGCATATATCCCTACCTCCCGCCAGACATCAGACTGGATCGGAAATTCATATGGATTTCTTCACAGATTTTCAGGTTTCGTATCTTCAATAAAGACACAAAGTTTAATGCACTGTTAAAAGATTTGTTGACCGTTTATTTGAATCCTTTCAGGTATATAGTGAGGATCAGGATAGCCCTGTACAGAAAGCTTCCATTCTATGAACATTATTTATAAGTCGATCATTTGAAGTTTTAAATTGTTTTCTTCATGTATCCGTTGATTAGTTTAAAAAGGAATTTAAAACTCAAAACGGTATTACTGTATTATTTTGTAATGAATTACCTTTATGGGTCTCACTTAGAAAAAACAATCTGATTCCCTGTGAAAAAATTATCAGTAATAATACCGATGTACAATGTTGAACCTTATGTTGAAAGGTGTTTGCGGAGCCTTGAGGACCAGGACATTTCTGCCCCGGATTACGAAATTATTTGTATAAATGATGGTTCTCCGGACAACTCCCGGGGGGTAGTAAGTAAATTGCAGAAGGAATATGATAACATAATATTGATTGACAAACATAACGAAGGTGTTTCACGTGCAAGAAACGTTGGTATAGATAGAGCAGAGGGTAAGTATTTACTTTTTATTGATCCGGATGATTATGTTGAATCATCGTCATTTAAAAAGATCCTGGAAATAGCAGAGCTAAAGGATGCCCAGGTCACTTTTCTCGGATTTACTTTTTTAAACGAGGATGGTTCCTTCCGAACCCAAAATATTCATGAAGGATTAAATGGCAAGATCTATTCCGGAATGGAGGCTTATTTTGTAAGCCGGAAAGAAGGTCATCCTGACCCGGATAGAATGTGGGCAATACTGTTCAGCAGGGATTTTCTTAATATGAACAATCTGCGTTTTCTCCCTGACGTGCCTTTTCTGGAAGATGGTGAACTAATTTCCAGAATTCTTTGTCTGGCCGAAAGATGTGTTTTTGACTCTTCTTCATTTTACAAAAGGACTACACGCAGAGGTTCTGCTACTAATTCTTCACTTTTATATTCTGATCAGGCCTCAAATGGTTTTTTGCTTGCTGCCAAAAACCTGAAACGCTTTCAACAGGGAGATTTTTTAACCACTGAACAGAGGTTCTTTTTAAATCAGCCGATTAGCAAATTTTCCTTATTGGCTTTCAGATCAGGACTAAAGCGGCCTTATATAAAGAATTATAGACTCGTCAGAAAGACTCTGAGATCATACAAGATTGATAAATTGGATCTGGATGGAGTTGTTAAGCCTTACTGTTATTATGCTATTCTGTATAATTGCTTTCCGCCGGCCTTTCTTGGCAAGCCATTTCTGAAACAAATAAAATCATACTTAAGGTCTTTGTTGAAATCGGATTTATGATTTTTGAAATCGCATTGAGAAAGCTTTGAGTTTAATGGAAAACATATAAATTGCTTATTGTTGACCCTATATTGATTTGAAAATGACAACAAATGTCTTAGAACATCTGCAATGGGATTCTGATTTTTTTGGCTACAAAGTTGCCCGTTTCATATTTGATGAAAATGGATTGTCGAAGTATTATCATATAATTGATGAAATTAAAGAAACAAATGTCAGGTTAACATATTTATATTCACCACCATCAGCAAGGGAACTTAATGAGAGAATCGTTTCATCAGGTGGTGTTTTGGTTGACAAAAAGACGATATTTGTTAAAAGTACAGAGAAGCACACTACCTTTTATAATAGAATTTCCGAATGGCAGGAATCAGAACCTGGCCATAAGTTGGTTAATCTGGCTTTAAATGCCGGCATATATTCAAGGTTCTTTCTTGATAAGAAATTTTCCAATAATGAGTATGAAAGACTATACACGAAGTGGCTTCTTAAATCAGTTAGCGGAGAATTGGCTCTTAAGACAATCATTGCCCGGAATGAGAGTGAAATAACCGGGTTTATTACTTTGGGAAAAAATAACATGCGGGCTGATATTGGATTGATTTCAGTCGACCCCCTTTTTAGAGGAAAAGGAATTGGATCTGATTTGGTAAAATATGCCGACAACCTGTCTCTTAATATGGGATTTGACCAGATTGGAGTTGTCACTCAACTTGACAATGTAAATGCCTGTAAGCTATATACTAATTGTGGCTTTAAAATAGAAAGCATTACTGACGTCTATCATTTATGGTTATATTAACAATATACTTCGTTAAGACACTTGATAATCAACAGATAATATAATAATAATTGGAAAAATGATTCCGTTTAATAAACCTTTTCTCACAGGAAAGGAGATGCATTACATTTACCAGGCTGTGTATTCCGGAAAGATATCAGGCAATGGTCAGTTTACAAAACAATGTCAGAGCTTCCTTGAGGAAAAGTATGGATTTCAAAAATCCCTGCTGACAACATCATGCACTGATGCTCTGGAAATGAGTGCAATGCTTGCCGGAATTGGTCCCGGGGATGAAGTCATAATGCCTTCATACACTTTTGTGTCGACAGCTCTTGCATTTGTAAGGGCGGGAGCAAGGATAGTATTTGCCGACAGCAAGACCGATTCTCCAAATGTGGATGAAGAGGAGATCAGGAAGCTCGTAACTACAAGAACAAAAGCAATCGTGCCGGTGCATTATGCGGGTATAGCATGTGATATGGATAAAATAATGAAAATTGCATCTTTCAATAATCTTCTCGTTATAGAAGATGCAGCTCAGGCAATTGATTCATTTTACAAGGGCAGACCATTAGGCAGTATTGGTCATATGGGGACATTCTCTTTTCACGAAACAAAGAACATAAATTCGGGAGAGGGTGGTCTTTTAACAATCAATGACAAGAGATTTATTAAAAGATCAGAAATAATTTGGGAGAAGGGAACCAACAGAGCCGAATTTTTCCGGGGAGAAGTCAATAAATACGGCTGGTGTGATACAGGTTCATCTTTTCTGCCTTCTGAAATAATTGCAGCCTATCTGTGGGCACAGCTTGAAAATCTGAACTTAATCCAGTCAAAACGATTGGCTTTGTGGGATTATTACTATAGGGGACTCGAAAATTGGGCAGCAGAGAATAATGTCGGATTACCTGTTATTCCTGAATACGCCACTAACAATGGTCATATATTCTACCTTGTATGCAGGTCTCCTGAACAGAGGGATTATTTGATTGAGAAGCTTAAGGTGAATGGGATACACGCGGTATTTCATTACCTTAGCCTTCATAAGAGCTCTTATTATAAACATAAACATGGTAGTCGCGAACTGCCAAATTCTGATCGTTACTCTGAAACACTTGTCAGGCTACCCTTATTCTATGAACTGACATTCCCGGTATTGGACAGGATTATTGACATTATCATTAACTCGTAATATGACAGGAAGGAAGATGACCCTTTTACATATTGCTTCAGATGAGAAGTTTATTGACGGGGGTCATTATGTTTTTGAACGGGCATTTCCCGGATGTAATAATTTTATCATACCAAAATCATCCTTTAACAGGAAATTTGTTTACGTTAAGAATCTTGAGAATACGGAGGTTATCCCATTTAACAGAAGTTTGATAGAAAAACTGGTCAGGAGAACCCGGGAATGTGACAGTGTTTTTCTTCATGGTATTAATGAATTGAACAGTACTCTTTTTGTTGCATCCGGGGAGAAGAGAAAATCAGTCGGGATATTATGGGGTGCAGAGCTTTATAATGATGAGAATTTCCCGGATAAGGTATTGCTTGGTGATCTTACTTCCAGGATCAAGCTTCCGGAACCTTCAAAATCAAAAAATGATATTGTCAAATCAGTTCTGCGAAAAATGCTGTTTCAGGATATAAACCTGAATAAAGATGTTGTCAGGCAAGCCGCTTCCGGTTTGAATTATTTCTCTGTACCATACAGGGAAGAGTTTGATTATTTTGCTGATAGAAAGATTATTAGTCAGAAATGCAAGTTCATCCCGTTTACATATTATCCGCTTGAATTTATTTTAAAAGGGAATGAAAATATAAAAATCAATGGCAACAATATCCTGGTTGGTAATTCAGCAAATTACACAAATAATCATCTGGAAGTCTTTAGAATTCTAGGCAGGTTGGGAATTGAAGACCGGAAGATAATAGTTCCTTTGAGTTATGGAGACTTGCAATATGGAGAATACATATATTCAGAAGGACTCAGGCTATTGAAGGGTAATTTTATGCCCCTGAGGACTTTTATACCGCTAGATGTGTACACAAGAACACTACAAAGTTGTGGTATTGCTATAATGAATCACTACCGGCAACAGGCAGTCGGTAATATTTTAATGATGATATGGCTCGGAAGCAAGGTTTATCTGAGTCCGTTGAGTACATTATATACTTATTTGAAGAGAATTGGAATAAAAGTATTCTCGATCGAACAGGACCTTGTGTCTGACAACCCTGAAGCACTGATAAACCTTTCTGTGGAAGATGCAAATAGAAACCGGATTATTCTCAGGGAGGAGTTTTCAGAAAAAGCAGTGGTTAGCAGGTTGCGGGATGCTGTTATGGAAAATTTTATGTAAAAAAGGGGATTAGTTTCCATTCTGAATATTAAGCTTGTTAATTTTTTTACAATGCCAAAGACCAGGATTCTCAAATCATTCAGTTCATTGAAAAGATCAGTCGATATACGAGTACTGGTCAGATCAATTTATATTCCTTCTCAAATGCGGGTAATTCTCCAGGATTTTTTAGGCCTGAGTCAAAAACCTGAATCTGATCACGAGCATTTGAAAGCAGCCATGAAATGGCTTTGCCGGGCGCAGGATATTACAGGCACCGGCGGATGTTCTGCCTCATACAGGTTTGACAGTGGCTGGGCACAACCATATCCTGAAACTACGGGTTATATAATTTCAACATTTCTTCGATATGCCGGTTTTTCTAAAGACGACAGCTACCTTACCAGGGCAAAACAGATGGGGGACTGGGAAATTGAAATTCAGCTACCCTCAGGTGCAGTAAGGGGAGGATCCGGTGTTAATCCCTATCCAATAGTGTTTAATACCGGAATGGTAATTTTGGGATGGACAGATCTATATAATCGAACCCGGGAGGAAAAATACCTTAATGCTGCAGTCAGAGCAGCAAATTGGCTGTCTGATATTATTGATGAAGATGGGAAGTGGAGCAGATATGTGTATAATGATATTCCTCATGCGTATCATTCAAGGGTGTCATGGTCACTCCTTGAAGTGTATAAGGCTACTTCTGTTAGAAAATATTATGAAGTTGCTGAGAAAAACATTAAGTGGGTACTCTCTAATGTAAAGGGCAATGACTGGATAGACGGCATGGGCTTTTCAGGAAAAGAAGATCCATTTACCCATACGATTGCATACACATTGAGAGGCCTTCTGGAATGCGGTTGCATCTTTGAAGGTGAAATGAAAGACCTGACACATCAGGTTGTGGTAAGAATAGCTGAAAAACTAATGTTGAAATACGAATTGAACAAAAAACATCCCAATGCTACACCCGGACATCTTTCTGGCCGTTTTGACAGTAACTGGAAGTCTGACAAGAGTTTCTCGTGCCTCACAGGAAATGCTCAGATAGCAATCATATGGTTGAGATTATTCCAGATATATAATGATGCACGTTTTCTTAACTCAGCCTTGAAAATTCTTGATCTGCTAAAAGGGCATCAAAATATCAAAACCAGAAATGAAGGTATCAGAGGTGCCATTGGAGGATCATATCCAATATGGGGTGATTATATGACTTATGCATATCCGAATTGGGCGGTTAAATTTTTCGCAGATGCACTTATGATTCAGGAGAACGTAATGAACGAACTAGACACAGATAAATGAAAATAGGAATTGCCACAACAGATGACCAGGTTTATCCGGTTCAATTGTTCTACTATTTGTTAAAGAACTCAATAGTACCAGAGTTTGTGATTGTTATCAGAAGAAATCCTATTAAAAGAATCGTACGCAATTTGAACCTTGTTTCCATATTGGACTTTCTAAAGTCGAAAAGATCAGCAGTTAATCAATTAAACAGGAAAAAGGGGAAAAGTCATGTCCAATTATTTCTTGAAGATAATGGAATTGAGATCAATTATAATTCCATATCCCAGGTATGCCGCTCAGAAAATATTAAGCTCATTTTTGTAAATGATATAAACTCTGAAAAATCGATTAGGATTCTTTCAGGAATAAAACCTGATATACTAATAAATGCAGGAGCAGGCATATATAAGAAAGCTATCTTTAATACCCTTAGCCATGGAATCTTGAATGCCCATATGGGGTTGCTTCCTTATTTCAGAGGGATGAATGTTCTTGAGTGGAGCATATTTTATAACAGGAAGATAGGTGTAACTGTTCATTTTATTGACAGGGGGATTGATACGGGAGATATCCTCATGTTTAAAGAAATCCCGGTTGAAAGTGGGGATACAATTGAAGATCTTCGTGATAAATCCGGTATAATTAATCTGGAACTGATAAATTCAGTCATATTACGCCTTTCAAGAGGTACATTGCAAAGGATCAGGCAGTTAAGTGAAGAGGGAAAGCAATTTTTTGTCATGCATCCCAGATTAAAAACTCTTGTTGAGAATAAACTGAAAAATCAGGTTTTTCTTCCCCTTTGATTAATTTGTTATTTGGTTTATTTGTTATAATAAAAGTCAGACAGGAAAGTGGCAGACAGGTTAAAAATATTGATGGTATCCAACGGGTTTTTCCCGGAGATATCACCACGGAGTTACAGGGCTACTGACCTTGCCAGAGAATTTTGCCGGCAAGGGCACATTGTCAGGGTAATAACAAAACACCGGGAATTTGATTACAGTGAATTTCTGTCAGAGTGCTCACTCGATCTTAAGATGTGGGGAAAGTCAAAATCTTTTTCCATACCTGAGTTTAATAATAAATACATGAGCTACCTTGGCAGGATAATTAAGAGGCTTTTACAGCTTCTTTTCGAATATCCTTCGATAGAGGACATGTTTAAATTAAAAAAAGCACTTAAGGGTGAAAATAATTACGATTGTATGATATCCTTTGCCGTTCCCTATCCTGTACATTGGGGGGTGGCATGGTCACGGACATCCAATCACCAAATTGCAAAAGTATGGATTGCAGACTGTGGAGATCCATACATGGGAGATGTAATTGATACATTCAGAAAACCCTTTTACTTCAAATATCTTGAGAAGAGTTTTTGTCGCAAAGCTGATTATCTGACAGTGCCAATCAAGGAGGCCATTAAAGGTTACTACCCTGAGTTTCACAATAAAATACAAGTCATACCACAGGGATTAGATTTTGATCAAGATCGTAACTTCAGCGATATAAAAAACAACACCTGCCCAACTTTTGCCTATGCAGGTGGATTTATATCAGGAGTCAGGGATCCTTTCCAGTTACTGAGTTTCCTTAACGAACTAACATTTCCTTTCAAGTTTCTTGTTTACACGAATCAACCTGAGTTTTTAAATAATTTCCGGAATACTTTAGGGGAAAAACTGATAGTGTCTTCATATATTCCGCGCAATGAACTAATTGATATTTTATCAAAAGTTGATTTCTTGATTAATTTTGACAATAATACTACGCTCAACTCACCCAGTAAACTTATTGATTATGCAGTTGCAGGTCGTCCTGTTCTGAATATAACCCGGGATTTTAATAGCGGGATCTTTATGGAGTTTTTAAATAAGAATTACAGTAGGAGAATGGTATTGCCTGACCCAATGCAATACCATATAAAGAATGTTGCCGCGCAATTTCTTGAACTAGTATAAAACCAATATGCGGAATGGCAAATTATACCTACAGTCAAGTCACATTGCCGTATAATTTAACGCGAAATTACATTCTCTTATTCGTGTTGTGGCCCTTTCTGGCATGTGTGATTGCAATAATGAATTTTGGACAGAAAGAGGCAAAAAATGTTGTGTACGCTTTTCTTGTGTACTACGGATTGTCTTTTGTCGTCGGCAACGAGGGGATTGATGCATTTCGCATTGCATCCACCCTGAAAGCCAATTCGATGTTACCTTTTTCTGATTTCTTTAATGTAGTATTGGGAGTTTATTCCAATGATACAAGTGTTGATTTTGTAGAACCCTTCATTTCATTTATGGTATCCAGAATCTCGGATAATTACAGGTTATTATTTGGAGCTTTTGCGGCAGTTTTCGGATACTTTTATGTTAAGAGCATAGGGCTGCTTTTCAGTGAAGGGGAAAAGTCATTAGGATGGAATAGTGTGATTCATTTGGTGTTCTTGGCTTCAATACTACCTGTTACATCGATTAATGGATTTAGAATGTGGACAGCTGCCTGGGTTTTCTTCTATGGTACCTACAATGTTGTTTTATACCGTAACTTAAGATATTTATTAGTTACCTTTTCAGCATGTCTGATTCACTTCAGTTTTCTTAGTGCCAACGCGATTCTGATAGCTTATCTATTGGCAGGAAACCGGAATTTAATATACTTTGCTTTGGTTGTTGTTTCATTTGTCCTGCCTGGTTTAATTGAGCCACTGGTTCAGTCTTCCTATGGTATTCTTGGAAGTGCAGCACTGAAGGCACGAGTGCAAATGTATACTGATTCAGCATATGTACAACTGAGACAGGAATCAATCGAGCAGGTGGCCTGGTTTATGCAGATCGGATCAGACCTTGTTCTTTATTATTTGATAATAGCAATTGCGTTTTTACGATTTCGTATGAGAAAATATGGAAGCGACGAAGCTGAAAAGAATCTTTTTAGCTTTCTATTGTTATTTCTGGCATTTGTTAATTTTGGCATGCCAATACCTTCATTTGGAGGCAGGTTCATGATTTTGTTTTTCATGTTTGCCACGCTATATATATATAGATATTTTGCTGCTAATGAATCAAAAAGTATTGAACCGATTACGATTATAGGACTTTTCCCAATGCTCCTTTTCGCAGCAATTACTTTTAGACAGGGATCTGAAACTATGAATGCATGGATTTTTACACCAGGAATTGGCTTTCCATGGTTGGTTCCGGGACTGACTGTTTTTGATATTCTTTTCAGCTAATTGGCAAAAAATCAAAATGTTAATCAATAAATATCTGTCCAATATACCAGGGTGGAGGACCAGGAAAAAATATGTGATCATTGAGTCAGATGATTGGGGTAGTATCAGAATGCCGTCAAACGAAGCATACAATAATCTGATCAAAGCCGGGATTGACCTTGACAATGATGAGGGCAGAAGATTTAACAAATACGATACCCTGGCCACATCAGCAGATCTTTCATTGCTGTTCGAAGTTCTTGGTTCAGTTAAAGACTCAACGAACCGAACTGCCGTGATGACTCCTGTTTCGGTTGTTGCAAATCCTGATTTTAAGAAAATATCTGAATCCGATTTTAAGGAGTATCATTATGAGTCTTTTACGGAAACACTTCTTAAATACCCGGGTAGTGAGAATTCATTTAATATTTGGAAGGAAGGGATCCAAAAAAGACTTTTTGTTCCGCAATTCCATGGACGGGAACATCTGAACGTTCAATCCTGGCTTAAAGCTTTACAGGCCGAGAATGAAAAAGTCATGGTCGCTTTTCAAAATCAAATGTGGGGAATCTCAACTGCCAATGATCCGGAGATTAAGCTGGAACTTCAGGCTGCATTTGATTTTCATAATCAAGAGGACCTTATTTACCAGGAAAGTGTTATTGCTTCGGGACTTGATCTGTTTGAAGATCTTTTTGGATTCCGCGCCACCTATTTTGTGCCTCCCAACGGACCCTTTAGTACACAGCTTGAAAAAGTCTGCAGGCAGAAAGGAATAAAATACATTGCTGTTTCAAAGATACAGCAGGAGCCTGTCGGCGGGGGCAAGTTCAGAAAGAACCTTCACTGGCTAGGACAGTCAAATAAATCAGGAATACTGTATCTTACACGTAACTGCCATTTTGAACCCAGTCAGGAAGGAAGGGATTGGGTCGACAGTTGCTTGAGGGATATAAGCATAGCGTTCAGTTTATTTAAACCGGCTGTTGTGAGTTCACACAGAGTAAATTATATCGGTGCATTATGGGAACATAATCGCTCGGGTGGCTTAAAACAATTGAATACTTTACTTAATACAATTATAAAAAAATGGCCCGACACGGAGTTTATCACTTCATCTGAGTTGGGCAATCTCATTCTTTATGCCGAATAAAATAATCGGGAAAATCAGGTCATCTGTTAGTCACAATCTGTTAAATATTTCGGGATGGAGAACCCGAAGAAAGATTGTTGTCTTTGAGAGTGATGACTGGGGCAGCATACGCATGCCATCCATGGAAGTGTATTCAGAGTTCAGAAACAAAGGACTGAACCTGACACAAACAGATTATAACCGGCTTGACTCCCTGGAAAGCAATGATGATCTGTCAATGCTTTTCGATGTTCTTCGTTCATATCGTGACAGGAATGACAGACATCCGGTATTTACTGCTAACATTGTCGTCGGCAATCCTGATTTTGACAGGATCAGAAGTAGCAAGTTTATTGAATACTATTTTGAACCAGTTACTGAGACATTAAAGAATTACCCTGGAAGAGATAGTGTTGTAACTCTATGGAACAAAGGAAATTCAGAGGGGATATTTCATCCTCAGTTTCATGGTCGTGAACACGTAAATGTTAACAGATGGATGAAAGCATTGAGGGAGGGGAAACCTGAAATAATGCTGACTTTTAACCATAGGACGACCTTCTCGGGTTATGAAGATTATAATTTTATGGAGGTTCTTGACAACAACTCTCCGGAAGAGATTGATTATTTGAATCAGAGCATCACCGAAGGTCTGAACTTGTTTGAGTCGATAATGGGGTATAGATCAAGGTCTTTCATTCCTCCATGCTACACATGGGACAGTGAGATAGAAAAGAATCTTCAATTAAACGGAGTCAGATATATACAGGGTCTTATTGTTCAATTAGTCCCAACGGGTTCATTTGGCAATTACAGGAGAAAATACCATTTTTTGGGTTCAACGAACGCCTGGAATATGGTTTTTCTGACAAGGAATTGTTTTTTCGAACCATCACTGTCAGAATCTGACCATCCTGTTGAAGATTGTCTCCGGAGGATTGAAATAGCATTCCGTTGGAACAAACCCGCCGTAATATGCACCCACAGGTTGAATTACATTGGATCTCTTGATCAGGAAAACAGGAGAAGCAATCTTAACTCTCTAAGATTTTTGATTGAAAAAATACTCTCGAATTGGCCCGATGTGGAATTCATGTCTTCTGATCAGCTTGGTGATTTGATACTAAAGAGCAGGTCAGCCCTTTGAACCCATGAAAGTTTAACTTGAACACGGATAGAGAAAAATGAATAGAAACCCTGTAAAAATACTAATTGCCGGAGACTTTTGCCCGCATAACAGAGTAGAGACCTTGGCACGAAATAAAGATTTTGGCACAATTTTCAACGATTTTCTTAATGTGTTTCAGGAGAATGATCTCAATATAGTTGATCTTGAATGTCCGTTAACATTGTCCGATTCAGAAAGAATTAAAACAGGCCCTCATCAAAGGGCACATCCCGACTGCATTCATGTCCTGAAATATGCTGATGTTGGTCTTGTGGCACTGGCAAATAATCATATAATGGATTATGGATACTCGGGAGTATCTGACACATTGAGGCTTTGTTCAGAACATTTCATTGATACTACAGGAGTAGGGAGGACAGTTGATGAAGCTGCAAAGCCGTTTATGCGTGTCTTTAAGGAGAAGAAGATTGCAGTCTTCAATTTTGCTGATGATGAGTTCATAAAAGCACCTGACAATTCATTCGTGTGTAATAGGCTGGATCCAATTCAAGCTTTTTATGGAATAAAAGAATACAGGAATGTTGCTGACTATATAATAGTTATAGTTCATGCCGGAAATGAGTTTTATTCTTTGCCTTCTCCGCGTACCAGGAAGCTTTACCGATTTCTTGTGGATTCCGGGGCAGATGTCATTGTGGCAAATCATACTCACGCATTTTCAGGTTACGAGGTATATAATACCAGGCCTATATTTTATGGTCTTGGAAACTTCATTTATGATCATCCGGGCAGATGTGACAGTTCGTGGAACACCGGGTTTGCAGTAAGGTTACTTTTTTCAGACAAAATAGATTTTGAGCTGATTCCTTTGAAACAGAATAATAAAATGCCCGGGGTATTTCACCTTAACAAAGATGAAGATTTACATTTCAAAAAAGAAATAAGCAGGCTGAATGATATTATTGCTGACCCGGAAAAATTGCAGCAGGAGTTTGATAAATACTGTGAGCAGGTTTCTGATATGTATGATTCTTTTCTGGAACCTTATTTCGGGAGGATTATCACGGCTCTCAGAGTGAGGAAGCTTTTTCCAAAGCTGATATCGAAGCGTAAACGTATGCTTCTGCTGAATTTATTCCGATGTGAATCTCACAGAGAAGTCATGGTAAGGTTACTGGAGGACTTTGAATAAAAGAAAGACATTTTTGTCCCAAATTAGTACTGGAGTATATCTAGCATAGGATAAACAGCAAATCAAGAATAATATGTGTGGCATAGCAGGATATATTAATACCGATCTGAGGCCTATACCTGGCCGCGGTACAATGGTTGAGATGCTAAGACTTCAGAAGCATCGTGGTCCTGATGATTCCGGTATCAGGGCCTTCAGTTTAAAATCGGGTACCACCATTGAAATGGATCCTGATAATAAATCAGATCAGCACACGGCTTATGAAGGGATAATTGGATTCAACAGATTAAGTATTCTGGACCTCTCATATAATGGTCATCAACCAATGGTAAGTCCTGACGGAAAGGTAATTATTGCATTAAACGGTGAAATATATAATGCTTTTGATTTTAAAAATGAATTGCAGAATTGGGGCTACACTTTTAAGAGTCAGACGGATACGGAAATAGTACTTGCCCTATATCTGAAGTATGAATTTGAAGGGATGCTGAACAGGCTTAATGGGATGTTTGCCATTGTAATAATTGATCTTGAACTTGGAAGTGTATTTTTAGCAAGGGATCGATTCGGCATTAAACCCATGTATTATCTTAATACTGGCAAAACATTTGCTTTTTCATCAGAGTTAAAAAGCTTTAAATGTCTTAGTGACTTTGTTTGGCAATTAGATGAGAGTCAGGTTGATGAGTATATGATATTCAGGAGTAATCTTGAAGGAACGCTTTTCAAAGGTATTGATTCCCTTAAGCCGGGTTGTTATCTGACTTTTACACTCGAAAGTGGGATAACCGTCAGAAATTATTTCAATATAAATACTTATAATCGTGATGGATCAATTACATGTAGTATCCAGCATTATAAAAATAGCTTTGAAGAAACATTTGGGAAGAGTGTCAGGAGTCAACTTATAAGTGATGTTAAGCTGGGGTGCCAGCTGTCGGGAGGAGTTGATTCTACACTGGTAACCATGTTTGCAAACATGCACAGCGATAAAGGCAGGCTGGAATCTGTATCAATTGTTTTTGAAGATGAAAGATTTTCAGAAGAAGAATTTATAAACATTGTTACTGAAAAGATCGGAATAATAACCCATAAGTTTCTGCTTGACTCCAATTACTATCTTGAGAATTTTGAAAAAGCAACATGGCATCTTGAGTTACCGCTGAATCACCCAAATACGATTGGAATATTCAAATTATCCCAAAGGGCAAAAGACTATGTTACAGTGTTGCTAAGCGGGGAGGGTGCTGATGAGGTTTTCGGTGGATATAACAGGTTCTATGATGTTATTTTTCCTTTCCGTGCGCGTAAGATACTTGCTGAGATAGTAGCTAATAAGCAAAATATCAAAGGCATGATTGATTATTTTAAATTGGGATCAAGGGCAATAATGGCGAATTCTTACATGCATCCCTTACTGGCGGAAAGGTTAAGAAGTAGATTTTCCATTGACGCTGCACTTATGAAGCGGAAATCATTGTATCATTCACTGACGGGATCATTATTTGACCGACAGGTGAAATACGAAATGATTTCATACCTCCCTGATCTTCTTATCAGACAAGATAAGATGTCGATGGCACACTCTATTGAGAACAGGGTTCCATTTCTTGATAATGAAGTTGTTAAGCAATCATTCTGCATTCCTGAAACCTTTCTGCTAAACAGGAAAATCAGAGAAGGCTGTAATAACCAGAAATATCTTCTGAAGTTGATAGTCGCTGATTGTTTCGGAAGAGATTTTGCCTTTCGCAATAAAATGGGATTTGGAATTCCGTTGAGGGATTTTTTCAGTGATCCAAAATTTTCCCGGTATCTTAAAGAAATTGTTCTTCCCGGTATTAAGAATCGTGGACTGTTTAATCACAGAATCGTTTCAGAATGGATTTCAAATACAGGCAGAATAAGTCATAAAGAGATGGAAGCGCTGTGGGTAATCATTTCTTTTGAAATCTGGGCTTCAATATTTTTGAATCCCTGAGACAGGTTTGAACGAAACAGGCAGTTGATCTCATAAATATACAATATGATTACTTTTTAGATTTTAATCTTTGAGTAAGGCAAGATTGAATTTACCAGGCAATAAGCCTATTAGATAGTGAAATATGAAAATTGGAATTCATTACAAGGACAATTCGTTCAGTGAGCGATGGGTTGAATACTGTGTGGAAAACAAAATTCCATGGAAAAAGGTTGACTGTTACCGAAACGACATCCTGAAGCAGCTCAGCGATTGTGATGCACTTATGTGGCATATTCATCAGAATAACCCAAAGGAGATACTCTTTGCAAGGCAGCTTATCTATTCCCTTATGACATCAGGAAAAAAAGTTTTCCCTGATTTTAAGACAGTTTGGCATTTTGATGACAAAGTAGGTCAAAAATATCTTCTTGAAGCTATTGGTGCTCCTATCCCAGATACATGGATTTTCTATAGCAAGTCTGAAGCACTTAGTTGGGCAGAGCAGACTTCGTTTCCCAAAGTTTTCAAGCTAAGGGGGGGAGGAGGATCACAGAATGTAAGATTGGTTCAAAGCCGCCTGGAGGCAAAAAGGCTGATCAGGAAAGCTTTTAAAGGCGGATTTCTCCCTTATTATGCTATTGGAAATATAAAGGAGCGGTGGAGAGTCTATAAAATGGGGAAAACCGGTATAATTGATTTAATCGTTGGATTGGCCAGATTTGTGATACCACCTGCCTTTGCAAGGATCAGGGGAAGGGAAAAAGGCTATGTTTATTTTCAGGAATTTATCCCCGGAAATTCTTATGACATAAGAATAGTGGTTATAAGGGATAAAGCATTTGCCATTAAGCGCATGGTCAGAAAAAACGATTTCAGGGCATCAGGAAGCGGGTTGATTCTATATGAAAAAGATAATTTTGACATAGATACAGTTAAACTGGCCTTTGAACTGGCGGAAAAGATTGATGGTCAGAGCGTTGCGTTGGATTTTGTATACTCCGGGAATAAAACATATGTATTGGAACTAAGCTTTGGTTTTATTAAGGAAGTTTATGATCCTTGCACCGGTTATTGGGACCGGAATCTTACCTGGCATCCGGGTCAATTCAATCCTTACGGATGGATGATTGATAATTTGATTAAGAGTTCGAATAATAAGGGATAAAGCCCGGAAGCCTGCCGAAAGCAAGGTTATATATATGGAAAGAAAAAAGCTGTGTCTTGTAATACCGTCTCTTCAGGCAGGAGGAATGGAGAGGGTAATGTCAGAACTTGCGCATTATTTTGCTGCCAGAGAGGAGGTCGAAGTACATTTGGTTCTCTACGGAATCTCAAGGGAAATATTTTACCCGGTTCCTGATAATATTCTCGTCAGCGTTCCGCGATTCAGGTTTAATAACAGATGGCGGTTATGGTATACTGTAAAAACAATGTTTTTTCTAAGGGCTACTATTAAGAAAATTAAACCCGATAGCATTCTGAGCTTCGGTGAATACTGGAACAATTTTGTTTTATTGTCACTATTGGGACTTAAATACCCTGTTTTTGTCTCTGACAGAAGTCAACCGGATAAAAGCCTTGGATGGTTTCATGATACCTTGAGGCATCTGATTTATCCTACTGCCAGGGGCATTATATGCCAGACTGAAAGGGCAAAAGAAATCTTTCTGTCCCGAAATAAGCATTCCAACATTGCTGTTATCGGGAATCCGATAAAGGATTTAAA